>JBPPMQ010000039.1:0-8008 GCA_051306135.1 Nocardioides sp. | reverse complement strand
TCGGCGGGCTGGAGATGTTCCTGGCCTACCTGGTTGTCGGGGTGCTGTGCTGCATCACCATGATCGGGATTCCCTTCGGGTTGGCCTGCTTCCGGATCGGCAGTTTCGCCCTGTGGCCCTTCGGCAGAACTTTGGCTTCGCGGGGCGATGCCGGCGTCGCGTCGGTGATCGGGAACGTGTTGTGGATCATCCTCGCGGGCGTGTGGCTCGCCATCGGCCACTTGTTCTCCGGCATCTTGCTGTGCGTCACCATCATTGGCATCCCGCTGGCACTGGCCCACTTCAAGCTCATCCCGGTCGCCTTCGCACCGCTCGGCCGGGTCATCGTTCCGATCGCCTGAGCCGCCAGCGCCCTCACACCCGAGCACCCGCAACCCCCGACACCTGACACTCGCGGCATCCGGCACCGTCCGGGCGACGAACTAGGCTTGCGACGTGCGCCGGACCGACCCCCTGAGTTACCGCCCCAAGGCCGGCGAGATCCCCACCAAACCCGGTGTCTACCGGTTCCGAGACCCGTCCGGACGAGTGATCTACGTCGGCAAGGCGATCAACCTGCGTTCCAGGCTGACTTCCTACTTCCAAGACATCACCAACCTGCACCCGCGCACCGCCACCATGGTCACTACTGCGGCCAGCGTGGAGTGGACCGTGGTCAACACCGAGGTCGAGGCACTCCAACTGGAATACTCCTGGATCAAGGAGTTCGACCCGCGCTTCAACGTCAAATACCGCGACGACAAGTCCTATCCCTGGCTCGCGGTCACCCTCGGTGAGGAGTTCCCGCGGGTCATGGTCGTCCGGGGCGCCAAAAAAAAGGGCACCCGCTACTTCGGGCCCTACGGGCACGCCTGGGCGATCCGCGAGACCGTCGACATCTTGCTGCGGGTCTTTCCGATGCGCAGTTGCAGCAACGGCGTCTTCAAACGCTCCCAGCAGATCGGCCGACCGTGCCTGCTCGGCTACATCGGCAAGTGTGCTGCCCCCTGCGTCGGCCAAGTCAGTGCCGAGGAGCATCGCGAAATCGTCGACGACTTCTGCGACTTCATGGGCGGGCAGACCTCCGGATTCCTCAAGCGCATCGAACGACAGATGTATGCCGCCTCCGACGACCTCGACTTCGAGAAGGCAGCACGCCTGCGTGACGACCTCCAAGCCATGCAGCGTGCGCTGGAGAAGCAAGCCGTCGTGCTCGGCGACGGGGCCGACGCCGACGTCATCGGATTGTCCGAGGACCCCCTCGAGGTTGCCGTGCAGATCTTCCATGTCCGCGGCGGACGGATCCGCGGCCAGCGCGGCTGGGTCGCCGACCGCACCGACGACTCCGGCACCGCTGAGCTCGTCGAGGGTTTCCTGCTTCAGTTGTATGCCGGCACCGACGACGAATGGGACACGATCCCGCGCGAGATCCTGGTGCCTCAACTGCCGCCCGAGGCCGACACCCTAGAGACTCTGCTGGCGGAACTGCGTGGTGCCAAGGTGCAGATCCGGGTGCCCCAGCGTGGCGACAAGAAAACCCTGATGGACACCGTCGCGCGCAACGCGGGCGAGGCCCTGGTCCTGCACAGAACCCGCCGCGCCTCCGACCTGACCACCCGCAACAAGGCGCTGGAGGAGATCGCCGAGTCGCTGGACCTGGACGAGGCGCCCCTGCGGATCGAGTGCTACGACATCTCCAACCTCCAGGGCACCGAGGTGGTGGCGAGCATGGTCGTCTTCGAGGACGGCCTGGCCCGCAAGTCCGAATATCGACGCTTCGTGATCCGAGGTGTGGACGGCCAAAACGATGTCGCGTCCATGCACGAGGTGATCACCCGTCGCTTCAAACGCCTCCTGGACGAACGGGCCGACCTGGAACGAGAGAACCTCGTCGACGCCGACACGGGCCGCGCCCGCAAGTTCGCCTATGCGCCGGGCCTGGTGGTCGTCGACGGCGGCCAACCCCAAGTCGCCGCCGCCGTGCAGGCCCTGACCGAACTCGGCATCACCGACATCCCGGTGTGCGGACTGGCCAAACGACTCGAAGAGGTCTGGGTCCCCGGCGACGAAGACCCGGTCATCTTGCCGCGCACCTCCGAGGGCCTCTACCTGCTCCAACGCATCCGCGACGAGGCCCACCGGTTCGCCATCACTCACCACCGCAGCCGACGATCGAAATCGATGGTGGAGAGCCTGCTCGACGACATTCCTGGCCTGGGAGAGGTGCGCCGCAAAACGCTGATGAAGCACTTCGGGTCGATGAAGAAGCTCCGCGAAGCCGACCTCGACGACCTGGCGCTGGTGCCGGGCATCGGGCCGACCACCGCGGCAGCCATCAAGGACGCGGTCGCACGGCACAGCGCCGAGAAGGCTGCGTCTGGCACAGTGTCGGTGAACATGACGACCGGAGAGATCCTCGATGACTGAACCCCTCGCCCCGAGCCGCCAACCCGATCCCGCAGCCGGCGAACTGCTCGTCGTCACCGGGATGACCGGAGCCGGTCGCTCGACCACCGCCAAAGAGCTGGAGGACCTCGGCTTCTACGTCGTGGACAACCTGCCGCCCAGCCTGTTGGGTGACGTGGTCCGACTCGTCGATGAGACCAAGGGCCGCCACCAGCGGATCGCCGTCGTCGTCGACGTACGGTCCGGGGAGTTCTTCGACTCCCTGCGTGAGGTGCTCACCCGGCTGACCCGACGACACACGCTGCTGTTCCTCGACGCCAGCGACGAGGTGCTGGTTCGCCGCCAAGAAGCCGCCCGCCGCCCCCACCCGCTGCAAGGCAACGACCGACTCTTGGACGGGCTGGCCCGGGAACGGGACGCGCTGGCCGACCTCAAGGGCGAGGCGGACCTGGTCATCGACACCAGCGCCTTCAATGTGCACCAACTGACCAACCGGATCGCCGACTTCTTCGGCACCCCCGACGACGTGCGGCTGCGGGTGACGGTGTTGAGTTTCGGGTTCAAGTACGGCATTCCGGTCGACGCCGACTTCGTCGCCGACATGCGCTTCCTGCCCAACCCGCACTGGGTGCCGGGACTGCGCGCCCACACCGGAGAGCATGAGGATGTCGCCAACTTCGTGCGCTCCCAGGCGGGCGCCGAGGAGTTCCTCACCGGCTACGTCCCCCTGTTGGCCGGAGTCGCGGAAGGCTATCTGCGCGAGGGTAAACGTTTCATGCGGGTCGCCATCGGATGCACCGGCGGAAAGCACCGCAGCGTGGCGATGGCCACCGAGATCGCCCGGCGGTTGGCTTCGCTCGGGCTGACCGCGCGAGCCATCCACCGAGACCTCGGCCGGGAGTGACGATGCGCGAGACCGCCCAGTCGGTGGTCGCCTTCGGTGGCGGACACGGGTTGCACGCATCGTTGTCGGCGCTGCGCATGCTGGTCGACGACCTGACCGTCGACCAGCTGACTGCCGTCGTCACGGTCGCCGACAACGGCGGATCCTCGGGACGACTGCGCAACGAGTTCGGGGTGCTGCCACCCGGCGACCTGCGGATGGCGCTCGCCGCCCTGTGTGACAGCGATGGCGAGACCTGGGCGAAGGTGCTGCAACACCGCTTCGCGGGCGATGGAGAGATGCGCGGGCATGTGGTCGGCAACCTGCTCATCGCGGGGTTGTGGGAGATCGTCGGTGATCACGTGGCGTCCCTGGATCTGGTGGGGCGCCTGCTCGGCGCCAAGGGCCGGGTACTACCGATGGCGTTGTGTCCGATGGACATCACCGCCCAGGTTCGCGGCCTCGACCCGGCCCACCCCGACGCCTTGACCTCGGTGCAGGGCCAGGTCCAGATCGCCACCACCGGCGGGGTCATCGACTCGATCTCCCTGATTCCCTCCGACCCGCCGGCAGCACCGGAGGCGATCGAGGCGATCTCGACCGCCGACTGGGTCGTGCTCGGGCCGGGCAGTTGGTTCACCTCGGTCATCCCGCACCTGATGGTGCCGGCCCTGCGCGAGGCGCTGCTCGGCACACCGGCCCACGTCGTGGTCACCCTCAATCTCGCCGAGCAACCCGGCGAGACCGGCGGGTTCGGCCCGGCCGACCACCTCGCCGTCCTGCTCGAACATGCCCCGGCGCTGCACATCGACACCGTGCTGGCCGACGAGGTCGCCGTCGGTGCGCAACTGCCCGACCTGGAAGCCTTGGCGGCTGCAGCCGGAGCCAAGCTTCTGGTCTCGGACCTGGCCGTCGGGGACGGGTCACCCCGCCACGACCCAGCCAAACTGGCGTCGGCCTACACCCAGATCTTCGGCGGCTGACGCGCCGAGGAGTGGAGACCAACACCCCGGGCGTGTCTGCCTCGCCGGCGAACCTCGCAGGTTGTTGACGGACGTGACAAACTCGCACCATGGCGATGACGAGTCAGGTGAAGGCAGAGATCGCCAACGTGGCGATCACCAAGACGTGTTGTCGCAAGGCAGAGGTGGCCACCGTTCTGCGCTTCGCCGGTGGGTTGCACATCGTCAACGGTCGGGTCGTCATCGAGGCGGAACTCGACACCGGTGCGGCCGCTCGCCGACTGCGCACGGACATCGGCGAGGTCTTCGGCCACAAGTCCGAACTCGGCACCGTGCAGGCCCAAGGTCTGCGCCGGGGCACCCGCTACATCGTCCGGGTGGTGCGCGACGGGGAATCCCTGGCCCGCCAGACCGGTCTGCTCGACCAGCGCGGACGACCGGTTCGCGGACTGCCGCCGGGCGTGGTCTCCGGGCCGATCTGCGATTCGGTCGCCGCCTGGCGCGGCGCGTTCCTGGCTCATGGCTCACTGACGGAACCCGGCCGGTCGAGTTCGCTGGAGATCACCGCCCCCGGCTCCGAGGCAGCCTTGGCGATGGTCGGAGTTGCCCGCCGACTCGGCATCTCGGCCAAAGCCCGTGAGGTCCGCGGGGTCGACCGGGTGGTCATTCGAGACGGCGACGCGATCGGTCAACTGCTCACCCGACTTGGTGCCCACGAAACCCTGATGGCCTGGGAGGAGCGCCGGGTGCGCCGCGAGGTGCGCGCCACCGCCAACCGATTGGCCAACTTCGACGACGCCAACCTGCGTCGCTCCGCCCGCGCCGCAGTCGCTGCCGGAGCCCGGGTCGACCGCGCGATCCAGATCCTCGGCGACGAGGTGCCCGATCACCTCAAGATGGCCGGCCAGCTCCGCCTGGAGCACAAGCAAGCCTCCCTGGAGGAGTTGGGTCAACTGCACGACCCGGTGCTGACCAAGGACGCCATCGCCGGCCGGATCCGTCGACTGCTGGCCATGGCCGACAAGCGCGCCGAGGAACTCGGCATCCCCGACACCGAGGCGTCGCTGACCCCGGACATGCTCGCCGATGACTGACAGCGATGGTTGACTGCCATGGCTGACACTGCTGTAGGCGCCGACGGCTGGCAGGATCCGGCCGCGATCAACTTCATGCTCGACCGATGTCAGGTGTGGGCCGTGGTCGGGTTGTCCGGCGATCCATCGCGCACCGCCTTCTCCATCGCCGAGGATCTGCAACGGCACGGCAAGCGGATCGTGCCCATCCACCCCAGCGCCGACGGCGAGAAGCAGGTGCTCGGTGAGACCGTCTACGCCAGTCTCTCCGAGGTGCCGTTCAGCATCGACGTCGTCGATGTGTTCCGCCGATCCGAGGCGGCCGGTGGTTTCGCGGATGAGGCCATCGCGGTCGGAGCGAAGGGCATCTGGTTCCAGTTGGGCGTCGTCGACGTCGACGCGTTCGGCCGTGCCGAGCGAGCCGGCATACCGATGGTGATGGACACCTGCCCCTCACAGCAGTGGCGGCGTCGCAGCGATCCGCGTCACCGTCGCTGACCGATCGGGCCCCGTCCCTGCCCACCGACTGGACGCTAACATCGGCCGCCGCAATCCGGATCTGACAAGGCGCTAGGGTTTTGCGTGGGGCACCGAGCACGCCCCCGGCCATTCACGCCTCAGATCAGGAGCAACAGTGACAGTTCGGGTAGGTATCAACGGATTCGGTCGTATCGGCCGCAACTTCTTCCGTGCGGTGGAGGCGTCCGGCGCCGACATCGAAATCGTGGGTGTCAACGACCTCACCGACAACTCGGTGTTGGCGCACCTGCTCAAGTTCGACTCCATCCTGGGCACCCTGGGCGAGGACGTCAGCTCCACCGAAGACTCGATCATCGTCGGAGGCCGCGAGATCAAAGCCTTCGCTGAGCGCGACCCCGCCAACTTGGCGTGGGGCGACCTCGGGGTCGACGTGGTCGTGGAGTCGACCGGATTCTTCACCGATGCCACCAAGGCCCGCGCTCACGTGGACGCTGGCGGGGCCAAGAAGGTCATCATCTCCGCGCCGGCCTCCAACGAGGACATCACCATCGTGATGGGCGTCAACCACGAGCTCTACGACCCGGCCACCCACACCGTGCTCTCCAACGCCTCCTGCACCACCAACTGCCTGGCCCCGATGGCCAAGGCACTCAACGACGGTCTCGGCATCGTCAAAGGCCTGATGACCACCGTGCACGCCTACACCGCAGACCAGAACCTCCAGGACAACATCCACAAGGATCTGCGTCGCGCCCGGGCCGCGGCCATCAACATCGTGCCGACTTCGACCGGTGCCGCCAAAGCCATCGGTCTGGTGCTGCCCGAACTCAAAGGCAAACTCGACGGCTATGCGCTGCGGGTCCCCACCCCGACCGGTTCGCTGACCGACCTGACTTTCGAAGCCGGCCGGGAAACCTCGGTCGAGGAGGTCAACGCGATCGTCAAGGCTGCAGCGGACGGCAAGTTCCTGCGCTACTCCACGGACCCGATCGTGTCCTCCGACATCGTCACCGACCCGGCGTCGTGCATCTTCGACGCGCCGCTGACCAAGGTCATCGGCAACCAGGTCAAGGTCGCCGGCTGGTACGACAACGAATGGGGCTACTCCAACCGCCTGGTCGACCTGATCTCCTTCGTCGGCGAGACCCTCTGATCGTGGGGGAGTATGCCGGTCTGGGTGAAGTCCGGGGCAAGACCGTCCTGGTCCGCTCCGACCTGAATGTTCCGCTCAAAGATGGCGTGATCGGTGACGACGGACGCATTCGCGCCTCGGTGCCGACCATCAAGGCATTGACCGCTGCCGGTGCCAAGGTGGTCGTCATCGCTCACCTGGGGCGTCCCGACGGCAGCCCCGACCCGAAGTACTCCTTGGCGCCGGTCGCCGCTCGCCTGGGTGAACTGCTGGGCCAGTCGATCGCGTTCGCGACCGACACGGTCGGCGATTCGGCCAAAGCAACACTAGCGGCGCTCGCCGAGGGCCAGGTCGCTGTGGTGGAGAACGTCCGGTTCAACCCAGCCGAGACCTCCAAAGACGAGGCTGTCCGCCGACGGTTCGCAGCCGAACTGGCCGCGTTGGCCGACGCTTTCGTCTCCGACGGCTTCGGTGTGGTGCACCGCAAGCAGGCCAGCGTGTTCGACGTGGCCGCTCTGCTGCGCGAAGCCGGGAAACCGGTGGCCATGGGCGGCTTGGTCTCGACCGAGATCGGCGTACTTCGTCGTTTGACCGACGATCCGGAGCGTCCTTACGTGGTCGTGCTCGGCGGCTCGAAGGTGTCCGACAAGCTGGGTGTGATCGACAACCTGCTCTCCAAGGCCGACCGACTGCTCATCGGCGGCGGCATGGTGTTCACCTTCCTCAAGGCTCAGGGCTACGAGGTGGGCACCTCACTTCTCGAGGAGGACCAGATCCCGACCTGCCGGTCCTATCTCGATCGCGCTGAGCAGACCGGCGTGGAGATCGTGCTGCCCACCGACATCGTGGTCGCGGACTCTTTCGGCGACGAGGCCTCCGCCCGGGTCGTCTCGGCCGACGCGATCCCGGCAGACACCCTCGGCCTGGACATCGGACCCGAATCAGCCGCCGCCTTCGCGGCAGCCCTGGCCGACGCGAAGACGGTCTTCTGGAACGGTCCGATGGGAGTCTTCGAGATCGCGGCCTTCGCCGCCGGCACCCGCGCGGTCGCCGAGGCGCTGACGACCCTCGACGGGCTCTCGGTCGTCGGAGG
>JBPPMQ010000016.1:0-3856 GCA_051306135.1 Nocardioides sp. | reverse complement strand
GCGTTGGCGTCGGTGGGGATCACCCCGGCCGCGGCGAGCCGTCCGTGGCGGATCACGTGGACTTCCCATCGGCCCAGGTCGACGCGTTGGGCGATGACCAGTTCGGCGACGGCGGAGAGCCCTGCCAGTTGTTGGGTCCGCCGCACACTGGTCGCATAGGCGGCTTGCTGATCCCGGATGAGGGCCGCCTCTTCGAACCGTTCCTCGGTTGAAAGTTGTCGCATCCGGGTGTCGGCGAACTCGCCGACCGGCTCGAGGTCATGGCTCAACGAGGCGCCGACCGACCGGATCAGTTGCGCGTAGGTGTCGCTGTCGGTCGACCCGTCGCAGGGGGAGAGGCACTGGCCGAGTTCGGCCTGCACACAGGCGGTCGAGGCCGGGACCAGTGGGAGACGCTGGGTGCAGCGCCTGATCGGGAAGGTCGATTCGAGGATGTCCACCACCCTGATGGCCGCCTTGCGGGAAGGAAAAGGTCCCAGCACCGGCGCGTGGGTCCCGGCTTGCCGGGTCACGGTCAAACGGGGCCACGCTTCGTCGGTGAGGCTGACGAAGTGAGATTTCTCGGGAAACTTGGACCGCCGGTTGTAGGGCGGCTTGTGGGTGGCGATGAGCCGCAACTCCCGCACGGCCGCCTCCAGCTGGGTTGCGCAGACCACATGGTCGACCCGGTCGGCCAGACGCACCATCTCACCGATCCGTGAGCGCGTCTCGGAGGCGGTGAAATAGTTGCGCACCCGCGCTTTGAGGTCCTTGGAGGTGCCGATGTAGAGCACCTGTCCGGTCGGGTCACGAAACAGGTAGACCCCGGGTGCGTGGGGGAGTCCGTCGGCCAGATGTTGTTTGCGCCGCTGGGCAGCGTAGGTCTTCGATGAATAGCCCTGTAGATCCTCCAGTGTCTGCACCCCGAGTCCGCCGAGCCGACCGATCAGGCCGTGCAGGACGTCGACGGTGGCTCGGGCGTCGGCCAGGGCACGGTGGTTCGGCGTGGTTTCTGCCCGGAACACCTTCGCCAAACTGCCCAACTTGTGGTTGGGAGCCTCGTCCTTGGTGACCACGTGACGTGCGAGCTTGACGGTGTCCACAACCTCGAACCCCGGCCATCGGTAGCCCAACTCCGAGGCCGCCTGCTTCAGGAAGCCGACGTCGAAGGGTGCGTTGTGGGCGACGAGCACGGAGTCGCCCGCGAACTCGAGGAAGGCGGGGAGCACCGCATCGATTCCCGGGGCCGAAGCCACCATCGAGTCACAGATCCCGGTCAGCACAGCGATGAAGGGCGCGATCCGCTGGTGCGGATTGACCAACGTCTGGAACTCGCCCAAGATCTGTCCGGCTCTCACCTTGACCGCCCCGACCTCGGTGATGCGATCTCCACCCGAACTGTTCGGCCCGGTGGTCTCCAGGTCGACCACGCAGAAGGTCACCTCGCTCAGTGGGCGTCCCAGGTCGTCCAGCGACTCTTGGGATCCCCACCGGGGCGGCGCTCCACGGGCGCCTTCGGTGGCCGCAAGGGAAGTCATTGCTCGAACCTAGGTTCGGGCTCCGACACAATTGCTTCACCACGCCGGACGCGGCACTTGTGTTCGTGGCAGGTTTTGCTGAGAGACTGCGACCCGAACAGGAGGTCTAACGGTGCTGTGGATTGTGGTTCCTGCATGGAACGAAGCCGAGAATCTTGCGGATCTGATGCCGCGCATCCGGGAGCACTCGACCGCGATCGATCCGGACGCGAGGTTGCTGGTCGTCGACGACGGGTCGACCGACGCGACCGCGCAGGTGGTCCACGAACTGTCGAGGCTCGACCCTGGGGTCGAACTCATCTCCCAGGGACGCAACAAGGGCAAGGCGGCCGCACTGAAGGTCGGTTTCAGCGCCGCTCTCGACGGGGGTGCGACCACCGTGGTGATGATGGATGCCGACGGACAGGACGACCCCGCCGAACTCAAGCGACTCATCGACGAGTTGGCGTTGGGTCATGGGCTGGTCACCGGGGCCCGCCTGCACCGCAACGACAAGTTCATCAAGCGCAACACCTCGAAGGTCTACAACCGTGTCACCGGGTGGCTTTCGGGTGCACCGGGCCGCGACTTCAACTCCGGGTTCAAGGCGATGACAGCCCAGGTCGCCGCCGAGGTCTCCCCGATGATGTATGGCGAACTGCACCGCTATCTCACCGTCATGGTGCACTGGCTGGGTTTCCAGGTGGCCGAAGTCCCGGTCCAACACCACGAACGTATGCATGGGTCGACCAAATACACCGTCGCCCGGTTCTGGCGCGGGTTCATCGACCTGCTCACGGTTCGCTTCCTGATGTCGTATGAACACCGACCCTCCCACCTGTTCAGCGGGATCGGCCTGGTCAGCTTCCTGGCCGGCTCGGCGACGCTGGCCTGGCTCACCGTCGAGAAGGTCGCCCTCGGACATTCCATCGGCGGGCGACCGCTGCTGGCCAGCGGTGTCCTGTTCGTGGTCGTCGGGGTGCAGTTGGTGGTCTTCGGGCTCCTCGCAGAACTCATCGTCTATGCCCGCAGCCAGTCGTCTGATGAGGCCAAGGCGCCGCGGTGAAGCTGCCCCGAGCACTGCTCGGAATCAGTTGCGCCGTCCTGGTCGCCGCGCTGCTGACACTGTTCGCGGGGGCGGTGACCACGGGGGTCACCACCGACGAGCCCTATCACGTCCAACGATTCAACAACTGGCTCGAGTCCGGTTGGTATGTCGCCGACTTCCAGGAGGTCGACGGGCAACCGTCGCCGCAGACCTCGGACCAATACGTCTACGGGCCAGCCACCACCGGACTGCTGCACCTGTGGAACAGAGTCTTGGGCACCGACCGGGCCGGTGAGGCGACCGTGTCTGCTGATGCCTATCTGACGCGACATCTGGGCGTCGCCCTCATCAGCCTGCTGGCCGTGGTCGCCGTGATCGCACTCGGCCGGATCCTGTTGCGGTCCTGGGGATGGGGGATCGTCGCGGCCGCCTGCCTGGTGGCGATTCCGCTGTGGACCGGGCATGCGATGTTCAACGTGAAGGATCCGCCGGTGGCGGCCGGCTACACGCTGGTCACTCTCGGCCTGGTGCTCGTGCTGCGAGAGCGGGCGGGAGATTGGCGTATTCGCCTAGCGGTGGTCGGGCTCCTCGCCGCCGGAACCTTCGTCACCATCGGCACCCGTCCCGGTATGTGGGCGGGTCTGCTGGTCAGCCTGACGGTGATGCTGGTCGGCCTCGGCTGGTCAGGGGCCGGCGGGTGGCCCCGGAAACTAGGGGAGAGCCTCGCCGGAGTCGCGATCGGGTTGGCCGGTTGCCTGGCGCTCTACCCGAACGTTTTCGGGGAGCCGATCACGGCCATGACCGAGTCCTTCTCAGGCTCGGCGACCTACAACGACGATGTGCATGACCGCACCTGGTTGACCGATCGGCTCGGGATCTATCTGCCCACCCTGATCGGGCTCTTGGCCGTGCTCGGCCTGGTCACGGTGGTTCGACGGGTGTGGCGTGCCCGAGGCAGCAGCAACCCCCAATGGATCCGCTGGTCCCTGGTGGGTGCCCAGTTGTTGGTGTTCCCCGTGGCTGCGGTGGTGTTCGGGACACCGCTGGACGGCGACCTGCGTCAACTGTTGCTCAGCCTCCCAGCGTTGGCGGTGATGGCTGCGGTGGGGGCGCAGTGGCTGGTCACGCGCGCGGGCGAGGCGAAGTGGCCCCGGTTGGTGGCGCCGGGCGTCGTGGCGGTCGCGCTGGTGGTGCCGGTGGTGGACTCGGCGACCCTGTTTCCCTACAACTACCTCTATTTCACCCCAGCGGCTGACGCGTTGGGAGCCGACCGCCACGCGCAGGCCGACAACTGGACCGCAGGGGGACGCGA
>JBPPMQ010000007.1:0-56110 GCA_051306135.1 Nocardioides sp. | reverse complement strand
TGTTCGGGCCCCAAGAGTCGGGCGGCCACCATTTGGAAGCCGTAGGTCGCCACGTTCATCACCATGATCGCCACCGCGATCACGCCGCCGGTCTCCACCAGTTGCCTGAGTCGGGCGCTGCGCACAGACGGTGGGACCGGCGGGGAGCCGTGGTCGCCGTCGTCGGAAGTCACGGCGGTGACTCTAACGGCTGAAAGGGCCCGAGCGCGCCTTGGCAGTCACCGCAGGGGTCCCAAAGTGCCGTGGCGAGCGGTCGTTGCCCTACAGTGGCGCGGCAATGGAGCGCACGCGAGTCGGTCGACTGCTGTCGGCCACAGATACGTGGGTGGCCGGGTGGAGTCTCCTGCTCGCCGCCGCCCTCTTGGGTCCGGCCCTCGCGCCGGGCTTCGTGTTGTTGCGCGACATGGTGTGGGTTCCCGATCTGACCCTGCGCGCCGACGTGCTGGGTCTCGGCACGGCCGTGCCGCGCGCAGTGCCGTCCGACGCGATCGTCGCAGTGTTGGACGAGGTCGTTCCCGCCATGATGTTGCAGAAGATCGCGCTGCTCGGAGCGTTGGTCTGCGCCGGAGTCGGCTACGCGCGACTGGCTCCGCAAGGCATTGCTCCCCGAATTGTGGTCGCCGGCTTCGCTGTGTGGAACCCGTACGTCGTCGAACGGCTCGGCATGGGCCACTGGCCGCTGCTCGTCGGGTACGGCGCCCTGCCCTGGGTGCTGATGGCGGCCAGGGCCCATGTGCAGTCCCGGCGACTCCCCGCCCACCTGCCGCTCCTGCTGGTCGTGGCCAGCCTCAGCGCGAGTGCGGGACTGGCCACCGTCGTCGCTGTCGCAGCGATCGCCTGGCGTCGTGGCACGGTGGGTCGCCGCCTCATCGCGCTGGCCTTGGTGGCCCAAGGGCCGTGGATCGCCGCAGGGCTGGCGCATGTGAGCGTGGCCGCCGACGCCGGCGGCTACGACCTGTTCGCCGGCAACGCCGACGGGCTTCCCTTTCCCTTGGCAGCCTTGACGCTCGGCGGGATCTGGAACCTCGACGTCGTCCCGTCCTCGCGCGGCGGACTGCTGGCGTGGGTTGCGGTGGTCTGGCTTGTCGCGCTGGCCGCGGCCGGGTGGCGGCGAGCGCGCACGAGCACCAGCACCGAACCGTCGGCCGTCGCACCGATGGTGGTGCTGTGGTGCGTGGGCTACGGCCTTGCGGTGGTCGGCTGGTTTGCCCCCGACGTGATCGCCGCCTTAGGGGAGGCGATCCCAGGGCTCGGGGTTTTGCGGGACTCCTCCCGCATGCTGCTGCTGTGCGTGCCACTGCTTGCGGTACTCGTGGGGCACGGCGTTCTCGCAGTGACCAGCGCCGTGTCCGAGCGGACCACGCGCGTCGCGCTCGCCGCAGGCATTGCGCTGGTCCCGGTGATGACGTTGCCGGACGCGGTAGCCGGCCTGGGAGGTGACCTGACGGCAGTGGACTATCCGGACCCCTGGCTCCAGGCGCGCGCAGTCGTGCCTTCAGGCGAGGGCGATGCGCTCTACCTACCCCTTTCGAACTACCGGACCCCAGCCTTCGTTGGTCGACCGGTGACCGATCCGCTGCCCCGACTGCTGACCCCGTCTGCCGTTGTCTCCGACGATCTCGTGGTCAGCGGGACGGTGATCGCCGGTGAGGATCCCACGGTGATGGCCGTGCGGAAGGCCCTCCGCCTGCCGACATCCGACGCCCGGCTCGAAGCCCTGGCACAGATCGGAATCGGCTGGGTGATCACCCAGTCCGACGACGGGGGGCTGGAGGTGCTCCAACTCGATGACGTCGGGCCTGCCTCCCGCGTGACGGGTTGGCGGCCCTGGATGATCGGCATCGGCTGGTCGGCACCGGTCCTGCTCCTCGGCGCCACGGTCGCCCTCGGACTGAGGCGGCGCCTGAAGAAAGACGCGTCCCGACGGTGACGTGGGCGGGTCCACTGTTATGATGGCGACGAATGAGAGGGAGGTCACACTATGCGGGCCATTATCAGCGCAGCGGCAGCGATTCTGATCGGCGGTGCCATTGGCGGTGCCACGGTGTTCGGCTTGGTGTCGAACACGTTGAACAGCAGCAGCGAGACTCCCGGAGACGTTTCGAGCACGACGGCGAGCTACGGGCAGTCGGAGTAGCGGCGGATCGTCATTTCGGAGGTTCGCACTGGTGGTCGGCGGCCGCCGCGGCCCTCAGCGTTGTCCGCCGAGAAGTGCAGAGAAACGCTCCTGCGACCTGGTCCAACTGAATTCGCCGGAGCGCTCCAGCGCTCCCTCGGACAACTCCTTGCGGAACACATCGTCGGTGAGGATGTCTCGCAGCCCCGCCACGAACTCGCGGTAGTCGTCGACCAGCAGCCCTGACTCCTGATCTGCGACCGACTCGGTGGTGCCCCCGGCGCTGCGGAAGGCGACGACCGGTGTGCCGTGAGCCGAGGCCTCAGAAACGACGAGTCCCCAGCCCTCCTTGAGCGACGGCATGGCCATGACCCAGGAGCGGGCGTAGATGTCGGCCTTGGTCTTCTCATCGACCCAGCCAGCGAAATCGACGAGGTCGGTGACCCCGCGGGCGACGGCGTGCTGGTGGAGGGCGTCCTGCCACCAGCCGGAGCCGGCCACGGTCAGCGTGAGGTCGGGCATCTCGGCGCGCAGGTCGGCCACGGCGTCGATCGCAAACTCGATCCGTTTGTGTGGCACCAGCCGGCTCACCGCGCAGATGCTCGGGTGCTGCGTCCGGTCTCCGGAACCGATCGCAACGTCGGTTCCGTTATGGACGATGTCGATGCGGTCCGGGTCGACCCCCACGTCGCAGAGTTCACCTCGGGTCGCATTCGAGACGGTGATGTAGCGATCACGCCGGTACACCCGGGGCGCCGCCACCGATTCCAGCCACCAGCCGAGTCGTCCGCGCCAGCCGGGATACACGACCTGCCATTGCTCTCGATGGACGTGGTGGACCAAGACTCGGACCGGCTTGCGGGTGACCAGGCGGGTGAAGAAGGGCAGACCGTTCTGGACGTCGACGATCTGGTCGATTCGTCCGAACTGTCGGCTGAGCAGGAGCCACAGTCCCCACAGGTAGACCGTGATCGGGCTGCCCCGGCGGACGTAGCGGATGCCGTCGCGGATCTCGTCGCGCGCACCGCCGTCGTAGGCGGCACAGAAGATCGCCACCGTCGCGCCGCGGTCGCGCAATCCGACGGCCATTCGCTCGAGATAGATCTCTGCTCCGCCGCCCTCGGGGTTCGCGGTGTCGCGCCAGCTGAACATGACGATTCTGCGGCCGTGCACCTCGTCACTTCGGCCATCTCGCTTCCTTACCATAGCCTGAGCGTAGCCTGAATGTGATGGGCCTCACAGGCGGCGCGGCGCGGCCTGTAGTGTTCGCACGTGCCAACCGCCGCGAATGCCTCTCCAGGGGTTCAGCGGGCTGTGGCAGCGACCTCCCGACTTCGCCTCATCGGGTACGCGGTGATCATCACTGCGCTGGCCTTCTCTCAGTCGACGGGCCGGATCGTCGCCGACACCAAACTCGACCTGGTGGCTGCTCCGTGGCGGTTCCTGGGGCTCAGCACCCAGTTGTGGGATCCCGGTCAGGCGTTCGGTCAGATCCGTTTCCAGGCCTATGGCTACCTGTGGCCGATGGGTCCGTTCTTCGGCGTCGGCGACTTGCTCGGGCTTCCGGAGTGGGTGATCCAGCGACTCTGGTGGGCACTGCTCCTCAACGTCGCCTTCTTCGGGGTTCTGTACGTGCTCCGTGCCCTCCCGGTCGGCACCGGGTGGACGCAGGTGGCTGCGGCCGCCTCGTTCGTCTTGTCGTTGCGATTCTCCACCATCCTCGGCGCCAACTCGGTGGAACTGTGGCCGACCGCCGTAGCTCCTTGGGTGTTGCTAGCGCTCATTCATGGGTCGCGGCGCGGGTCCGTGGTTCGTGTCGGCGCCGTGGCCGCTCTGGCGGTCGCCTGCGCTGGCGGGGTGAACGCGACCGCAACGGCGGCTGTCCTGCCGATAGGGGTCATCTGGATCTTCACCCGTTCTCCCGGACCGCGACGCCTGCGGCTCTTGTGCTGGTGGGGCGGGTTCACCGTGCTGGCGTGCCTGTGGTGGCTGCTACCGCTCGCCCTCCTCGGACGCTACAGCCCGCCCATCCTGGGCTATATGGAAAGCTCCGCGATCACCCAGTCGACCACAGGCCTGACCGATACACTCCTCGGCACCTCGGACTGGGTCGCCTACGCCTCCGGGGCCGCCTATCCGGCCGGCGTCCAGCTACTCACCACCCCCTTCGTCCTGCTCGACGCGGCGGTGGTGGCGGCCGTGGGGCTCCTTGGCGTCTGCCTGGCCGGACCGCACCGCCGGTTCGCGACGTGGAGCGTGCTCGTCGGGGTCGCGCTCGTCGGATTCGGGTATGTGGGCTCGGTCTCCGGGTTCTGGGCCGACCAGCGCCAAGATGGCCTCGACGGCGCGCTCGCTGCGCTGCGCAACTCCCACAAGTTCGACGGCACCCTGCGACTTGGACTCGCCATCGGGGCGGCCCATGGGCTGGCGGTCATCGCTGCCGCCGTGCGGTCGGACCTCCGAGTCCGTCGGATCGTCACGGCCACGTCCGCCATCGTGCTCTGTGGTCTGACCTTGCCCTGGCTGACGAACACGGTCGCCCCACCCGGAGGGTTCAAGGAGTCGCCGGCGTACTGGAACGAGGCGGTCGGCTACCTCGACTCGCGGGCCGAGGACGGCATCGCCCTGGTGGTCCCGGCGTCCCCGTTCGGCGACTACGCCTGGGGAAGCACTCACGACGACGTCATCCAACCGGTGGCGACGTCCTCGTGGGGGTCGCGCAACGTGCTGCCCCTCACCCAGCCGGGCCTCGTCGTGCTGCTGGACCGCATCACCGAGATCGTCGAGTCGGGACGGCCCGATCCCGAACTGGTGGATCTGCTTCGCCAAGCAGGAGTCGGGCTGCTCGTGGTGCGCAACGACCTCAACCGGCTCGTCACGGGTGCACCCGATCCGGCCTATCTTCATGCGGCGCTGGAGAATGTGCCGGGCCTGGTGCCGGTGGCCGACTTCGGGCCGTCGGTGGGCGAACCGCCGGTGCTCCTGTCCGACGAGGTCGGCCGGGTTGTGCGCGCAGGGGGACTCACTGGGTCCTTCCCTTCAGTGGAGGTGCTCCGTGTGCTCGACGGTGCCGCCGACGCGAGCATCGTCCCGGTCGACCTGCTAGTGGCCGGTGCGCCGGGGGCGGGTGTGGCGGTCACGACGATGGATCCGCAGACCTCTGACGTCGGCGGTCTTCACGTGGTGTTGACCGACACCCTGCGGCGTCGCGAGATGGCGTTCCAGGGGGTCCGCCTCAACAGCGGGGCCACCGAGCCGGCCGGCTCGGCGCCTCGGCAGGATCGGGCGGAGACGTTCCACCGTCTCGGGCCGGACCAGGAGCGCTGGCAGGTTGTCGAGACGGTGAGGGGCGCCACCTCGGTCACGGCCAGTTCGTCGGGGGCCTACGTCGACGCCGGTCTCCCGCTCGACCGAGGCACGGCGCCGATGGCCGCCTTCGACGCAGACCCGGTGACCGCGTGGCGAACCCCCGAACGCACCGCCCCGGACGGTCAGTGGATCCAGGTGGATCTCGACGGTCCCCACGACGTCGCGAGTGTCTCGCTTCGGATCGCTCCCGGATCGGCGCTGGTCGGCCGGATCCGGATCCAGGCGGGCGGCGAGACCGCTGAGTTCGAGGCCCCGCTGCCAGGCGAGGAGGTCACCTGGCCGATCGACCTGCCCGATGTCGACTCGCTGAGGGTCACCGCCGTGGGTGGTCCACCGCAAGGCTCGTGGGGCCTGGCGGAACTGGCTTTGGACGGGGTCGAGGTTCAGCGGTACCTCGCGTTGCCGGAGCCACCTGCCGGCGCGCAGGTCGATCGGATCGAACTGGCACGAGACCGCGAACCGCTCCGGTGCCCGCTGGTCGCAGACGTGGTCGCCTGCGACCCACTTCGCGCGTGGTCGGGGGAGGACGGCGACACTCTGGCCCGGACCTTCAGCCTTCGGGGTGCGGCTTCCTACGAACTGAGTGGCACCGCGTCGCTACGCCGGTCCTCCGCTGTCGCCACAGCCGTGCTGGAGTCCGCAGGCCTCGCCATCCGCGGCCGGTCGACCAACGTGGTCGACGTGGCCGAGTCCCGGATCGCACTGGCCGACGGCGACCCGGCCACCTACTGGCGCTCGTCTGAGGACCACCCACGGATCACGGTGCTGTTCGACGCGCCGCGTCGGGTGGACACAGTCACGCTGGCCGCGATCGACAGCGCTGCGATCAGCACCGCGAGCCGGGTGCGTCTGGTTTCGGGTTCACGTCGGGCATTGCTGACTCCGACCACCGACGGAACCGTTCACCTTCCGTCCTGGCGGGTCCAGAGGTTGACGATCACGATCGTGGACGTCCAAGAGGCGTTCGACGAAACCGGTGTCCCATTGCCGGTGGGGGCCTCCGACATCCTCCTCAACGGCCTCCCGTTGGTTGAGGAGCCGATCGTCTCCGCCTGTGGCGAAGGTCCCGAGGTCGTCGTCGGTGGCACGGTCCTCGACACGGCGGTGACCATGGATCTGGCTGAAGCGCTGCGAGGCGGAACTGTCGAACTGCGGATCTGCGGTGACCGCCTGGTCCTGCCGGACGGCGAGACCGACGTGGTGGCCGCACCCACCGATCGCTGGCGGGTCGACACGCTGCAGTTCGGGCGCACCGGAACACCTCCGATCTCAGCGGTGACCGTGCCCGTCGTGCGGGCGTCCGACGGCATGCCCGAAAGTGTCTCGCTGCCAGCGTCGGAGTCGGCCCGCGTGCTCGCACTCCCACAGAACTTCAACGACGGCTGGAGGGCCCGCATCGGCGACCAGACGCTCACCCCCACCCGGGTGGCGGGGTGGCAACAGGCCTGGGTGGTGCCGGCCGGCGTCGAGGTGACCGTGCGGTTCGACTATCCGCCGGACGCCACCTTCCGGATCGCACTCGGTGTCGGAGCGCTCGGGCTGCTGGCCGTACTGGCGGTGGCCCTGAGGCGGCGCGGTTCGACCAGCTCGGACCTCCCATCCCTGACCGATGGTGTCGGCGGTTGGACCACCCCGGTCGCCGCCGCCGCCCTCCTCGGCTGGCTCGGCGGATGGCCAGGGCTGGTGCTCGGAATCGGAGCGTTCGCGCTGCTGCGTTGGTCCCGCTTGGACAGTGCCGGCGCCGTACGTCGCCTTCCAAGCAGTGCCGCCGGGGTGGTTGCGGGCACCGCGTTCGGTGTCGGTGCGGCGCTGCGGATCTGGCCCCAGGAGTCGCTACCCGAGGGTCTGAGTCAGGGAGCCGCGCTGGTGTCGCTCTGCGTCGTCGCCGGGTCGTTGGTCGCCGGGTCCCTCCGGGCGAGCCGGCCGACATCCTTGAGGTTGAGGAACGGCTTCTCCACGAAGCGATAGGACAGTCCGGCCAGCACGATGCTGACTGTGAGCGTCAACGTCGTGACGAGCTCGAACCGCCCCGTGAAGTCGTCGATTCCCAGCAGGCGCATGCCCTGGATCAGTACGAGCATATGGATGCAGAAGATGCCGTATGAGATCTCGCCGAGAGCCGTCGGGACCGGCCCGGCCAACACTCGTTTGACCGGGTTGCCCAGGGGGTCGCCGAAGATGAGCGGGAGCAACAGACAGGCCGCCGCGGCGCCGTAGAGCAGCGACTTGGTCAAGCCCTCCCACGGCGTCGGAGTGAGCAGGAGACGCGGGCCGCCGAGGTCACTGCAGGCGACGGCGAACAGGCCCGCACCGACGATCCACCACCCGGTCATGTCCGCGGCGATGTCGTCGAGGCGGGCCTTGGCCGCCGGATCGCAATAGCAGACGGCGAAGGCCAAGCCGATGCCGAACCAGGGGAGGAAGCCGGGCAGCCACTGGCCGGCGTG
The DNA here is from genome assembly GCA_051306135.1 of Nocardioides sp. Taxonomy (GTDB): domain Bacteria; phylum Actinomycetota; class Actinomycetes; order Propionibacteriales; family Nocardioidaceae; genus Nocardioides. The sequence continues at coordinate 48,178 of JBPPMQ010000007.1, read as the reverse complement.
CCCACCGATCACCGAGGGAGCGAACGCCGACCACCCGAGGCCGACGACCCCGAGCCCGGCGAGGAGCACGAGCATTCGTCGGGTGTCGGGGCCGCGACCCCAGAGCAGGGAGATCAGCAGGGGCAGCAGGAGGTAGAACGCGACCTCGGTGCTCAGGCTCCACATCTGGGTCACCGAGCTCGCCAGTAGGGCGTCCGGATAGATCTGGGTGAGCGTCAAGTGGGTGAGCCAGGTGTCGAGGCCGGCGTCGTTGTTGGCCGGGTCGACCACCAACGCGATCACGACCACGAGCCAATAGAGCGGCAGGATTCGCAGAGCCCGCTTCCACAGATAGTGGCCGGTCGCCGGACGGGGGCGGTTCTCGAATCGCGCAGCGAGGAACGGGCGAGCCAGGAGGAATCCGGAGACCACGAAGAAGAGGGTGACGCCGAAGTCCATTCGCGACAGGGCGGCGCCGGTCCAGCCGTCGTTGATCCGTCCGGTGTTGAAGGCGCAGTGGGTCAGCACAACCATGATCGCTCCGACGGCCCGGACGGCATCCAGAGTCGGCAGGCGGGTGTGGGCGACAGGTGCGTGGGGGAGGGGGGAGCTCACGGTGTCGGCCCTGTCGTCGGGCCGAGGTCGTTGGAAGCGGCGTCGTCGGTCCCGGCCAACGACGGGTCCGGGAGGTAGGGGTCGTCGGTGAGCGGGTTCTGGCCGATCGGGCGCGGCGTGCCTAGCACCAGCGTGTTGACGCAGACCTTCACATCTGGATCGATCCCGGTGAACCAGATGTCGTCGAAACGGTCGCCGTTGGCTTTGAAGAAGACGCTGTGGAAGCCCGCCTCGAGTTCGGTCTCGAAGGTGGCATCGCCCGCCTGGATGACCATCGCCGAGTCGGCGCTGGCGGCATACCCCACGCGGACGAGCCATCCGTAACCGAAGGCGGGGGCGCTGAGCGGCATCCGTAGCGTGCCGGTGGCATCTGCGTGTGCGCACACCGAGCCGTCACGCCCAGCGGCCAGGGTGCGCCGGGAATCGATGGTGACCGGCAGCAGGTCTCCGGAGTCGCTGATCATGTAGAGGCTGTTCGTGGCGACATCGGGAAACACGCCCTGGTCGGAGACGAGCGGGAGTTGCCGGCTCGCGGTGTTGTACGGGTAGGCAGCCGACCACAGCACCCGCGAAGGAATACCGACATCGAGGACGTTGATCGGTCCGTCGAAACTGGCCGCGGACGCCCGCAGTCGGTCGTAGAAGTCCTTCTCGTCGGCCGCGTCGACCCGACCCTGGACGAATGCCACGGTCGAGTACGTCGCCAGGACCGCCATGGCCGCAGTGGCCGCAGCGACTCGCTTCGGCCTTTCGACCAGCGCGCTGTCGCTGCGTGGCTCGGCGGATTCTCGGGCGCCGCGCAGGGGCATCGAGGCGAGGGCGAGGGCGATCGCCGCGGCGGCCGACATCTCGACGAAGTAACGGTAGATCGCGCCCACGGTCTCGGGCCCGGTCAGGGTGGCCCGGGTCCCGGCGAGCAGGAACACGTCGACGGCTAGGAAGGTCGCCGGGAGTATCCAGGCCCGCTTGGAGCGATGTCGGGTCTTGGCCAGCTCGACGGCCAGGGTGACGATGACGGCGATCGAGACCAGACCGACGAACTCGCCTGGCTTCGCCCCGCCCTCGAGCGCGAGGAAGTCCCAGGTGAACGGTCCGCCGACGAGGCCGGCGGCGATGTTCAGCGAGGCATACCAGGCAAGTTCAGCCTGGGGTGCCCCGTCGGAGTCGCCGGGGGTGAAGTTGAGGAAGTGGGCCACGTAGAAGGCGAGATACCCACCGATGACCACGCTGTAGACGACCACGCCCGCCCAATAGGTGCGCCATATCTGGACCAGCCGTTCGATGATGTCGCCGGTAGCGAAGTAGCCCAGTGCCAAAAAGGCGTAGAGAACGTAGACGTAGAGGGTCTTCTCGAAGCTGAAGAGTCCCAAGGTCGTCACAAGCATCGTCACGACTGCCCAGGTCAACCGCCGGCTCCGCAAGTAGCACAGGTGGGCTGCGCCGCCCCAGAAGAGCACCGCGAGTACCGGCGACTTGTTGGTCGCAGAGGTCAGCCACATGAACGAGGGCAGGTTCACGGCGCTGAACAAGAACAGTGCCAGTGGCGGCAGGATGCCCTTGCGCCACCCGAAGGCTGTGACCAAGAAGACCAGACAGCCGACGTTGACGATGGTCGTCAAAGCCATCACCTCGATGGCGGGAAGGGTGAAGTCGAGCGGGTCGGCCCCGGTCTGCATGGTCAGCCAGGGCAGCACCCAGTTGATGACCGTCAGGTGTCCGGCCCACGGTTCGAAGGCGGTGGCCCAGGACAGGCCCTCGCTGTTGAGCCGGGCGAGAATCTGCAGGTCGTCGACCCGGAACCACGACTGTGAGATGGCCCAGCCACGCAGCGCCAACTGGACGAGGATGAGGCCGATCGCCGTCCAGAAGACCCAGGAACCTGCAGGGCGCACGTTGACCTTCACCCCGGGACTATCCCACACGACTCGCAAGCGACTAGCATGAGACGAGTGTCACATTTGTGGCTCGGCTGCAGTAGTGTGCGCCGGTTCGTTCGAACAACCTGGGAAGGTCGAGATGAAGACGTGGGCTGGACGAGCGCTGTTGCTTGTGGGTGCGTTTCTGTTGCTCGTCGGCGCGGTGGCCCTGTTTTGGGCCGGAGACGCCGCAAAGCGCACACCGTTGGACACCGACAGTTGGACTCGCCTGACCGGCGAGGCCAGCGGTGCACTGGTCGACGCTGAAGACATCACCGCGCTGAAGCCGGTGGCCTACTGGGTGCACACCCAGGCGGACCCGGATGCCTCAGACTCAGACGTCGTAGCGTTCCGCGAGGAGAGCTGCATCATGGTCGATGAGGACAACCCTCCGACCGAAAGCTGTCCCAACGCCGAGGAAGACGACCGAGTCATCAGCGGACCGACGATCGAGAGGTTCGCGACCGACCGGAACACCGCCGAGGCTGTCGCCGACCAGACGGCGTACATCCCGGACTCCGAGGTCGCTTATCAGGGGCTGATCAACAAGTTCCCCTTCGATCCGGAGTCGCGCGACTACCAGTATTGGGACGGGACGATCGGCGGCACCGCGACTGCGGCCTACGTCGGCGAGCAGGAGATCCAGGGGATCGAGGTCTACCAATACCAGGTCGACATCCCCGAGACATCGCTCGATATCGCCGAGGACACCCCTGGCACCTATACCGCCGCCCAGACCCTCTGGGTCGACCAACTCACCGGTGCGTTCATCGACCAGACCGGTTCTCAGACCCTGGCCACCACCGACGGCACCGTGGTGCTCGACATCGACGTCGAATACTCCGACGAGACGGTCGCCAGGAACGTCGACGACGCCGAGGCCAACGCCACCACCCTCACCCTGGTCACAGTCGTGCTGCCGCTCGTTGGTCTCATCGGCGGGGTGATCGTGATCGCCATCGGCGCTCTGCTCATCGTGAGGCGCCGGCCGTCGAAGGCGTGAGCCGTCGGCGCGGGCCGGTCGATCAGTCGACTAGGTCCGCGCCGAAGATGGCGCTCCCCGGCGTCAACAACCCCCGGTGCCGCGACCACCCACCCCAGACTCGGTCATGGTCGGCCGGCCATTCGGGTTCGATCAGGTCGGTGATCCGAAAACCGGCCCTGTTGAGCAGGCCGACCCAGTCGCCGAGGGTGCGGTGGTGTTCCACGTAGAGGGTCTGCCCGGTTTCGGGGTCAGACTCCACGTAGGGCGTGCGGTCCCAATAGGACTGACTCGCCACCAGGCCTTCGGGTCCCGGATCGTCGACGAACATCCATCGGGTCGGGTGGGTGATCGAGAAGGCCAGTCGGCCCCCCGGACGCAGCACTCGGGCACACTCGTCGATGGCGAGGTCGATGTCGTGGACGAACTGAAGGGCGCCGAAGGCACAGAAAACGGTGTCGAAACACCGGTCCGCGAAGGGGAGCGCGGTCGCGGTTGCCTCCACCGCCGGCACCCGAACACCGGTCTGGTCATCGATCCGTCTGGAGTGCTGCAGTTGGCGGTGGGAGACGTCGAGGCCAATCGCGGTTCCGCCCCGAGTCCTGACCCACCGCGAACACTGGCCGCCGCCGCAGCCCAACTCCAGCACTCGCTTGCCGTCGACCGATCCGAGGACGCCCAGGTCGTCCTCGCGGGTGCCTTCGGGGCCCCAAACGAAGCCGATGTCACCGAGGAACTCGCCGTGGCTGGACTGATACTCATCGGCGTACCGGTCCCAGTCGGCGCGGTTGGCGCGCCGCGACTCGGTTTCGTCGGCCGGCCGACGAAAGGCATCGATCGGGTCCACAGAGGTGACGCTACCGCTTGGGCCGGCTGCGGGGTTCGGCGGGCGGACAGGCGGCGACGCTGAGACGCCTGGAGCCGTCAGTTGGACTCCGAGGCACCGCCCGTCGTAGCCTTGAACGTCATTTGTTCACTACTACTCTTGCCCACCGAGGAATCACTTTCCCTATGACGAGCACTCTCTACCCGGTTCTCCCCGACTACGACGCGCCTCAGGTGGCCGTCAACGACATCGGCTCCGAGGCCGACTTCCTCGCCGCGATCGACGAGACCATCAAATACTTCAACGACGGTGACCTGGTCAACGGCACCATCGTCAAGGTCGACCGGGACGAGGTCCTGCTCGACATCGGTTACAAGACCGAAGGTGTCATCCCTAGCCGCGAACTGTCCATCAAGCACGATGTCGACCCCTCCGAGGTCGTTTCCGTGGGTGATGAGGTCGAGGCGCTGGTCCTCCAGAAGGAGGACAAGGAAGGCCGTCTGATCCTGTCCAAGAAGCGCGCTCAGTACGAGCGTGCCTGGGGCACCATCGAGAAGGTCAAGGAAGAGGATGGAGTCGTCGAGGGCACGGTCATCGAGGTCGTCAAGGGCGGCCTGATCATCGACATCGGTCTACGGGGCTTCCTGCCGGCATCACTGGTCGAGATGCGCCGGGTCCGCGACCTGCAGCCGTACGTCGGTCAGGTCCTCGAGGCCAAGATCATCGAGTTGGACAAGAACCGCAACAACGTGGTCCTGTCCCGCCGCGCCTGGCTCGAGCAGACCCAGTCCGAGGTCCGTCATGGGTTCCTCAACCAGTTGGGCAAGGGACAGATCCGCAAGGGTGTGGTGTCTTCGATCGTCAACTTCGGTGCGTTCGTGGACCTCGGTGGCGTCGACGGCCTGGTGCACGTCTCCGAACTGTCCTGGAAGCACATCGACCACCCGTCCGAGGTGGTCACCGTCGGTGACGAGGTCACCGTCGAGGTGCTGGACGTCGACATGGAACGCGAGCGGGTCTCACTGTCGCTGAAGGCGACCCAGGAAGACCCGTGGCAGCACTTCGCCCGCACCCACCAGATCGGCCAGATCGTGCCCGGAAAGGTCACCAAGCTGGTGCCGTTCGGTGCGTTCGTCCGCGTCGAAGAGGGCATCGAGGGTCTGGTGCACATCTCCGAGTTGGCCGAGCGTCACGTGGAGATCCCCGAGCAGGTCGTTCAGGTCAACGACGACGTGATGGTCAAGATCATCGACGTCGACCTCGAGCGTCGCCGCATCTCGCTGTCGCTCAAGCAGGCCAACGAGACCGAGACGGCCGCCGACGTGGAGGAGTTCGACCCGACGCTCTACGGCATGGCCGCCACCTATGACGACCAGGGCAACTACGTCTACCCGGAGGGCTTCGACCCCGAGTCCGGCGAGTGGCTCGACGGATTCGAGAACCAGAAGGCAGCCTGGGAGCAGCAGTACGCCGAGGCGCACGCCCGCTGGGAGGCGCACGTCAAGCAGCAGGCCGAGGCCAAGGTCGCCGCTGCCGAGGCCAGCGAGCAGACCTCGTATTCCTCTGCAGAGGCGGCGACCAGCGAGGGTTCGCTGGCGTCGGACGAGGCACTGCAGGCCCTGCGCGACAAGCTCACCGGCGGCAACTGAGCTCATCTCGATGCCCCGGCGGTCTGACCGCCGGGGCATCGGTGCGTTCCGGCGACGGTCCAGCAGTTCAGTCTGGGGCGTGGCCGGTCCCTCGGTGTCCGCAGGCAGGCACCGGCGGGTAGGCACCGGCTGCCAGCCACCGGCTAGGGTGCTCTGGTGCGGATAGGACTCACCGGAGGCGTGGCGTCGGGCAAGAGCACCGTCTCGGCGATGCTGGCTCGACTCGGCGCAGTCGTCATCGACGCCGATCAGTTGGCCCGGGAAGTCGTCGCCCCTGGCACTGATGGCTTGGCAGCCATCGTGGCTGCCTTCGGCCCAGGGGTGCTGGCCGCGGACGGGTCACTCGACCGAGCGCGGATGGCGTCGGTCGTGTTCGCCGACGCAGCCCGCCGTGCGGAACTGGAGGCCATCATCCATCCACGAGTGCGAGCGCTCGGACAGCAACGCGAACACGCCGCGCCGCCCGGCAGCCTGATCGTCCACGACATTCCATTGTTGGTCGAGACCGGCCAAGCGGACTCCTTCGATGCGGTCATCGTGGTGGATGCTCCAGTCGAGACTGCGTTGGGCCGGATGGTCTCTGATCGGGGCATGGACCTCGCCGATGCCCAAGCTCGGGTCGCGGCCCAGGCGACCCGGGATCAACGCCGCGCCGTGGCCACCCATCTGATCCGCAACGACGGCAGCCTGGACGAACTTCAGGCCCGCGTCGAGGCGGTCTATGCCGACCTGACGCGAGCCTGACTGCTGCGGAGCCTGACAAAGAAGGTCGGGCCCGCGGCGGGGTTCGGTGCCTGTCAGGCAGCCAAGTCGGGGTCGCCGAGGGTGCGCAACTTCTGGAGTGCCTCCCGCTCGAGCTGACGCACTCGCTCGGCCGAGATGCCGTGGCGAGTGCCGATGTCGGCGAGTTTGTGCTGACGTCCGTCGATGAGCCCATAGCGCGCTCGGATGATGTCGGCCGCACGCTCGTCTAGCTGACAGACGAGCTTGTCCAACAGCTCGCGGGACTCCACCGAGAGCACGGTGTCGTCAGGACCGGGAGCAGTCTGCTGGGCCATCAAGTCGCCCAGGGAAGTGTCACCGTCCTCATCGACCGGGGTGTCCAGGCTGACGTGTTCGCGGCCCCACGACATCAGGTCGAGGACCCGTTCGAGGTTCATGCCGAGCTCGGTGGCGATCTCCTGCGGCTCGGGGTCGCGTCCGAGCTGGCGCTCCAGGTTGCGTCGGGCCGAACCCACCTGGTTGAGCTCCTCGACCACGTGGACCGGGAGACGCACCACTCGCGCTTGTTGCGCGATCCCACGGGTGATGGCCTGCCGGACCCACCAGGTGGCATAGGTGGAGAACTTGTAGCCCTTGGTGTAGTCGAACTTCTCCACGGCCCGGATCAGGCCGGTGTTGCCCTCCTGGATCAGGTCGAGCATCGGCATCTGGGCACGGCCATACTTACGTGCGATCGAGACCACCAGTCGCAGGTTCGCGGTGACGAACTCCTGAACGGCCTTCTGACCCTGCTCGGCCAGCCACTCCAGTTCGGCGCGGGTGGCGCCGCCGGGGGCCTTACGTCCGACTCGTCCGGTCGCCAGCAGGTTCTCGGCATACAGGCCAGTCTCGATCGCCTTGGACAATTCGACCTCGCGAGCGGCGTCGAGGAGGTCTGCGCGGGCAATCTCGTCGAGATAGAGACCGACCGAGTCGCGCCCCTCGATCTCGCGCATCGTTGAAGTCTTTGCAGGCATGGGATGGGCCTCCTTCACTCCGGACCGTGGGAGTCGGTGCGGACATTGGTGACAACGATTCAGCGGTGAGGAATGTTCCCTCACCTGCATCGACGTGCGAGGTCCCGCTGAAGTTGCCCCAATCCTCAATCCTCAGTTCATTCTCAGAAACCGACAAGGTCCCGTCGGCACCATTTCCCGGTCGGGTGTTGAGGGGAGCAAGGCTGTTCGTGGGCGATGATGGTGCCATGGCGTCGTTGAACAGGTGGGACTCGGAACGGATGGAATCGGCCCGTGACCACCTGGTTCGCGTCTGGTCCCGACGACAGGCCCGGAAGTTGGAGCCGATCGTCCTCGACCCGGACCTGGTGTCCGCCCAGTCCAAGCAGGCGCTCGACCAGGTCTGGTCGCGACTGGGCATCTTCGATTCCGAAGCCGGTCCCGTGTGGGTGATCGATGATTCCAGCGCGCCGACCGTGGTGCTGGTGGAGGCCCACGTCGCTCCTGTCGGATCTCAGGCCGCCCAGTTGATGGAGGCCTTGCTGGAGCAGTACCCGCAGGCTCGATCGCTCGGTATCGAAGTCGTGCCGAGCGATCCGTGGTCGGTGGCCTTCGGCGAACTGGACGGGTTCACCTCCCGGGCCACCAACATGCACCGGTCGCTGCCGGTGCCTGGGCCGCAGACCCCGGTGGTGCTCGCCCCGATGACGCGGGCCGAGTTCGCAGCCTTTCAGGCCTGGCAGATCGAGGACTATATCCAAGACCTCATCGGTACCGGGATGGCCGAGGACACGGCCCGTGCCGAAGCTTCTACACAGGTCAGCACGCTACTTCTCGGTGGGCTGGAGACCCCGGACACCGATCTGATGACCGCGTGGGTCGACGGCGTCGACGTCGGGGTGCTGTGGCTCGACTACACCCGCGGTTACGCGTTCGTCTACAACGTCATGGTGCGCGAGCCCATGCGGGGCCGAGGGCTCGGGCGAGCGGTGATGAACGCTGGCGCCGGTCGGGCCCTCGAACGCGGCATGACCGGTATCGGCCTCAACGTCTTTGCGGCCAACCCGACCGCCCGCAGCCTGTATGACTCGCTCGGCTACCTGGTCACTGCCGACCACCGGATCCGCGACCTGTGAAGACCTCCGTCGACCTCAACGCGGACCTCGGAGAGGAGGTCACCGACGACGTCGGGTTGCTGCAGGTGGTCACCTCGGCGAACGTGGCGTGCGGATACCACGCGGGGAACCTCGTCGTGATGCGGAAGGTCTGTGACCTGGCCGCGGCATCCGCAGTGGTGGTCGGCGCACAGGTCTCCTACGCCGACCGGGAGAACTTCGGACGGGTTTCGCTGCGCGTCGATTCGTCGATCCTGCGCGAGCAGGTCGCTGATCAGGTCGGCACGCTGTCGGCAATCGCCGTGTCAGCGGGAACCACGGTGTCTTATCTGAAGCCTCACGGCGCGCTCTACCACCGCACCCTGTGGGATGAGGACCAAGCGGCGGCGGTCGCTGCCGGGTCCGGCGCCCTGCCGGTGCTCGGGATGGCGGGGGAGTTGACCCGCATCGTCGCGGGCGCCGGGCGGAGGGTGGTCTCCGAGGGGTTCCCCGACCGCGGCTACGGCGCTGACGGACTGTTGCTGGACCGGAACACGCCCGGAGCGGTCCTGACCGACACCGGCGCCATCACCACCCAAGCGGTGAGGCTGGCCGACTCCGTGGAGTCGCTGTGTCTGCACGGGGACACTCCCGGTGCCGTGGTTCACGCCGACGCGGTGCGGAAGCGCCTCATCGCCGCAGGTTGGACGCTGACCGCCTTCTGTCCGGGGACCGGCACGTGAGCGACCTGGGTGCGGGGCCGAGCCCGCGGGTTCTGCGCTACGGCGACTCCGCAGTCCTGATCGAAGTGCAGGACGCTGTCACCGCAGCCTCGCTGGCCGGGTGGCTGCGACGGTCGATCTGTGCCGATGACGTCGTGGCCGCAGCCCGGACAGTCCTCATCGACGGCGTCGATCCCGCTGCGGTTGATCTGTCCGGTTGGATCCCGGGACCAGGCCCGCCGGGATCAACCCAGCCGGTCCAGATCGAGGTGGTCTACGACGGTGCCGACCTCGCCCTGGTCGCCCAGGCGTGGGACTGCTCGGTCGAGGCGGCCGTGCGCCGTCACACCAGCATCGTGTTCACGTCGGTGTTCTGCGGCTTCGCGCCGGGCTTCGCCTATCTCTCCGGGCTGCCGACCGAGGCCGAGGTCGGTCGCCGGTCGACCCCGCGCACCAGGGTGCCCCCAGGCTCGGTCGCCATCGCAGACCGATGGTGCGGGGTCTACCCGACGGCGAGCCCCGGCGGCTGGCGACTACTGGGCCGCACCGACGCCATCCTGTGGGATCCGACGAGGGAGCAACCGGCCCTGCTCGCACCCGGCACGGAGGTGCGCTTTGTCGTTGCAGGTGATTGAGACCGGTGCCCTGGCGACGGTGCAGGACCACGGACGAGTCGGCTGGGCCCACCTCGGTGTCCCGCGATCGGGGGCGCTGGACCGTCCGGCGATGGATCTGGCCAATCGCCTGGTGGGCAACCCGCTGGGTACGCCGGTCATCGAGGTCCTGCTCGGCGGACTGGTCGTTCGGCTGACCGAGTCTCGCTGGGTGGCCGGCACCGGCGCCGCTACCGTCATCAGGGTCGCCGACCGGTCGGTCGCCTTCGCGCAACCGGTGTGGCTTGAAGCCGCTGCGTCGCTCCGGATCGACCCACCTGCCACCGGTGCGCGGACCTACCTGGCCGTCGGCGGTGGCCTGCGCCCCGGGTCGGTGCTGGGCTCCGCCAGCACCGACACACTCTCCGGCCTGGGACCGGCGCCGCTGCGGCCCGGAGACCTGATTCCACTGGGATCGGTCGTCGGCGGCCCGTCACCGGTTGACGTGGTGACCCGCGGTGCGAGGTCCGAGGTCGCCACGATCCGGGTCGAGGTCGGGCCGCGTGACCAGTGGGTGGTGAGTCTGGGTCCGCTGTGGAGTGGCGAATGGCGGGTGGCAGCGGACGTTGACCGAGTCGGCCTGCGTGTTCTGGGCGGCGGTCTGGAGCGCAGGCAGGGGGAGTTGCCCAGCGAACCGATGGTGCTGGGGGCGATCCAGGTTCCACCCGACGGCCAGCCGGTGATCTTCCTGGCCGACCACCCCACGACCGGCGGCTATCCGGTGGTGGCGGTGGTGCGTGGGGAGGACCTGTGGAAGTGCGCTCAGCTGCGACCGGGTGAGCAGATCAGGTTCGTCAGGAGTTGAGTTCGTCCTCGACCGTCGGCGGCTCGACCCACGGTCTCAGTGCCGGGTCATCGATCGGCAGCGACCGGACCGGACCGGGAGGAGTGTCGCGGGTCTCGAATCGGACGGTGACCACACCGCGTCCGGACCCCCACACCCAGCCGCGCCCGTGGACGTCGTGGACGACGTCCTGGCCGGGCGCCCAACCGCTCTTGCGACCCGGTCCGGGGTCGGAGGGCGTCGGCTCGTCGGTGGTCTCGGCCGTGGACTCACCGAAGAGGTCGTCTTGGATCCAGTCGGACAACCCGCTCACGCCGACACCGAGCAACCGCACCCCGGCCGAGGTGTCGACGTCAGTGAGCAGGCCTTGGGCAAGTCGGGTGATGGTGGCCGCAGAGTTGGTCGGAGACGCCAACGTGGTGGAACGGGACAGGGTGCTGAAGTCTGCCAGCCGGACCTTGATGGTCACGGTCCGCCCGGAGTGGCCGGCCGAATCGAGCCGCCGGGCGACGTCGCGGGCGTGGCCGGTCAGTAGCGCTGCGATCAGGGTGCGGTCGACCAGGTCCGTTTCGTAGGTGCCCTCGGTAGAGATGGACTTGGCCTCGCGTTCGGCCACGACCGGACGGTCGTCCATCGCGCGCGCCAAGGAATGGATCCAGGTGCCGTGGGCGCGCCCGAGTTCGCGGACGAGTTCGTCCAGACTGAGAGTTTCCAGGTCCGCCACAGTCTCGACCCCCACCCGGGCCAACCGCTCTACGGTGGCCGGACCGACTCCGGGAATGACTCGAACGTGCATGGGGCGCAGCAGATCGACTTCGGTTCCGGCCGGAACCACGACCAGACCAGCCGGTTTGTCCAGATCCGAGGCGACCTTGGCGATGAACTTGCTGGTGCCGACACCGATGCTGGCGGTCAGTCCGCCCGTCGCGTCGGCCACCCGGGTCTTGAGATCGGTGGCGAACGCGGTGAGTGAGTCCACATCGAATGCGTCGAGATCGGAGGTGGCCAAGTCGACGAATGCCTCGTCCAGGCTCAGCGGTTCGACCAGTGGTGAGACGCTGCGCAACACCTTCATCACCTGAGTGCTGGCGGTGCGGTAGGCCCCGAAGCGGCCGGCGAGGTAGGCCGCGTGGGGACAGCGGGCTCGCGCCTGGTGGGATGGCATCGCCGAATGGACGCCGTAGGCGCGGGCCTCGTAGGACGCGGTCGCCACCACGCCTCGGGCGCCGACCCCGCCCACGACGACGGGTTTTCCGCGCAACGAAGGCTTGTCGCGCTGTTCAACGGCCGCGAAGAAGGCGTCGAGATCCAGGTGCAGCACCGATGCCTCGGTGCGCCGTCCGGGACCTGATGCCATGGGAAGACGCTATCCGTGGCTGCCGACACAGCCCCGCTCCCCTGACGGCGTGCCGTTCGGCGTCCACAGCTCCGGGTCGACCGTCGTGGGTCCACAGGCGGGTCGCGTCCCGGGCCCAGGGTCACGCCAGTCGCGCTGAGTCTGGGATCATGAACCCTCACTTGACCACGTTCACCGCGCGCAGTCCTCAGGACCTGGTCGCGCTGGTACCGATCCTGATCGGATTCGCCCCTGCGGATTCCCTGGTGATGCTGACCCTCGCCGGGCCGCGACAGTTCCACGCACGCATCGACCTGCCCGACGACGACCGGCACGTCGGTGACGTCGCACATGCGCTGATCGCGCCAGCGGTCCAGCACGCTGCCAGTGCGGTGGCGTTTGTGGTCTACACCGACGACGAGCGCCTGGCCAAGGTGTTGGGTCGGGAGGTGGAGCATCAATGTCGTGATGCGCAGATCGGGGTCTTGGATGTGATCCGGGTGGCCGGGGGCCGGTGGTTCTCACGGTCGGGTCCGCGGTGGGGAGTCCCCTTCGACCCGTCGGCGCACCCGTTCACGGCCCAGGCCGTGCTCGAAGGTCGGGCCGTGCTCGGGTCGCGGGAGGAACTGGCCGCCTCGGTCGCACCGGACCCTGTCGCCGCCGGCGCAGTCAGCCAGGCGATGCCCGGGGTGTCGACGGAGATCGTCGACCCATCCGAGTTCTCCCGCTGGCTGGGCACCCGGGACGCGGTGTCGCTCAGTGCTGAGGACGTGGCCCGAATCCTGCATGCGGTGCAGGATCCCGTCGTGCGGAATGCAGTGTGGGCCGGCCTGGACCGGCAGCAATGCGGCGAGGCCGTCGAGGTCTGGGCCGCGGTGCTTCGCCGCGCACCCGCCTCAGAGCCGCTGGCCACTGCCTTGGTTGCGGGGCTGACAGGAATGCTTGCCTGGCGGGCGGGCAACGGTGCGTTGGCGTGGTGTGCGTTGGACCGGGAGAAGGCGACCGGGTGTCGCACCAGTTTGGTAGGGCTGGTCGGTGATCTGTTGGAGACTGCGGCGGATCCGGCGATGCTGGACCGGGTCAGCCCGACCTGCGCCGAGGACGGACCCAACTCTGGCCGACGCCGCTGAACGGGTCCTGCCATCCGTGCCGGGTGACCACCACGTAGGTGGCCAGCATCCCGGCCTCGGCGAAGGCCGCGTAGGTTGCTGCACCCCACCCGAGGTCACTGTCGGCGCTTCGGGAGAGACCTCCAGGGCGGGTCAACCACACCATCGGCACGGCCGGGTCGACCTTGCGGGCTCGGTGCACCAGAGCAGCAACGACGTCGGTCCGGAAAGTGTGGTCGGTCAACTCCTGACCCGACTCGTCGAAGGTCAGGGTCAAGCCTCCCGGCGTGCCGACGTTGACGTACGGCGGAAACCGGGTCAGCCGAGGTTCGTTGGCCGCCAGGTCGAAGACGGCCCGGCGCAGCACCCTGCGCATCGACGGCTCGACAGGTTCGGTGATCATGGCTCCAACCATGCCGCACATCCGCGGCGTCCGCTTGAGTCATCCACAGGCCCCTACTTGTGGATCGGCTTGGAGGCCGTGGCAGAATAGGAGACCGCGGCTCTTGACGTTACCGGGCCTTGCCGCGCCCTACGCCAGATTTTGACGAGAGGTGTTCGTGTCGACGAGCAAGTCCACTGCGACAGCGAAGAAAGCTTCCGCGAAGAAGGCGCCGGCCAAACAGGCCGCCCCCGTTTCCCCCGAAGCCGACCTCGGAGCCTCTGCGGCGACGGTGTCCGACGAGCCTGCAGACGAGGCCGAACCGACGGATGTCGATCCGGGTGAACTCGAGGCGATCGAGGAGATCGAGATCGAGGACGACGTGGAGAGCGTCGAGACTGCTGCGGTCGAGGTCGGTCCTGACGGCAAGAAGATCCTTCCCGACGTCCCGGACGACCAGTTCGAGGAGGACGTGAAGAACGATCCGACGATCGTGGCGGACGAGAAGGAGTCCGAGGCGTTCGTGATCTCGGCCGCCGACGAGACCGACGAGCCTGAGCAGACGGTCACCGTCGCCGGCGCCACCGCCGACCCGGTCAAGGACTACCTGAAGCAGATCGGCAAGGTTCCGCTGCTCAACGCCGAGATGGAAGTCGAGCTCGCGAAGCGGATCGAGGCTGGCCTCTTCGCGGAGGAGAAGCGCGGCAAAGGCGGCCGCCTCAGTGGCAAGACCCTGGAGGAACTCGAATGGATCGCCGACGACGGCCGCCGCGCGAAGAACCACCTCCTCGAGGCTAACCTGCGTCTGGTGGTCAGCCTGGCCAAGCGTTACACCGGCCGCGGCATGCTCTTCTTGGACCTGATCCAAGAGGGCAACCTCGGTCTGATCCGTGCGGTCGAGAAGTTCGACTACACCAAGGGTTACAAGTTCTCGACCTACGCAACCTGGTGGATCCGTCAGGCCATCACCCGGGCGATGGCCGACCAAGCCCGCACGATCCGGATTCCGGTGCACATGGTCGAGGTCATCAACAAGCTTGCCCGCGTGCAGCGCCAGATGCTCCAGGACCTGGGACGCGAGCCCACTCCGGAGGAATTGGCCAAGGAACTCGACATGACCCCCGAGAAGGTCATCGAGGTCCAGAAGTATGGCCGTGAGCCGATCTCCCTGCACACTCCTCTGGGGGAGGACGGTGACTCCGAGTTCGGCGACCTGATCGAAGACTCCGAAGCGATCGTCCCAGCCGACGCGGTCAGTTTCACCCTGCTCCAGGAGCAGTTGCACGCCGTGCTCGACACCCTCTCCGAGCGTGAGGCGGGCGTGGTCTCGATGCGCTTCGGACTCACCGATGGTCAGCCGAAGACGCTGGACGAGATCGGCAAGGTCTATGGCGTGACCCGTGAGCGGATCCGTCAGATCGAGTCCAAGACGATGAGCAAGTTGCGGCACCCGTCGCGCAGTCAAGTCTTGCGGGACTATCTGGACTGAGGTTCAGGCGTCGGTGGCGGCGGTCAACCGGCCGCCACCAACGAGACCGCTGCGACGCACAGCGCCAGCCCCACCGCCTGACTGCGGTGGATCCGCTCGCCGAGCGCGAGAGCGGCAAGTAACACCGTCGCAGCCGGGTAGAGCGATGCAATCACCGCGGTGACCGCGATCAGCCCGTGCTGAGTGGATACCAGGAACAGCACCAGCGCCGTCGCGCCGAGAAGACCGCAGGCCAATGGGGCGGGCAGTTCGCGCAGCGTTGGCCGGAAGCGCGCGCCGGCCAGGGTTGCGGCCACGATGATGACGCTGGCGGCGACGATCTGGTTCAGTGCCAGCGGAAGAAGCCCGTCGCCTTCGTCGATCTGGGAGACCCCCGCGAAGGTGAGCCCGAAACCTAGGCCCGCCAACACCCCGTCGAGTACCGCTGAGGACTGTGTTCGGTCGTCCAGGTCGGTGGGACCGGGGTCCGGAGCGCTGGCGACCAACCAGATCGCCGGCGCGGCGGCGATGATCCCAAGCCAGACCAGGTAGCCCGGACGCTCGCCGAGTCCGACCGCGAGCAGCACGGGGACCAGGGCTGCGAAGACCCCGGAGAGCGGGGCGACGATGCCCATCCGGCCCTTGGAGAGTCCGCGGTAGAGGAACACCGTGCCCAGCCCGTTGCCAATGCCTGCCACGACAGCCCACGCGATCGATGGGCCCGAAAGGGCGAACCCGTCGACCGCTGCCGCGACCAGCACCAGGATGGCTGCGGTGCACTGTCCCCCGAAAGCGACCACCCACGGTGGCAGTTTTGCCGAGGCGACACCGCCGACGAAGTCCGAGATTCCGTAGGCGCATGCCGATGCCAAGGCGAGCACGACAGCGATCATCTGGCCACCACCGCGGCGACCCAGATGAGGGCTGCGATCGCGCCGGCTAGGAACTCGATCACCATCGACAGTCCGACCGCTTTCAAGGCGTGAGCTGTGGACGGTCCGGCAGCGCTGGGCCCCAGTCGGCGCACCTCGGCGACGAAGACGCCCAGGACGAAGCCGATCAAGAGGCCGACCACTGGGACGACGAAGAACCCGACCACGCCGAGAACGGCGCCCAGCCACTGTGTCGACGCCGGTATGCCGGCCTGCTTGAGCCGTCCCCCCGGGATGGTGAACTTCACCACGGTCCCTGCGGCGAGGACGGCGGAGGCCACGCCGACAGCGATCCAACCGGTCGCAGAACTCTCCAGGACGGCCCAGACCAGCAGCGCAACCCAGACGACCAGCAGACCCGGAAAGATGGGGACGATCAACGAGACCAGCCCGACCGCGATGGCCAGACCGACGACTAGGTCGATCCAGGTCACGAGATGGCCGGGTTCGGAACGTCGCGGTCGAGGTGTGCCTGCGCACAGTGCACGGTGACGAAATGGCAGTGCACGGTGAGGAAATGGCAGTGCACGGTGAGGAAATGGCAGTGTGGCCCCGGCATACACCGAGGCCACACGTGCGTTGTGGTCAGTTGGCTGCTTCGGGAGCCGGGTCGGTGCCGTTGAGACGGTGCGTCTCGTCGGTGACCGACGCGGCGATCTCCTTCAACTTCTCGCCGTGCTCGCGGGCGTGGTGGGCGCAGAAGAGGAGCTCTCCGCCGGACTGGAGTTCGACGCGTAGGTATGCCTGCGCGCCGCAACGATCGCAACGGTCCAGGGCGCTCAGGGACGAACTCGGGGCTACTGCAGTGGTCACATCGGCCTCATTTCTTCAACACTCGTGTGCCTTGTGCAACGTACCGGACCGGTCCAAGATTCCCGATCTGGTCCGTAGGTTCCAGACACCTCGATCCAACCATGTCGGTGACGTCGGTGTCCCCTGATTCCACATCACGGTATGCCTGTCGAGTCGATCACGGTGGGGTTGAGGCTCCGGCGTGTCGTGCGAGGTCCTGTCACGCAGTCCTGTCGGCCGTGTGCCGTTGCCACCGCCGAGCCTCGAAGCCGGTTAGATTTGGGACACCAGTTCCATCCCGCTTCCATTCCGTTCGGCATGGTTCGCCAGATATCGAGTCACCGGAGTCACGTCATCGCCGACAACACCTACAACGCAGCGCACCTCTTGGTCCTCGAGGGCCTCGAGGCGGTGCGCAAGCGCCCCGGCATGTATATCGGGTCCACCGACACCCGGGGACTCATGCATTGCCTGTGGGAGATCATCGACAACGGTGTCGACGAGGCGCTCGCCGGAGCCGCCACCCGGGTCGAGGTGACCCTGCATCCGGACGGGTCTGCGGAGGTCCATGACGACGGACGCGGCATCCCGACCGACACAGAGCCCCGCACCGGGCTGACCGGTGTCGAGGTGGTAGCGACCAAGCTGCACGCGGGCGGCAAGTTCGGAGGGTCCTCCTATGTGGCCACCGGGGGCCTTCACGGCGTCGGCCTGTCGGTGGTCAATGCGCTGTCGAGCCGGATGGACATTGACGTGGACCGTGCCCCGAGCCGGCAGGGCATGAGTTTCCAGCGCGGCGCGCCGGGTGTCTTCGACGGATCCGAACCCACGGCACCGTTCACCCCGGTAGGTGGACTGTCCCGCAAGGGCGCGCGGGTGGCGAAGGGTCGCAGCGGGACCCGTATCCGGTTCTGGCCGGACCGCCAGATCTTTACCAAGGACGCCGGTTTCGTGTTGGAGGAACTGGTCACCCGAGCCCGCCAGACCTCGTTCATCGTGCCCGGCCTGGAGTTGGTGATCAGGGACAGCCGCGGACCCGAACTAGTGGAGGAGAAGTTCCGCCACGACGGCGGCATCGCAGAGTTCGTCGACTTCTTGTCCCAGGGTGATCCGGTCACCGACACCTACCGTCTTCAAGGCAGCGACACCTTTGTCGAGACCGTGCCGATGCTCGACGATCTGGGCCACATGACCCCGCAAGAGGTCGAACGCGAACTGATGGTCGACGTCGCCTGTCGATGGGGCATGGGTTACGACTCCGAGATCCGCTCGTTCGTCAACGTCATCGCGACCCCGAAGGGCGGCACCCACGTCGCCGGTTTCGAGCAGGCGATCACCAAGACCTTCAACGACGTCATGAAGGCGTCCCGGGTGCTGAAGGCCGCCGACCCCGATGTCATCAAGGAGGACGTGCTCGAAGGCATGACTGCGGTAGTCACGGTGCGGTTGGCTGAGCCGCAGTTCGAGGGCCAGACCAAAGAGATCCTCGGTACGCCGGCAGCACGCGCGATCGTCCGCAAGGTGGTTGGCGCGGAGTTGAGACGCTTCCTTACCTCGACCAAAGCCCGCGAGAAGGCTCAGGCCAAGTTGGTCATGGAGAAGGTCTACGGTGCGTCCAAGACCCGAATCAGCCTGCGCCAGCAGAAAGAGAATCAGCGCCGCAAGAACGCCTTGGAGTCGTCGTCGTTGCCGGCCAAACTTGCTGACTGCCGGTCGACCGACAACGACCGCACCGAGTTGTTCATCGTCGAGGGTGATTCGGCGCTCGGGACCGCGAAGATGGCCAGGAACTCCGAGTTTCAAGCGCTGCTGCCGATCCGGGGCAAGATCCTGAACGTGCAGAAGGCGTCGGTGGGCGACATGCTCAAGAATGCCGAGTGCGCATCGATCATTCAGGTCGTGGGGGCAGGATCCGGCCGGACGTTCGATCTGGACTCGGCACGCTACGGGAAGATCATCTTCATGGCCGACGCCGATTCCGACGGTGCGCACATCCGCACGCTGTTGGCGACGTTGTTCTTCAAGTACATGCCCGACCTGGTCGGTGCTGGGAGGGTCTACTCCGCGGTGCCGCCATTGCACCGGATCGAGTTGTCCAATCCGAAGAAGGGGATGGACAAGTACATCTACACCTATTCGGATGCCGAGCTGCAACGCAAACTTGCGGAGTTGAAGAAGAAGAACATCAACGTCAAGGGGACCCCGCAGCGTTACAAGGGCCTCGGCGAAATGGATGCCGACCAGTTGGCCGAGACCACCATGGACCCCCGCCACCGCACGCTACGTCGCCTCACTGTCGACGACGCCGGCCGCGCCGGCCAGGTCTTCGAACTGCTGATGGGCAACGACGTCGCCCCGCGCAAAGAGTTCATCGTGGTCAATGGCGGCCAGATGAGTGAGGACGACCTCGACATCTGAGGTCGTGACGACGCAGGTCGTGACGACGCAGGTCGTGGTCGCGGAGCCCGCCCCCGGCGCGCCTCAATACGTTCAAGGCGTGGAAGTCAGGCGGGGCCGGCAAACCGGTCGCGCAGGTTGATCGTCTCAGGTGAGGTGACGGCCGACGGCCAGTCCCGCAACTGCACCAGAGGAATGGGAGTGCTGAAGTAGTAACCCTGGGCCCACGGCCCACCGAGCCGCTCAAGCGCCTCCACTTGGGCCTGGGACTCGACGCCTTCGACGATGACCCGAAAGCCCAGGGCTGCACCGATTTGCAGGATCGCCTCGAGCACCGGGGCCTGCTCCCGCTCGGTGCCCAGACCCTCGACGAACGATCGGTCCACCTTGACGATGTCCAGCGGGAAGCGTTCGAGCCAGCGCAGCGAGGAGTACCCGGCGCCGAAGTCATCCAAGGCGACCTTGACGCCGAGGGCCCGGAGGCGTTTGAGCGACAACACCACCTGCGGGTCGTCGTCGTCGAAGACCGCTTCGGTGACCTCGACAATCAGACGCTCGGGCGCAAGCGCATGAGTGTAGAGGGTGGACGCGACGAACTGGGGGTAGTCCGGGTGCCGGAGCTCAGGAATGGACACGTTGACCGACACTGCGAGGCCGCGGAACGCTCCCGTCACAGCCGACGCGCACGCGTGGTCAAGCGTCCAGGCTCCCAAGGCATGGATCGCCCCGGTCCGTTCTGCCATCGGAATGAACTCCAGCGGACTCAGACTTCCGCGTTCGGGGTGCTCCCAACGCACGAGCGCCTCGCACGAGACCGGCTGCCGGTTGGACAGCTGCACGATCGGCTGGAACACCATGTGCAACTGCCCGGCAGCGATGGCCGCCTCCAGTTCGCTCGCCTGACGTTCGGGGTCGCCGTAGGCGGCGGTGGTGTTGCGGCCCGCCTCCTTGGCGTCGTAGAGCGCCACGTCGGCACGCGACATCAGTTTGGAGGCCGAGTCGCCGTGGCTCCAAGAGGCGACCCCGGCCGAGACTCCGACGCCGTCGGGTGCCAGCCGCCGCAGTTCGTCGGCGAGGTCGGCCGCCCGACCCAGGGAGCAGTGGGGGAGCAGCAGGCAGAACTCGTCACCGCCGAACCGGCTCAGCGTCTGGTGCGGTCCCAACCCGGTCCGCCACGCGTTGGCGCAGGTGACCAGCAGTTGGTCCCCCGCCAGGTGCCCCAACGTGTCGTTGACCTCCTTGAAGTGGTCGAGGTCCAGCAGCACCAGGCTCAGTTGTCCGCCGTCGCGGGCAACCTGGTCCAGAGCCTCCAAGAGCAACCGCTCGTGGCCACGCCGGTTTGCCAGCCCGGTGAGAGGGTCTCGTTCGACCGAGTCACCCATGCGGCCCAACCAGGCCACGATCAGCCCGGTGGCGGCATAGAGCCCGAACAGCAGGCCGATGGTCGTGTTCGGAGTGCCGGCCCGATCCAGCACCCAGGCCTGCCCGACGCACAAGAACGCGAGGTGTGCCAGCGCCGCGAAGCGGGAGAAGATGAAGAACACGTCGATGATGACCAGGAATCCCAACGCGGGGCTGCCCACCGGCCCGTCCCGACCTTGGGCGAGGCCGACCAGGGTGATCACCAGCACTGAGGCGATGGCGACCCACAGATGGTATGCCGACCGGGGCAGACGGTCAGACCCCATGGTGAAGATCAGGAGTCCGATCAGACAGGACCCGCCGCCGAGCACCTGGATCGCCGCTTCGTCGGCGGGCTCCCATTGGTTGAGGTAGCTGGAACTGAGGGTCAGCACCCCGATGGTGATGAACAGCAGCCCGGTCGCTCTGGCCAACACCGGCAGTGTGGCCACTGCCGGGTGGGTGGTCCAGGGCTTCATGGCTGAAGCATGCCTCAGAGCACGTGCGAGAGAGTCATCTGTTCGAACTCGATGGCACGGGCCAGGGCGCGCTGGGTGTTCTCCGGAATGTCGAACAGCACCACGACGTCACGGGTGCCCGGCGCCTCTGCCCGAGCTTGATCAGCAATGCGGTGGACTGTCCCGGTGAGCATGAAGCCGGTGCCGCCGACTCCGAACCCGGCCTGGGCGGGAGCGCCGACCGACATCCGGGGCGCCAGATCTGCAGGCACCTCGGCGCGAAGGCCGGCCTCGCTGATGTCGACCAGGATGCAACTGGTCTGCGGCAGTCCCTCGATCACGTTGAGCTTCATCGAGGTGCCCATCGGGATGCGCATGTGGGCTCGCCGCTGGGCCTTCTCGGGTTCGCCCAGCCCGGTGGCCAGCAGTCCCTGTGGCGCCAACGAGACGCGCGCACGCATCCGGTAGAGCTCATTGTTGAACGGCCAGATCAGGTCGAGGTCTTGGGGGGAGTCCTCGTTCAGGTAGTCCTCGGGGAAGTCGAGCAGGAGCCCGCCGTCGACCACGCTGGCGACCCTGCTGGTGTAGGCGCGTCGGTCATCGGTGCGCAGCCAGACACGGCGATCCACACGCGGCAAGGTCGTCATGACATCCATTCTCCCAACCAACCTAGTCAACGTCTCCGAAACGGGACAACTGCACTCGTCAGGAGACCCGTCTGCACAGATTAGTCCAACCGGTTAGGCCTGGCGCTCCAGTCGTCCGCTGTCCACGTCGTACAAGAAGCCGGCCACAGCCACCGATTCGGGGATCAGCGGGTGCGAGGTCACCTTGTGCACATCCTCGCTCAGCGCCCGCGTCTGGTCGGTGATCACATTGATGGGCTGCCAGGTCGAATCGACTCCCGCAGAGGCGGTGATCCTCGCGTGGATCGCATCCTCGGAGTTCGAGGCCATCGCGCAGCGGGTGTGTTCCACGATGAGGATCCGCTTGACGCCCAGCAGGTGGGTCCCCAGCACCAGGGCCTCCATCGCCTGGGGTGTCACTCGGCCGCCCGGGTTGCGGAAGATCTTCGCGTCGCCCAAAGTCAGGCCGAGCATGGCCAACGGCTCGATGCGAGAGTCCATGCACGTGACGATGGCGACGCCGGCGTGGGCTATGCCGTCGAATCCGCTCTGGTTGAAGTCGGCGGCGTAGGCGGCGTTGGCCGCCAACAAGTCATCGAACTCGCTCATGAAAGCGAGACTATCGGTTCGTGAGCTGCGGGTTCCGAAGGGTCAGCACCGCGAGTATGGCGGCCACCAGTGCCAGCAGGGCCGCACCGAGGAAGATGGTGTGCTCCTGGGTGATGCTGGCCTGCTGGATCAGGTCCTGGTAGGCGTCGCACCAACCGTCCTCGATGGTGCCGCCGCAGGTCTGTGCCAGACCGGGCATGTCGGCCTGTGATCGGTAGTAGGCACGCAGTCCGAGCGTGCTCAGCGCCGAGATGCCGACCAGCATCCCGACCATGCGGGCCACCACCACCAGCGAACTGGTCACGCCGTGCACGGCGGCGGCCGTGTTGGCCAGAATCGAGGCGTTGATCGGCGCCAGTGCCAGGCCGAACCCGAACCCGCCGACGACCAGCGGCACGGTGGCCAGCCATGACCGAAGTGAGTCGAGGTCCCACTGGGCCATCCAGAGGAATCCGGCGGCGGCCAGCACCATGCCCAGTGCCACCACCACCCCGGGGCTGAGCCGTCTGATCAGATAGCCGCCGGCCACGGCACCGACCGGCAGGGCGATCAGGAACCGGACCAACACCAGCGACGCCAGCACCTGGGAGTCGCCGTAGACGGTGCTGCGTGCGAACAGCGGGATGTCGACCAGGGCGGCAACCAGACTGGCGCCCATCACGAAACTGACCGCGACGGCGCCCCAGGCAGCCCGCGCCTTCAGCGCGTCCACCGGCAGCAGCGGGTCGCTGGCTCGGCGGATATGCACCACGAACGCGACCGCCCCGACGCCGGCGCCGACCAGATACCAGAGCCCCTGGCCGGAGAAGACCTCGACGCGGGGATCGGCGGTGGCGAAGGCAAGCACGATGCCGCCCAGGGCGACAGCGCCGAAGATCGCGCCGACCAGGTCCGCCTCGGCGAGCGAACGGCCCCAGGCACGCAGATCGACCACCGGGCGGGCCGATACCAGGCAACAGGCCACGAACCCGACGACCGCGACCGCGGACGTCAGACCCAGGGGAGTCAGCCACCGCCCAGAGCCGAAGACCGGGATGAACAGCCGGCCCCACGTCAGGTCTGCCATCAGCGACGGTGGCTGCACCATCACCGACCCAGCAGTGAGGACGCCGACCAACGCCAGCGCCCACGCGGCCCAGTGCCACCAGTCCCGCGGCAGCCGGACCGGGGAGAGCGCACCGGCGCCGGGTGGTGCGCCGGCGAATGCGGCCGAGGGCGCAGCCCGCCGCACCGCGAAGAACAGCACCAGTCCCACCAGCGCATTGACCGCGAAGATGCCGCGCCAGTCCAGAGCCACCAACACAAGGGCACCGAAGACCGGTCCGAGCACCGAGCCGATCTCCTGCACCGCGGAAACCAGACCGAGCGGTATGCCGCGGCGGTCGGCCGGGTAGAGGTCGGCCACCAAAGCGAGCGTGGCCGGCACCAGGCCGCCGCCGCCCAGGCCCTGGAGGAATCGGCCGAAGACCATCGAGGAAAGATCGTAGGACAGCGTTGTCACCGCGGAGCCGACCACGAAGATCGCCAGGCTGGCGACCAGAACCGGCACTCGGCCGTGCACGTCGGCGATCCTGCCGATCAGCGGCAGCATGGCGACGTACCCGAGGAGGAATCCGGAGACGATCGGTGCGCCCCGTTGGAGTTCTTCGGGTGAGATCCCGACGCCGGCCATCATGTCGGGCAGTGCGAGGACGACGACATAGGTGTCGGCTGCAGCGAAGGCGACCGCCACGACAGCCAACGCCAACAGCGTGCGGGAGTTCATCTTGCGGGAGTTCATCCGGCGCGCCTCACGGCGCGGTGATCTCCGGGTTGGAGCCGTAGTCAGAGATGGTGGCGGTGTAGGTGGTGTCTTCCCCGGTTCCGTAGAAGTCGCCGGTGATGACCGCCTGGCTGAGCACCCCGGAGTCGCTGATCGTGTAGTCCACGTCGAAGTCGCCGGTCGCCGACGAGATCACCGAGGCGACACTGTCGCCGGGCACGATGCCGGTGTAGACGGTGAGGATGTCCTTGTTGTCCACCCCGCCGCGGGTCTGCTCGCCCTCGGAGACTTCGGTGGTCGCGGGCAGGAAACTCGCGATTCCGGTCTCCCCGTCGATCAGACGAGCAGGGTCGGGCACCCCGTAGTCGCTCGGCTCGATCTGCTGCCAGCCCGGCGTCAGCGGGAGTTGGGCATAGACCACGTCGTCGACCGCGATCACCTTGATGGTCGGTTCGAAACCGCCGATCGGCACCGAGAACTCCCCTTCGAACGCGGGGGACTTGTTCAGCACTCCGTCGGCGGAGAGCAGCCCAACGGTGCCGTCCGGAATGGCGTCGGTGGTCAGGGTGAACGAGACGCCACTGGTGTCGACCAGCGTGGTCCACGCCTGGTCGAGCGCTTCCTGCGGGGAGAGTGACCCCGCGCCCCCGCCGCCGCATCCGGCCACAGGCAACAACAGGAACAGGGCCGCCCCGGCCGCAGAGGCTCGCATAGCGGTCACGGTCCCAACACTACGGCCACAGGTCCAGCGGCCGCGTCGATCGGTTGGCTGACGGGGACTCCGGACCCGTCACGACGCGGATCGGGTTCGGGTAGGTCGATCGGAGCTCCCGAGTTGGCTGCCGCACGGGCCGGGGCAGGACCAGCCCACCCGAAGACCAGCGTGTCCTCGCCCCTGAGGAACCGGTGGCACCGCACCCCGCCGGTGGCTCGGCCCTTGACCGGAAACTGCGAGAACGGGGTGAGCTTGGCGGTGCCGGGCTCGGTGCCGGGCAGCGCCGTCGATGATCCCGACGCGGTCAACACCATCGCGTCGGCGGGGTCGACCGCCGTGAACGAGACCACCCGTGCTCCCGCGGACAGCCGTATGCCGGCCATGCCGCCGGCGTTTCGTCCCTGCGGTCGCACGGTGTCGGCCGGGAAATGCAGCAGTTGGGCGTCGGAGGAGATGAAGCACAACTCCTCGCTGCCGGTCCGCAGTTGGATCGCTCCGACCACCTCATCGCCGGGGGCCAGCGAGATGACCTCCCAGGATTCGCGCCCGAGCACCTCCGGCGCAACCCGTTTGACCACCCCAGCCCTCGTGCCGAGCGCGAGCCCGGGCCCCTGATCGGCCAGCGTGCACAGCGTGAGGGCCCGCTCGCCGGGATCGAGGTTCAGCAGCGCCGAGAGTGGCACCCCGCCCTGCAGGTTGGGGTCGCCTGCGGTCGGCGGGATGGCGGGCAGGTCGAGGCAGTTCAACTTCACCAAGCGTCCGGCCGAGGTGATGACACCGAGCGTGCCCCGGGCTGTGGTCGGCACCGCCGAGACGATCACGTCGTGGTTGGCGCGCTCGCCCCCGGTGCGCAGCGGCTCGTCCGAGCCGGTGCGGGCCAACAGGCCGGCCGAGCTCAGCAATGCGAAGCACGGGTCGTCGGGCACCTCCAGCGGGGTCGCAGCCGCCTGCACTGCAGCGGTGCCGGCCGAGGCCAGCAGCACGGTGCGCCGTGGGGTGCCGAATGTCTTCGACACCTCGGCCAACTCCTCCGAGACCACCTTCTTGAGCAGCTCGAAGTCGTTGAGGATGGCGTCCAGAGCTTCGATGGTGCGTTCCAACTCTTCTTTGCGCTTCTCCAGTTCCAACCGGGAGAACCTGGTCAACCGCCGTAGCGCCATGTCCAAGATGTATTCGGCCTGGATCTCGGTGAGATCGAAGACGCTGATCAGCCGTTGCTTGGCCTCAGCTGCGTTCTGCGACGACCGGATCAGCTGGATCACCTCGTCGATGTCCAGGATCGCGATCAGCAGGCCCTGCACCAGGTGCAGGTCGGCGGCGGCCTTGTCCCGGCGGAACTGGGTGCGTCGACGTACCACTTCGTAGCGGTGCTGCAAGAACACCTCCAGCAGTGCCTTGAGGCCGAGGGTCCGAGGCTGTCCGTCGACCAGAGCGACGTTGTTGATACCGAAGGAGTCCTCCAACTTGGTCGCCTTGTAGAGCTGTTCGAGCAAGGCCTCGGGAATGAACCCGTTCTTGACCTCGATGACCAGGCGGGTGCCGTTGGCCATGTCGGTCAGGTCTTTGAGGTCGGCGATGCCCTGCACCTTCTTGGCCTGGACCAACGTCTTGATCTGCTCGATCACTTTCTCCACGCCCACGCCGTAGGGGAGTTCGGTGACCACGATGGCTTTGCGTCGGCCCATCGGCTCCACCCGTGCGGTGGCCCGGATCTTGAAAATGCCACGGCCGGTCGCATACGCCTCGCCGATGCCGTCGAGGCCGACGATGGTGCCGCCGGTAGGCAGGTCCGGACCTGGGATGAACCGCATCAGGTCTTCGGTGGTCATCGTCGGTCGACGGATCATCTCCCGCAGCCCTGCGATCACCTCGACCAGGTTGTGCGGCGCCATGTTGGTGGCCATTCCGACCGCGATGCCGGTGGTGCCGTTGACGACCAGGTTGGGGATCGCTGCCGGCAACACCACCGGCTCGGTCTCGTTGCCGTCATAGTTGGCCCGGAAGTCGACGGTGTCCTCATCGATGGAGGCGGTCATCGCCACCGCCGCCGGGGACATCCGGCACTCGGTGTAACGCATCGCGGCCGGGCCCGCGTCGAGGCTGCCGAAGTTTCCGTGGCCGTCGACCATCGGGACCCGCAGCGACCACGCCTGGGCCTGGCGCACCAGTGCGTCATAGATCGCGCCGTCACCGTGGGGGTGCAGTCGACCCATCACCTCACCGACCACGCGGGCGCTCTTGACGTGACCCCGGTCCGGCATCAGTCGCATGTCGTTCATGGTGTGCAGGATGCGGCGCTGCACGGGCTTGAGGCCGTCGCGGGCGTCTGGCAGTGCCCGGGAGTAGATCACCGAATAGGCGTACTCCAGGAAGGAGGTCTGCATCTCGTCGGTGATGTCGGTGTCGAGGATGTGCTCGGGCCCGTCATCAGACGCAGTGTCGTCGGGTGGGGTTGGGGTGTTGCGCCGTGCCATGGGCGCCATTGTCCCTGTTCGCAACGGCCACAGCCACGCTGGCACGCCGGGGCCGCACCGGCGTCGACTAGATTTCCCCTATGACCACCAATGCGCCCGCCCACTGGGAGAGCGACGTCGTGCTGCGTGACGGCGGCACGGCCCACATCCGGCCGATCCGTCCCGAGGACGCCCAACTGCTGGTGGACTTCTACGAGAAGGTCTCCGATGAGTCGAAGTACTACCGGTTCTTCTCCCCGCACCCCAACCTCAGCGGCCGGGAGGTGGAGCGGTTCACCGTCGTGGACAACATCGGCCGAGTCGCGTTGATTCTCACTCTCCAGGACCAGATGATCGCCGTCGGTCGCTATGAGACGGTCGCTCCGGGAGAGGCTGAGGTGGCCTTCCTGGTCCAAGACGCCCACCAGGGCCGAGGCATCGGCCAGATCCTGCTCGAGCACCTCGCCCAAGCAGGTCGGGAGCGGGGGGTGGAGAAGTTCGTGGCCGAGGTGTTGCCCGACAACAACCGGATGATTCAGACCTTCCGCGACGCCGGCTACCGGGTTCGGTCCGGCTACGAGGACGGTGTCATGTCGATGGAGTTCTCCATCGAGTCGACCGACACCGCGATCGGGGTGATGCTCGGGCGCGAACACCAAGCGGAGTCCGCCAGCATCCACCGGTTCTTCCATCCTCGGTCGGTGGCCATCATCGGCGCCTCACGTCGCCAAGACACCGTCGGTCAGGTGTTGGTGCGCAATCTGGTCACCGGCAACTTCACCGGCCGGGTCTATGTGGTCAACCCGTCCGCCTCGGCCGTCAGCGGTATGCCGGCATACAAGTCGGTCTCCGACATCCCCGACCAGGTCGACGTCGCGGTGGTCGCGGTCCCGGCAGATTCCGTCCAGGAGGTGGTGCTGGACTGTGCCGCGATGGGCGTGCACGGATTGGTGGTGATCTCCTCGGGGTTCGCCGAGACCGGCGACCAGGGCCGAGCCCGGCAGCGGCGACTGGTCGGGTTGTCCCGGTCCTACGGGTTGCGCCTGATCGGCCCCAACGCGCTGGGGATCATCAACACCGATCCGGCGGTGTCGATGAACTCCTCGTTGGCCCCGCTGATGCCTCCCCGGGGAAGAGCCGGCTTCTTCTGCCAGTCCGGTGCGCTGGGCTCGGCGATCTTGGAGAAGGTCAACAACCGGGGCCTGGGTCTGTCGACGTTCGTCAGCGCCGGGAACCGGGCCGACGTCTCCGGCAACGACCTGCTCCAGTATTGGGAGGAGGACGACGCCACCGAGGTCGTGATGATGTACCTGGAGTCACTCGGTAACCCGCGCAAGTTCTCCCGCATCGCGCGCCGGGTCAGTCAGCGCAAACCGATCGTCGCAGTCCGTTCGGGGCGCACCACCCAAGGGGTGCCGATGGGCCACGCGGTGCGTCGGATCGGCGCACCTGGGGCGGCGGTGGATGCGATGTTCCGCCAGGCCGGGGTGATCCAGGTCGACACCTTGGAGGACATGTTCGACGTGGCTCAGTTGTTGGCTCACCAACCGTTGCCCCGGGGCCGCCGGGTCGCCATCGTCGGCAACTCCGACGCGCTCGGTCTGCTGGCTGCCGACGCCGCCGCGTCGGTGGGGTTGGTGGTCAACCGACAGGTCGCACTGCCCACCGAGCCGACGCCCGAGGATTTCGAGGATGCGCTCGACGCGGCCATCGACGACCCCGAGATCGACGCGGTGGTGGCGGTCTACATCCCGCCGTTGTCGGTCTCGGGTGAGGAGATCGCGAACATCTTGGCTGCGGTCGGGGAACAGTCCGACAAGCCGCTGGTCTCGTCTTTCCTCGGAGCCGAGGGTGTGCCTGAATTGTTGCGTGTCCCCGACGTGGCCGGCTCGACCGCTGGTCGTGGTTCGGTGCCGTCGTACTCCTCGGTGGAGTCGGCGGTGCGGGCTTTGGCGAAAGTGGTCGACTACGCGGTCTGGTTGCGCACCCCGGACGGTCCGATCGGCGATTCGCTCTCGGTCGACACCGTGGCCGCCCGCCGGATCGTGCACAGGGTCCTCGCCGGCCGCGGGGCCGCCGAGCTGACCCACGAAGAGCTGTCCGAGCTGCTCGCCGCCTATGAGATCTCACTATGGCCGCTGCGCACCGTCACCACGCTGCGCGAAGCCCAGGTGGCCGGGCGCGAGTTGGGTTGGGACGTGGTGCTCAAGGCCACCGACGACCGTTGGCGGGAGCGACCCGACCAGGCGCACGTATGGCGCAACATCGCCTCGGCTGCGGAGATGAAGGAAGCCTGGAAGGGGCTGGCCTCGGTGGTTCCTGAGGGACGGTTCGTGGTCCAGAAGGTGGCCCCGCCGGGGGTGCCGATTGTGGTCCAGTCCACCGAGGACCCGTATTTCGGGCCGGTGGTGTCCTTCGCCATCTCCGGCCCGCTGTCTGAGCTGTTGGAGGACCGGTCCTATCGGATCCCGCCGTTGACGATCGGTGACGCCGCCTCGATGATCCGTGAGATCAAGGCGGCCCCGATGCTGATGGGCTACCGGGGTAGCGAGGTGGTCGATATTGCCGAGGTCGAACGGCTGGTGCTGCGAGTCAGCCAACTCCAGAACGACCTGCCGCAGGTCGCTCAGCTGGAGCTTTCCCTGGTGTTGGCCGGGGCCACCTCGGCTGCGGTGTTGACGGCTCGGTGTCGCGTCGAACCAGTCGAGGACGCTCGCTCCGACTGGTTCGTTCGCAGGATGGCGACGCCCGCTGGCGACACGATGCCGGAGCGGATGAAAGACTGAGCCCATGCAGTCCAAACTCACCAGCGCACCCCTGCGTGAAGCGATCGAAGCCACCGGGTATTACCCGGAGGTGGTTTCGATGAGTGTCAGTGCCGCGCTGTCCGGTGAAGAGGTGGTCAGCTTCTTCGTCCACCACGAGCCCACGTTCGAACATGACGAGGTGCGCCGCCACCTGTCGGTGATGGTGCTGACGCCGACCCGACTGATTCTGGCGCACACTGATGAGCACGCCGGCGACGACCTGTTGCCGGAGCCGTACACCTCCACCTCGAGCGAGTCTGTGGCGCTGAAGTCGGTGACGTCGGTGGTGGTGACCCGGATGGTGGCCAATCCGGCCGGTGGTTCGTCGCGACCCGCTGAGGCGGTGCTGACGCTGGGGTGGGGCGGTGTCCGCCGGGTCGAGCTGGAGCCTGCCACCTGCGGCGACCCCAACTGCGAGGCCGATCACGGGTTCACCGGTGTGCTGGCCTCCGATGACTTCTCCTTGCGGGTCTCGGCGGCCGCTGACGGGCCCCGTGCCGTCAGCCAGCTGTTGGCGTTCGCGGAGGCAGTCTCCGCCGGCACCCACACCACGTGAGTGCCCAGCGCCTGGAGTTCGCCGCACCGGCCTACTCCACCTCGACGCTCGGCGACGTGGTGCCCGCAGTGGCGAGCGCTCTCGGACATCGACTGACGGCGACCTCGGGACTGGTGCTGCCGCCGGCCTCGGCCTATGTGGTGATGCTGATCGACGGCCTCGGCGCGCAGTTGCTGCGCCGCTACCAGCACGCCGCGCCGTTCCTGGCCTCCCTGATGGACCAGATGCCCACGATGACCGCGGGAGTGCCGTCCACGACGGCGACCAGTCTGACGTCGTTCGGCACCGGGCTTGCGCCCGGCCAGCACGGTCTGGTCGGTTACACCTCCCGCATCCCCGGCACCAACCGGCTACTCAACGCCTTGCAGTGGCCCGCCGAGGTGGATCCGACTCTGTGGCAGCCCAATCGGACCACTTTCCAGGATCTCGCCGCCCTTGGGGCGACGGTGACGGTCATCAACCGTCGCGAATATGTGCAGTCCGGGCTGACGGTAGCGGCTCACCGTGGCGCGGATTACCTGGGCGCCGACCGGGTGGGAGAGCGCCTGGCGGGAGCGGTCGCCGCTGCGGTGCCTGACTCGCTCACCTATCTCTACGACGGCGACCTGGACTGGACCGGACACAGGCACGGGGTCGCCTCCGAAGCCTGGCTTCAGCAGTTGTCGATGATCGATGCCGAGGCAGAACAGTTGCGTGACATGCTGCCCAGCCACGTTCGACTGCTGGTGGTGGCCGACCACGGCATGATCGACTCGCCGGTCGAGGACCGGATCGATATCGACGACTACCCGGCGTTGCGCGACGGGGTGGCCCTCATCGGTGGGGAGGCCCGATTCCGCCAGATCTATTGCGCCGCGGGTGCGGTCGAGGATGTCGCCGCAACCTGGCGCGAGACGGTGGCCGACCGGGCCGAAGTCTGGACTCGGACCGAGGCGATCGGCCTCGGCTGGTTCGGACAGGTGGCTGCGTCGGTGCTGCCGAGGATCGGCGACGTGGTGGTTGCCGCCAAGGGCAGCTTCGCGGTGATGTCGAGCAAGGATTTCCGGCATGAGATGTCGTTGGTGGGCCTGCACGGGTCGCTGACCGACGACGAGATGCTCATCCCGGTCCTCACCGCCTGAGACCGACCAGCCCGCCCGGCCCCTCGTCGGCCGGCCCCTCGTCGGCCGGCCAGCGGCGGTTTGCCGGTCTGTGGGCAGTCAGAGGTGTGAGAACGGCAGCGGCTCGGAGACCATCGAGACCGCCTTGGCCCGATCGGCGGTCAACTGTCGACGGTGGTGAGCACGGCAGAGCACCTCGTAGGTAACCACCCCGACGGGCTCGCTGCCGTCGTCGTCGACATCGCCGACCACGATCACCTCGCCCTCGGTGACCATCACCCCGTCCATGATCCGCGCCTGGTGGGTGGCCCGCCTCCCGCACCAGCACAGCGCTGCCACCTGCAAGACCTCGATGCGGTCGGCCAACTCGACCAGGCGCGCCGAACCATCGAAGAGTCGGGTACGGAAGTCGGTGAGAATGCCGAAGCAGAACACCTCGATCTGCAACTCGTCGACGAT
Source organism: Nocardioides sp. (assembly GCA_051306135.1). Lineage (GTDB taxonomy): Bacteria > Actinomycetota > Actinomycetes > Propionibacteriales > Nocardioidaceae > Nocardioides. The sequence continues at coordinate 15,878 of JBPPMQ010000007.1, read as the reverse complement.
CTTGGCCAACTGGTCGATCTGCCAGGCGGTGTAGAACTGCGCTTCGTCGCAGATCATGTAGTCGATGCGGGCACCGTGAGTCAACGCGTCGACGGTGAATCGCCAGAAGTCGAAGTCCTGGTCGACATCGATCGCTTGGTGGGTCAGTCCGAGCCGACTCGACACTTGCGCTTCGCCGGCCCGGTCGTGGGTGGTGAAGATCCGCCCGGCCAAGCCACGCACCGCGTGGTTGTGGTTGGTCTGCAGAGCGAGGGTCGACTTTCCTGAATCCATCGACCCGGTGTAGAAGCGAAGTTCGGCCATCGACTGGTCAGCAGCTGGTCAGTCGTTGGATCCGAACATGATCTCGTCCCAACTCGGCACCGAGGCTCGGCCACGCTTCTTTGCGATGTTGCGTCGCGGAGATGCCTCGATCGGGCCGGTCATCTCGGGTTCGGTGCGCGCGGGAGCCGGTCGATCTGCGCGCGGGTGGACGGTCGATCCGCCCGGATCGACCGGTCCGGGAAGGGCCGACTCGAGCAGCAGCGGGTCGTCGCCGATCTCACCGAGGCGTCGGGCCCGAATGGATTGCAGGTCGTCATGCACGACACTGTGGTCGACGACCAGGTCGCCCACCAGCCATCGGGCCTCATCGTTGTCGAGCACCACGAAGTTGCCGGCCGTGTCGAACACGAACCGGCCGGTGCCGGACATGGCGGAAGTCTCGAAGTGCGCTGCCAGCGCCCATCGGCCGTCGGCGCGTCTCCAGGAGTCCCACTCCACCAAGTCCGAGTCGAGATCGAGGGTGGCGAGTTTGCCGGCGACGGCCTCCCCGAGTTGGCGGTTGGCCGCCGAGGAGTCCGCTCGTCGGACTGAAGCCTTCTGGGCCCGCTCGGCGATGTGCTCACGCTCGGCCAGGACGGGGGCGGCGTAGGTCATGATCTTGTCCAGACTGGCGCGGGTGGACGCTGCCAGGTCCTCAGCACTCTCGCCGGCTCGGATGCGAGCCTGGATGTCGCGGGGGCGCAGCGTCAGTGGCGCGTCCTGCATGGACGCTATCCGCGACGATCCGCTTGATTGCGTCGGGTCGGGCTGGTCGGTGTTCGGTGGCTGCGACATTGGTGGCTCCAGACTGACGCGCGACTCGACGTCGACGGTGAATTCCCTGCCGGTCGCGTCGACCAACAACAGACGACGACCGTCTCGACTCACCGAGGCAATGGTGAGCGCAGAAGGCAGATCGTCGCCCTGACCGGCCGTGGTGTGCTGGTCGGAGGATCGGGACAACTCTTGCGCTGACATCTTCTCGGCAACATTACGCCAGCGGACCTCTTGGCAGCGGCACCGAACCGTTGTGGGCCCAGCGTGTCGCGGCATTGGGTGCGCACCCGGCGGCCGCCCACATCCTGACCGCTTGGAGCTCCCGGCAGCTCACATCTCGAACTGCGCGCTGCGAACCTGCTCGACAGCCTCGCCGGGACCATCGAAGGTCAGGTCGGCATACGTCGTGCGGCCGCTGAGGAACATGGTCAGCTCGCCGACCGGCCCGGTGATGGTGACCGGTTTGGCACCACTGCGAAGTGTCGTCGTGCGGCCCGTTGGCAACGCGATGGTGATCGGCACGTGGGCCTTGCGAGCAAGCATCTTGCCGACGACGCCGAGCTTGCTGAACAGTTCGGCCTCGTCGGCGCTGTTCAATCGCCTCGAGGTCCAGTCCGGCTGAGCTCGCCGAATGTCCTCGTGGTGGACGAACCACTCCACGGTGTTCAGACTCGGCTCCAGGACCGACAGCGAGAACGGCAGCTTCGGCTCGCGAATGGAAGCGACGACCTCGGCGAACGGCTTGGCCTTGACCTTGGCCATCGCCCGCTCGGTGATCGGGGCCAACTTCGACACGACGATCCCGACGGCGGCGTGAGGACGCCGCTCGCGCACCACCAGGTGTGCGATCAGGTCGCCGACGTCCCAGCCAGCGCACCTGGTCGGGGCTTCGGGTCCCACCTGGAGAGCCAGGTCGCACAGGGCGTAGCGTTCACGGCGCGCCAACGACTCGGATGCAGGATTCGTCATGATCCGACCCTATCCCCACGGGCGAGAGCCGATTCTGCCGACGGCCCGCACTGGGCGAAGGGTATCGGCTCGCCGGAAACGGTGCGCTCAATGGGGGCTTGGTCGACTAGCCTTCCTCTGGTGATGGCAGTCGAAGCGGTCGGGCTCGGGCGCACCTTCAAAACCAGCACCGGGCTGTGGCGACGCAACACCAAGCACACCGAGGCGGTCAAGGACGTCAGCTTCCACATCGACCAGGGCGAACTGTTCGGCCTGCTCGGCCCGAACGGTGCCGGCAAGACCACCACCATCAAGATGCTGATCACGCTGCTGCTGCCGACCTCCGGCCGCGCTTGGGTCGGCGGACTCGACGTCGTGGAGAACACTCGGGAGGTGCGTCGTCGCATCGGATACGTCTTCGGCGGCGACCGCGGCCTGTATGACCGACTCAGCGCCCGAGACAACCTGCGCTACTTTGCCGAATTGTATGCGGTCGGGCCGCGGGAGCAGAAGAAGCGCATCGCCGACCTGCTGGAGATGGTCGGGCTGACCGACCGCCAGAACGAGCGGGTCGAAGGCTTCTCGCGGGGGATGCGCCAGCGACTGCATATTGCCCGTGGTCTGTTGCACGACCCCGAGGTGGTGTTCCTCGACGAGCCGAGCATCGGCATCGACCCGGTCGGCGCTCGGGAGCTGCGGCAGACAGTGGCCAACCTGACTGCGGTCGGCAAGACCGTGCTGCTGACCACCCACTACATGTTCGAGGCCGACGAGCTGTGTGATCGCATTGCGGTGATCCGCTCCGGCGAAATCGTCGCCGAAGGGACCCCGACCCAACTCAAGCGACGAGTCAGCGCCGAGAAGGTCGTCGAAGTGGAGACCTACGGGGTGAGCGAGCAGGTGGTGGAGTCGATCCGAGCCATCGGCGGCATCACAACCGTGACGATCGAGGAACGCGGACATCTTCAAGTGCTGCGAATCGCGGCACGTAGCGACGCTGAGATCACCGGCGACGTACTCGGTCTGCTGGCAGGCAGCAGGGTTGGGCGGGTCTCGTCTCGAGAGCCCACCCTGGAAGACGCCTACGTCGAACTGGTTGCAGAATGAGCGCCCGCGTCGCCGCGGTACCGGCTTCACCGGTGTTCAGGTGGGGGCGCCAGATGGCGGTCTGTTACCTGATGCAGGCCAAGATCATCACCACGGCGTGGTTCGACGGGTTCCTTGGCGTCTTCTATCCGCTGATGTTCGCCACTTCCGCGCTGATGGTCTATCAGGTCGCCGGCGACTCGGAAATGATGCAGTGGGCCGGCCTCGGCGCCGCGGTGATGGGCATGTGGAGTGCAATGGGCACAGTAGCCGCCGGGTTGGTGCAGGGTGAACGCAGGCTCGGCACCCTTGAGTTGCTGGTTGCCTCTCCAACTCCGATGACTCGGACGCTGGTGCCGCAGACGCTTGCGCTATCGACCGTGGGCCTCTACAGCGTGGTGGCGATCCTCATTTGGGAGCGGGTCGCGTTCGGCCTGCGCCTGCAGGTCGAAGACTGGTTCGCGTTCACTGTGTGCGTGCTGGCGGCCGGTGTGGCCATGTCGTTGTTCGGCTATCTGTTGGCAGTCACCGCGGTCCGTTATCGCACTGCGTGGACGATTGGGAGTCTGACCGAGTTCTCCGGGTGGCTGATCTGTGGCTTCGTGGTGCCCTACACCGTGCTGCCCGACTGGGTGTACACGGTGGCTCACCTCATCCCCGTCACCTGGGCCATGGAGGCGATTCGCGCGGCGGCGGCCGGCGCCAGTCCGTGGACGGATCTGGCGTGGTGCGCGCTGGTCTGTGCCGTGTATGGCGTCGTCGCCACGCTGCTCGGTCGGCAGTTGGTCCACTCGGCTCGCCGGCACGCCAGTCTGTCCCTGACATGATCACTCTGGTGAGGTCCGCGGCATGAGGTCCGACATGCGACTGTTCCTGATCGGTGGCCTGAGCAGCTATCGCGCCTTCTTCAACTGGCTCAACCCGTGGATGGCCATCCCGATCTTCGTGATTGCGCCGGTCTTCCAGGTGTTCCTCTTCGTGCTCATCGGACGCAACGCCGGGGTGGGCGACGACCAGTTCTACGTGATCGGCAACGCGCTCAACCAGGCCACCATCCCGTGTCTGTTCGCGATGGCGTTCACTATCGAGGGGGAGCGTTGGTCACAGACCTTGTCGGTAGTCCTGGTTAGCCCCGCGCGGCGATTGCCGCTGTTCCTGGGGCGGGCGATGCCGGTGATTCTCAACGGCTGGGGAGTCGCGATCGTCGTCTTGCTGGTCGGCACCTGGGTCTTCGGCGTTGAGATCGCGGTCTCCCAGTGGCCGGCGCTGCTGGTGTCGGTGCTGGCGACCTCGATGTCAGTGACCGGCCTGGGCTTCGCTGCCGGAGCGGTCTGCCTTCGGGTCCGTCAGGGCGCCGTGATCGCCAACGTCCTGCTGTGCCTGCTGTTGGTTTTCACCGGGGTCAACGTGGCCTTGGATGACATGTCTGAGTGGATGGCCAGCGTCGGCCGCAGCCTACCGATGACGCACGGCATCGAGGCGTCCCGCAAGATCGCGCAAGGGTCGTCGTTGGCCGACGTATCCGGGTTGCTGGCCATCGAGGTTGGTATTGGAGCAGTCTTCATGGCGATCGGCATGGTGCTGTTGCGTTGGTTCGAGCAGCAGAGTCGTCGGCTGGCGACTCTAGAACGCGTCTGATGGCGAGACCGCCGACGTCTACCCGGACCGTGGCTGGGAGAATTGCTGAGTGACAGCGCCCGACCGGATCAGCAACCGCGGTGTGCTGGTGTGGACGGTTGCCCTGTCGGCATACTTCATCGCCGTCTTCCATCGGTCGTCGTTGGCAGTGGCCGGCCTGGTGGCCCAGGAGCGGTTCGAGATCTCCGCCTCGCAGTTGGCGACCTTCACCATGCTGCAGTTGCTGGTCTATGCCGGCATGCAGATCCCGGTCGGGCTGCTGGTAGATCGCTTCGGGCCGCGCCGGGTGCTGCTCAGCGGGGTCGTGGTCCTGACCCTCGCCCAGGTGGCGTTCGGGTTGGCGTCGACCTACCCGACGGCGCTGACCGCCCGGTTCTTCGTCGGGATGGGTGATGCGATGACCTTCATCTGTGTGCTTCGGCTGGTGGCCTCCTGGTTTCCGACCCGGACCGTGCCGCTCTTCGTGGCACTGACCGGTGCGGTCGGCCAGATGGGAGCAATCGTCGCGGCGATCCCGATGACCTGGGCGCTGGGCCACTGGGGATGGACCAACTCCTATCTCGCCGCAGCGGGCCTGGGCCCGGCGCTGGCGATAGCGGGCCTGGTGGTGCTGCGCGACGCCCCAGACCGTCGGCACGTCACCGGCAAGCCGCTCACCCCCAGCCAGGTGGTGACCTCCCTGGGCCATTCCTGGTCCCACCCGGGCACCCGGCTCGGATTCTGGATCCACTTCACCACCCCGTTCTCGGCGACCACGATGAGCCTGCTGTGGGGGCAACCGTTCTTCGTCCTCGGCGAGGGCCACAGCGAGGCGACTGCCGGGGTGCTGCTCACGGTGATGGTGGCGGTCGTGGTGGTCTCGGGGCCACTGATGGGGATCGCGATGTCCAGGGCTCCCTGGCATCGATCGACGATGGCGATCACGGTCATCGTCGCCACGATGATCTCTTGGGGTGCGGTGCTGGCGTGGCCGGGGCAGGCACCGGTGTGGCTGCTGACGCTGATGGTGATCGTCACTGCCCTCGGGGGACCGGCTTCGATGATCGGCTTCGACATGGCACGCACCTCGAACCCTGTGCATCGCTACGCCTCGGCCTCCGGGATCATCAACGTGGCCGGGTTCGTGGCGGCCCTCATCATGGTGATCGTCATCGGGTGGATCCTGGACTGGCGGACCCCAGCAGGGGCTGGTGACCCGCCCCCGTCGGCGTTCGTGTGGGCGTTCTGCAGTCAATATCTGCTGTGGACGGTGGGTCTGGTGCAGGTGATCCGCTACCGGATCCGGACCCGGGCTCTGGTGCCGCGCGATCACGCCGGTCTGGTTCCGCTCCGGTAGCGCGGGCGTTCGGTAGGGTCCGTCCATGATCTGCACTCACGACGAGGCTCGTCGTATCGGTTCGGCGTTCTGTCCCGCCTGTGGCGCAGCGATGACCCTCGGAGCCCAGTCGGTCTTCCCCACGCCGCCGCCTCCGGACGGCCGAACGGGGAGCGGGGCAGGAGGCGGGGCGGCCAATCTGGCGATGTGGGCCCACCTGGGCGGCCTGATCGTGTGGGTGATCGGTGCCGTCGGCACCGTCGGAGTGCTGAGCCTGTTCGCCTGGGTCCCGGGACTGGTGGTGCTGAACACCGCCGAAGCTCAGCGCAACCCGTGGGTTCGTCGACATGCCACCGAATCGATGAACTTCGCCCTCTCGCAACTGCTCTATCTCACCGTCGCGGTGGTTGCGGGGTTCGTCTTCGCCGTGGTGACCTTCGGCCTGGGGCTGCTGGTCCTGATCCCGGTCTTCGTGGTGTGGGCGATCGCGTACGTCGTGCTCGGGATCACCGCAACCGTGAAGGCCAACCGGGGTGAGGAATATCGCTACCCGTTGACGATCCGCTGGGCCCGGTGAGCCCCGACTACCCGGGATCGAGGGTCACACTCCGCCGGATCAGGACAGGGCCGCGAACTCCTGGGCGTCGTGGGCACTGAAGATGGTGGCCCCTCCACTGGCGCGTAGTTCGCTGAGTCGTGCCAGGTTGTCTCGGCGCTTGGCATTGTCGACCGCCATCATTCGCTGGAACGCTTTGAGTCCGGGCGGGCATTGTCGTGGCTGGGCTGTGTCACCGGCCGCGAAATAGGCGTCCCCGGCGTGCAGCAGCCAACCGGTGGCGGTGCTGACTGCGACCCCTGTATGCCCGCGGGTGTGCCCGGCCAACGCGATCATGACCACGTCATCGCCGATCGCGCTCAAGGCAGTGAATCCGTGCCACGATTCCCCGCTAGCATCCAGATCGTGGCTCACCCAGTCGGGGCCGTGAGCCCATTGCGCCTCGACGTAGCGGGGTTTCTCCCGCAGCGTCGGGTGGGTTGCGGCGTGCAGCTCGGCGCTGCTGAGGTGCACTCTGGCGCCGGGGAAGTCGGACAGTCCGCCGGCGTGATCGAGGTCCATATGGGTGAGCACGACGTCGGTGACGTCGGCTGGGTCATGTCCGAGGTCACTCACCTGATTCACGGCGCATTCTGAGGCGTCCAGGCGGGCTCCGAGGGCCGCGGCCAACGGGCGGCTGAGGCGGCCAGCGTGCTGCTTGACGTCGGCGGTCCCGAAGCCGGTGTCGACCAGAATCAGCCGGTCCGCGGTTTCGACCAGCAGCACATGGGCGACCAGGCGCGCCGGTAGCAGACGTTTGAACTGGTGCCCTGGGGGCGCCATGGTGCCGCAGTTGAGGTGGTGGACCTTCGCAACTGTCATAGGGACACACTAGACATCCGAGCTTGTCGGCCGGACAGGTGGCCGGGGGCAGAGCCGGCCGCGCAACGACGACTTCCGCGTCACCGGCCCCGAACTCTGAGTCGAGCCCGGACCCCGACGGCGTTGAGGGTGAGCAGACTGCAGTTCAGCAGGCTTTCCACATCCCCTTGTTGGCGCTCTTGGCCTTCTTGAGCGACGTGCGATAAGTCTCCACTCGGTTGAACGGATTGTTGGCATACACGAAAACTCGGGCGTTGCCCTGGCGGATCTGTGCCAATCCGAAGTCCAAGCCGTCACTCTTCCGGTTCACGTAGCGCAAGAGCCGGTTGTATTTGTCGACTTTGTCCTGGCTGGGATCGCTCTTGATGGTGACGACGGTGCCGATCGGCACAATTCGTTTGGCGGCGTTCGTCGCCTGCGGTCCCCAGCACTGCAAAGTACCCGTCACCTCCGGGGTGTCGATGCCAATGATTCGGATCCGCTTGGCCCTACTCCAGGCGCTGCCCTTCTTGATGCGCACGTCGATGGTGTCGCCGTCGACGACTTTGACGACCTTTGCGACCTGTTGGATCGCTTTGGGCGGGGTGGGTGCGGCTTGGCTGTCGCCGCCGTCGTCAGGCAACTTGGTTCCGTAGTAGCAAGGGCACGGATTGGATTCGCAGGAGACGCCGTCGCCGTCGGCGTCGAGAAGGTGGGGGTCCCGACTGGGCCCGCCCGCGTTGAGAAAGAAGATCTGGGCCGCCTTCTGGGTGGAGAAGTCGCCACAATCCTTGTCCGCAGCATGGGCCGGGGTGAAGGCGCCGCCGATCAGGCTAAGGGTGGATGCCACCAGAAGAATCGCTGTGAGCCGGGAGGCCATGTGGAGAGCAGACATGCCGAGGAATGTAGCTTTCGGCCGCCGTCGTGTCCCGGGAACTCAAATGAGTCGCTTTGCCCAAAAAACCCGCCGCGAATCCTGACTTGTGCTCTGCCTGGTGGACGATAGTGGCTCGTGGGCCCAGTCCTTGATGTCCTGCTCTGTCACCGGCTTGCCGTTGACCTGCTCCACGCGTCATATCGCACTACGAAATCGACAGGGGTCAAGGATGCGCGCGCGCAACCGCCTGCCCTGCGCAGTTCGGTTCAACAAGATCGCCGGCGCCAGTCCGCTCCGATACCGCCACCCTCCGGCGTCGGGCATGCGCCTGTCCCTGTCAGATTCGAGTCGACCCAAGCCCGCAACAGTGGCCATGGTTGACGGCTGCGCTTCTCGCTGAGTTGCACCTAGGTCGCACGGGGCCGCCGCTTGGGCCGCTAGAAACTGCGTCTGGCCTGGGGTTTACTGGTGGACGATACTGGGTTTGAACCAGTGACCTCTTCCGTGTCAAGGAAGCGCGCTACCGCTGCGCCAATCGTCCGTGCTATTCAGTTGACCTGCTGAGTCCAACTGTGGAGGTGGGTACGGGATTTGAACCCGTGTACACGGATTTGCAGTCCGTTGCCTCGCCTCTCGGCCAACCCACCATACTCCCGTTCCCGGGGGAAGGCCCCCGCGAAGGGACCGGCCGGTCCAGCCTGAGAGGCTCTCCGAGCGGACGACGAGGCTCGAACTCGCGACCTCAACCTTGGCAAGGTTGCGCTCTACCAACTGAGCTACGTCCGCCTGCATGCCGCGCTTCGAGCTAACCCTCCGTGCGGTGCGAAATGGAACATTAGCCGATGCCGGGGTGGCCACCAAATCGAGGTGTGACGGATGGGATCAGCGCCGGAGAGGGCGATGTCGATGAGCGCATGAACCCGCCTGGCTCACTATTCTACGACTCATGCATGCGTGGGTGAACGGACGGCTTCTCGACGACCCGAACGAACCGGCGGTGCCCATCACCGACCATGGGTTCACCGTCGGAGACGGCGTGTTCGAAGCGGTCAAGGTGGTTGCTTCCCGCCCATTCGCCCTCGAGCGCCATCTCGACAGGTTGATCAGCAGCGCCGCCGGTATCGGTCTGCCGGAGCCGGACCTGGACGCGGTTCGGGCGGGCATCGACGCAGTGTTGGCCGCCGAGGCCCTGCCGCTCGGTCGGCTTCGGATCACCGTCACCGGCGGGCCCTCGCCGCTGGGCAGCGGACGCGGGGGGCATTCCCAGGCGACCGTCGCGGTGGTGGCGTCTTCGATGGAGCCCGCCGCGCCCACCAGCACCGCGATAAGCGTGCCGTGGCCGCGCAACGAGCGAAGCGCCGTTGCCGGCCTGAAGACGACGTCGTACGCCGAGAACGTGGTGGCGCTGGCCTACGCTGCTCGGCACGGCGCGGCGGAGGCGATCTTCGCGAACCTGGCCGGCAACCTGTGTGAGGGCACTGGAAGCAATGTGTTCTATGCCGTCGACGGACAGCTGCGCACCCCCACTTTGGCCAGCGGATGCCTTGCCGGCGTGACGAGGGCGCTGGTCGTCGAATGGTGCCGAGCCGACGGGATGGATGTCGTCGAGATCGACGAGCCAATCTCGATCCTGGATGACGCCGACGAGGTTTTCCTGGCCTCCACCACCCGTGACGTGCAGGCGGTGACGACCTACAACCAGCGTGAGATGGTCCTGGGTCCGGTCACCGAGCGGGCTGCCCGAGTATGGCGCGACCGGGAGGACCGGGCGCGACTCAGCGACGGGAGTGTCTAGGCGGGAGAGGGTCGAGGAGGTCTAGTCGGTCGGGCCCTCGCTGGGCTGGGCCAGCAGATCGTCGACCAGACTGTCGATGTCTAGGAAGGCACTCTCGGTGCCGGCTGGAACGACGGCGAAGGCCTGGGTCAGAAATGCCTGAAGTTGACTGGAATCCGCCTGCGCGACCAGTCGACCGTCGGGGGAGCGGAAGTCGAGCACGACCACGGTGCGAGCTCCGGTGACGATCGAGGGGTAGATTCGCACGTCGCCCTCGCCGACCGGAGCCGTCAATCCCTGCATCAGCAGGTTGCGCCCCACGATCCACGCGACCGTTTCGGAGCTGGATCGAAAGATCAACGTCACCGCGAACGGGTCGTCGCTGCGATAGCTCAGGGTGATCGGGGCCTCGACACTTCGGCCCCACGGGTCGACACACTCCAGTGACATGTCAGCCAGCACCGTCGAAGGTGGTGTGGCGCACCGGTTGTGCACGGGCGGTGTGGGCCGGTCGGCATACCTCATGCTGTGTGGTCTCCCCACTGGTTCTGCCGCGGGATCTGCGGCCTGTGTAAGTAAGACGACGCTGCCAACCGGTCGTGACGCGAAACCGTGGTTTCAAAGGTAAAGAATCGCTGGGCCCCCGATCGCCGTGCGGCCACCTCGATTCGGTGCTCCAGACGTCGTGCGTTAGAGTCGTCGCTCGCACCACCACGGGTGATTGGCGCAGTGGTAGCGCGCTTCGTTCACACCGAAGAGGTCACTGGTTCGAACCCAGTATCACCCACCGAGCACCAAACCGCCCCTGACCTGCGAAGCGGCAGGTCAGGGGCGGTTTTGATTTGGGCTCCGTGTCCTATCGAAGCCCTTCTCTGAGCTGAACTGAGGCCTCATCGGCGGGCCGTGGGGATTCGCGTCATGGCCGCTTCGAGGTCTTCCCGGCGGATCCGGATGACTCGCTTGCCGCACCTGTAGGCCGGGGTCGAACCGTCTCCGATGTGGCGGCGGGTTATGTCATCGAGGTGGCCTGCGCGACCCGGGCGTCGCCAGGGTCAGGAGAGGCTCAAGAGGGGTTTGCCCAGCTCAAAGCAGCGTTGCCCCCCCGGCTCGACAACCGAACAGGTTCGAGGATCGGAGGAGCACATGAGCAAGACGAACAACCGTGTGGTGATGGCATGGACCCACACAAACGCTCGGTCACGATCGAGGTGATGACAGCCGACGAGACCGTCCTGGGTGGCGGCCGGTACGGCACCGACCAGGCGGGGTTCGCCGAGATGAGGCGCTATGTCAGCCAGTTCCCGGACCGGGTCTGGGCGATCGAGGGATGCTCGGGGATCGGCCACCACGTCGCGGTCCGACTACTCGCCGCCGGCGAGGAGGTCGTCGACGTGCCACCGAAGCTGTCAGCGCGAGCGCGGGTGTTCTCGACCGGACAGGGACGCAAGACCGACGCCACCGACGCCCACTCCGTCGCACTCGTCGGGACCCGGATGGCCGGACTGCGTCCGGTCCTCGACTACGACCAGCTCGCAGTGCTGCGACTCCTGGTCGACCGGCGTCGCTCGCTCGGTGAGGAGCACACCCGCAAGACCTCCCAACTGCACCAGTAACTGCTCGAGCTGATCCCCGGTGGTGCGAAGCGCGACCTATCCGCGGCTCAGGCCAAGGCGTTGCTGGACAAGATCCGGCCGCGCGACGTCGTCGGCAAGACCCGCCGACGGGTGGCCGCCGAACTCGTTGCGGACCTCGAGCGGATCTACGCCCGGAAGAAGGAAGCGAACAAGGAGCTCACCGAGCTCGTGAAGGACACCGGCACCACGCTGCTGGACCTGCACGGCATCGGACCCACCGGCGCTGCCCGCCTGCTGGTCGAGGTCGGCGACATCACCCGGTTCCCGAACAAGGCCCACTTCGCGTCCTGGAACGGCACCGCACCCCTCGATGCGTCCTCAGGCGACCAGACCCGGCACCGGCTGTCCCGCAAAGGCAACGGGCAGATCAACCGGGTCCTGCACACCATGGCCCGCGTACAGCTCCGCAATCCCACCGAAGGCAGGGCCTACTACGACCGCAAGAAGGCCGACGGGAAGCACCCATGGAAGCCAAGCGGTGCGTGAAGCGTCGACTGTCCGACATCGTCTACCAGACCATGCTCAAGGACGCCGTCCGCACCACCGAGACGACGACGAGGACGGGCCCGGGAGGGCAACGGGGCAACGACTCTGACTCCAGCGCGGCCGGCTCACAGCCCCACACCAACTCTTCGGACAAGCCACTTCCCGGACCCGCCAAACAACACCCTAGAACTCCACTCCCTGCTGCGTCTTGACACAGAGGGGCGCCATGTCCGGACGTCCTGTTCGGCGATCGGCTTGTGGCGTCACGACGGCTCGCCGAGTCGGTGACGCCTTACCCTCCGGCGCAAGGTCGGTGAGACGACCACCTCTAGACTGGCGTTAAGGAAGACTTGCAACAGCCCGACCGACGCCTCATCCCAGATCACGGTCCGGTCTTCCTTGGCGGCTCGGTGGGAGAGCCTCCAGCACGCTGGTGCCGACCTGCCTTTCGTACTCAACGGTGGCGGCGGTCAGTTCGTACATCCAGTCCCTGCCGGCGGCAGCCCTTGCGTCTGCCAAGCCTCTGCACCCGGCGCGCCACCAGCGTCAGCCACCCCGACGGCTCAGAACCCCCTGCTCGTCGGTGCTTAAACGCGGAGACCGCGTCGGACGGTGACCGATGCGAGATGTGCCGGAAAGCCCTCGTGGCGCGCGAAAGCCTCAATGTGGTCGGCCAAGTCCCAGAATCCAGGCTCGGATACGCGGGCGGTCGCGATCGAATTGAGATACGTGTGCGCGGTGACCCCGCTGACGGCCTTCGCGAATCCGGTCGTGGGCAGGGTCGCGGGGGTGCCGATGACGAAATTAGAGGCCGCGAAGGTGGTCCATTGTCCCAGTAGGATGGTGCCGGCGTAGTTGATCTCGTCCAACCACGAGTCTGGGTCGCTCACGGCGAGTTGCACGTGCTCGGAGGCATAAGCATTCGCGATTTCTAGTGCCTCCCGGCGATCCGCAGCAAGCACTAGCCCGCCGTTCTCGTTGATCGAGCGACGCGCGTAGCCCTGCCGTGGCTCGGGAAGCAAGGCGATCTGCGAGGCGACTTCTTTGGCGACCAGGGCGAGGATTTCTCGATCGGTGCTGACCAGTACCGCGGATGAATCCGTTCCGTGCTCGGCTTCGTTGATGAAGTCGGCCGCAAGCATCGTGACGTCGGCGGTGGAGTCGGCGATGATGAGCGAGTCGGTCGGACCCAGCCCACTGGCTACCAGACATCCACTCGACTGCACGAGCTGCTGGGCGACAGTCACCGCCGGGCTGCCGGGGCCGACGATCTTGCGGACCTTCGGGACCGATTCGGTTCCGAAGGCGAGGGCGCCGATGCCCGAAGGACCATTGAGCCGATAGACCTCACGCAGGCCGAGTTCGTCGGCGACCACCAGGGTCGCGGGGTCGACGCCCACCCCGTCTGGGGCCGGCGGTACGACCACCACAATCCGAGACACACCCGCCGCCACGGCGGCACACCCGATCTGGACCATCACCGAGGGAAACGAGCCTTTGCCCGACGGCACGAACAGGCCTACCGACTCGATGGGGCGCCCGACTTCGCCGACCACCGCACCCTCGGTCTCCACAGACCAGGTCGCGCGGCGCACGATTTCCTCGTTGAAGGCCGTCGACCGCTCGATGGCGAATCGGATAGCCGTCAGGAGTTCCTCACCGACGCTAGCGCGGGCAGCCGCGAACTCGTCCGAGGAGACGCGCAATCCGTCTGCTGTCGTTTCCACGGAGTCGAAAGAGGAGAGCGCAGCGACCAGCGCTGCATCGCCGTGTTCGCGGACCTCATCGAGGAGCCGACCGATCGACGCGTTGAGCTCGCCAGTGGCAGTCAGGCTCTGCAGGGTGCCGTTTCGCGTCAGTACTCGATCGCGCTCGCCGTCCCCGGCTGTCGCCCACACGGTGATTGAAGGAGTGTCGTTCATGTGCTCATTCTCCATCCCTGCCGCGATCGCGGACCCGCGCTTGCGATTGTTGAGACGACGGTTGGTTCTGGCCGGCGTGGAGACCCGGCTTGGACTTGACACCTTCCGGGTTGGGGTTAGCGCTCATCAGAATCTTGCGGCCCGTCGAATACCACGTTAGATCGGAATGAGCCAGGAACGTCTCCGGGCTGAGCGGGCCAGCTTTCTCGTCCTTGTGGAGCCACGCCTTTGGCGCATACTTGGTGGGAACCGGGACCTTACGAGGCGACAGCGTTGTCGAACTCGGGCTCACACCCGCTTGGTCGGCAGCGACAATGTCGTCATCAACACGAGGCTGTCAATAGCTGCAAGATCCGTTTCGTCGAAGTCGCTGACGGTGCTCTCATCCAGATCAGGTCCCGGACTGGTGGGCTCGGGCTCGGTCGTCACAGTCTCGTCGTCCACGATTGAGCCGTCGGAGTCGGGATCGCTCGAGAAGTCCGTGGCGCTTGAGTCGATTGAGAATGGGTACCAGGCGGTCCGGATGATCGAACTGCCGGTAATGGACCCAACCCGGACCCGATAACTGTCCGGCCCCAGGGTCCCCGAAGGAACACTCCAACTGACCGATGCGGAGGAGGCGACGCCGGTGACGTCGTCGGAGTAATAGAATCCACCGTCCGACTCGATCTCAAATGTCAGATCTGCGAGTCCAGTTCCAGCCCATCGGCTCACCCCGAATGTCGGGCTGGCGCTGCTGCTCACCCGGTCAGAGCACGAGCCGGTGCAGGTCGTGAGCGCTAGGCCAGTCGGCATCGGCTCTCCTGCCGGAATCGTCACAGTTGCACTCTGCCAGCCCGACCATGTCGTTGACGACGTGTCGTCAGCGCTGACTCGGAACTCAAACGAGTCGCTGTTTGAGAGCACTCCCGTCGGCACCTGGAATGTTGCGGGGCGCGCAACCTTGACGACTTGCGGCGTCTGGTCACTGACCTGACGGCTAAGGGCGTCCGGGTCGAGTTCATCAAGGAAGGGCTGATCTTCACGGGCGACGACTACGCCATGGCACGGCTCTTGCTCAGCGTCATGGGTGCCTTTGCTGAGTTTGAGCGCTCGCTGATTCGTGAGCGTCAGGCGGAGGGCATCACGGTAGCCAAGGCGCGCGGCGTCTACAAGGGCAGGGCCAAGGCGCTCACCGCTGAGCAGGTGGCAGAGGCACGCCAGCGCGTCTCTGACGGCATCCCCAAGGCCGTCGTGGCGCGTGACCTAGGCGTGAGCCGTCAGACGCTCTACAGCGCTTTAAGCGCCTGAGCGGCGCAGACCCTCGCCGGAATACCGGCAGGCCGTCAGCCAGCGAACCTGAGCGCCTGAGCGCCTGAGCGCCCCGTCCGGGCACATGCGCACTATCCGGCAACGGGTAGCGGCGCGCGGAGGTGCTTTCATCCATCTGATACAAAAACTAACATTCCTGTTGGGCAAAGTATGTACGTACGTAGTTCCTACGCACTCCCGGACAGCAGAATCACCGGGAGCACGATTGCGGCGATGACGCCGAGCACGAGCACCCAGCCGCTGCCGGTAACCGCGAACAGTATTCCTGCGACGACGGCAACTAGTGGCGCGGATTTGAAGTTGTTGGACGGTTGGCCTTCTTGAGGATGTCGTCTGCGGTCTTGGTCCAGACGAAGGGGTGGGCGCGCTTGTTCCAGCCCTCGATGTAGGCGCGGAGCTTGCTGTTGAGGT
>JBPPMQ010000181.1:0-4550 GCA_051306135.1 Nocardioides sp. | reverse complement strand
CGATTGGTCATGGCCCAAGACTCCTGACGAGCTGCACGTGCATCCGATCGAGTCGAGTGATGCACCACAGTGATGCACCACCGAACCTCGGCAGGTCTTCGGGACCCAGTCACACCAGCCTAGGAGAGGGGTCATGACGACACCCACGAAGTCCACAAGTCCACCCCTGCTCACGCACGGGAAGCAACGCCGGACGGACGGCACCAGCTGACCCCGGCGGGTATGCCTCTACGCCCCCGATGGCGGTGGCACCAAGTACCAGGTCATGTTGCACGCGCTCGGCTCTGCCGAGTGGCGAGCGAGCAAGGCCGGTCCAGTCGACGACGACCTGGGGCTGTGACCATGACCGCCATCACCGAGATCGGTCCGGGCCTCGATCCGCGGCGACCACTGGACCGAGTTGCAACCCCAACTCGAGCGGAACGACCGCGGGAACTCCCACATGCCGATGCTCGACATCTACCTGCGGATGCTGTCCGAGTACCGCCGCATCATGGACAGCCGCGCGCGGGGAGTCCGCCGCTCGAGCACCTCCCCGTCGGTCAGGCTGGCCAACCAAGCCGCGATCTGGTCGGCACTCGTAGACCCGTCCATTTTGGCGAGCGTGTCGACCATGTCGATTCGGATCGATGCCGCGCCCAGGCGCTGCTTGTGCCGGTCAGCTGCTGACGTGGTCGACCCTGCCGAGATCGCCAGGCGCTCGTTGATGTGCCCGACGGCGATGTCGTAGCGCGTCGGCAACTCGGGCTTGGGCGGTTCGGTGCCGGTGACGAGGCGCGGCACCGCCTGGGTGCGGACCCAGTGGGAGATCTCCTCGAGCCCCTTCATCAGCACCCGCCAACGGTCTGTGCCGGGCCGATTGATGCCGATCGTCGGGAAGACGGTGACCGGGACCCGCGTGCCGAACGGAGTCTCGGCGATCACGTCCCCCACCGCAGCGGCACCTCGGGCCGAGCTGGCAGGCTGCGGACCGAGCGTGGCATCTGGCCCTCGTTGTAGATGGCGGCAATGCGGACCGCCGTGACCGCCGGCGTCCGGTGCTTCGCGTGGTTCCTGTGGAGCACAAGGCGAGCCAGCGGGTGGTTCTCGGCGTCCGACGACGGCAGGCGTGACAGACCGAGTGGCGCGGGACGACGCGTTAAGAATTTCGGAGAAACCTGACACGTCCATCGGATGTGTCAGGTTTCGCGACATGTCCCGGGTCGTCGCCGCAGCCCACAAGTTGTTGTGTGCGAGTTAATCAGGCCTGCACGCAACAACTTCGCGTACTCTGGGCAGAAGTTGTTGTGTGCGAATAAATCAGGTCTGCGCGCAACAAATACGCTGATCCGGGAAGGACCACACCCATGGCACGCGGACGCCCCTCACGCCAGACCATCTACAACCAACTCGACGACGCGATCGAGGATCTGCGCGCGCGACTCGGTGGACTACCCAGTCCGGCCGAGGCTGAGGAGATCTGGGACGACCTGTGGCACCAGGAGGCGCACCACTCCACAGCCCTCGAAGGAAACACGCTCATCCTCAGCGAGGTCCGCAAGCTCCTCAACGAGGGACGCGCCGTCGGCTCCAAAGAGCTCAAGGAATACATGGAGGTCGTCGGCTACGGTGCCGCTGCCAAGTGGGTCTACGGCCAGGGGATGGAACCGGGTGATTGGACGACCGGCGATCTCCTCAACCTCCAAGAGGTTTGCACCGTTCACTACGAGGCGATGACTCCGGTCTGGAACGTCGCCCCACATCCACACGCGACTCCCGCGGAAGCGCCGGGTAACTGGCGTCAGCACGACATCCAGCCGTTCCCCGAAGGCATGACGCCGCCGCCGTTTCCCGAGGTCGATCACCGCATGACCGATTGGGTCGCTGACGTGAACACCCTCCGCGCAGAGAGCGACATCCCCTTCCCGGAGCGACTCGCCAAGATCCACAACGACTTCGAGAAGATTCATCCCTACCTTGACGGCAACGGCCGCACCGGCCGCCTGCTGCTCAACCTTCTGCTCGTGCGTCTCGGCTACCCTCCCGCGATCGTCTTCAAGAAGGAACGGGCGAAGTACCTGACCGCGATGCGGAAGGCGGACAAGGGCGAGTACGGGCCGCTCGGCGAGCTGGTCGCCCGCGCGGTCACGAACAACCTCTACCGGTTCGTCGTGCCCGCCGTCGCCGGCCCTGCCCGACTCGTTCCGCTGGCGAGCTTGGTCGACCCGAGTCGCGGGATCACCGCGACCGGTCTCCGGGCGGCGGTCGAACGCGGGCGGCTGCGCGCACAACGGTCTGACACTGGAATCTGGCTCAGCTCGAAGAACTGGGTCGAGGAATACCAGCGCAGCAAGCACAGACGCCTGAAGCCCACCAAGCGACCGCACTGAGATCAGCGCCGCCGGAGCGTTGCAAATCTGCAACACGGCTCGGCAGTCGTGCGTGCTACTCCGACATTGCTCCGACATCGACGCGCGGACGGCCTTACTCCGCCAAACCCCGGAAACGGTGTCCATCGGCGATACGGCCCGATCCGACGCGAACCGCCCTACCCGCTCTGACCTGCGGTTTCGTCAAAATCCGCTGCCAGCCGTCGAGCCAGGAACCTCGTGGCACCAGTGGTCACGCCGCGTAAGGCCGACGGCGGCGTCGCTCCAGCAGGTCATCAACGCGCAGGAGGCCGAGCGCCAACACCGCATCCGGGCATGGGTCGAGGAAAGCGACCCCGACAACGCCTGCCGCGCACGATCGTCTACCGCAACCTCGGCCACCACGCCGCGACCAAGTGGTTCCACGAGGAGCTCGGCGCCCAACTGGCCGAGCTGTGAAGTGTCGGTGGCACTTGAGAGCCTGCGCGGCTGTCCTGGAGATTCCCGGGCGGGAAAGGAACTGGAACGATGTCGCAACTAGCGGCCTGGCCGATCAGTAAGGTTTCGTCGGTGATCACCGACGAGTTGAAGACCAAGATCGACCGCGTCTGGACGCCTTCTGGTCGGGCGGCATCAGCAACCCGCTTGAGGTGATCGAGCAAATCAACATATCTGCTCTTCATCCGTCGCCTCTACGACATCCAGACGCTGGCCGAGAAGAAGGCGCGCGTCACCAAGACCGAGGTCGAGAGCCCGGTGGAGGCCGAAGTTGTTGCGTTCTCACTACTTTGGCCACACGCGACAACTTGCCCTGGCACACGGAGCCGCCCTCGGCCCCACACGATCGCGCCTCCCCAAAGAAGTGTCGTCATGTGACACGCTCACCCCAACAATGTTCCACAACTGGGGTTAGAGTGACATTGTGGATGTGAGCATGTTCTAGAAGTCACCACCGGGGACACTTGTCGCCATCACCGGCCAAGACCCGCTCTTGGGCCCGTGGGAGCACAAGGCTCGAGGAGCCGCCAACCCCTGAGCTGATCGAGATCCTCAACTACGTCGCCGCGGCCAACTACGGATTCGCCTGGATCGCCGACGGCCGACCCATCTCAACCTCATTCCTGAGCGATCTCCAAGGCATCTTGATGCGCGGCACGCCGCTCGCTCCGGTCTCGGGCCGCCTCCGGGATACCCAGGTTGTGATCGGACGCCGCCTGGACGCCGACCCCAGGGCGCACCCCGTCCACAACTCCCGCTTCGTGCCGTCGCCCAGTGGCGTCGAGCTCGAGTCGGGAGTCGGGGCCCTCGTCGCATGGCTCCGGGAAGACCATCGAGGACACATCGATCCCGTCGTCGCCGCTGCAATGTCGCACTACCAATTCGAGACCCTGCACCCGTTCCACGACGGCAACGGGCGCATCGGCCGGCTCCTCATCGTGCTGCACCTGGTGGCTGCCGGTGTCCTCAGCGAACCCACCCTGACCGTCTCTCCATGGTTCGAGGCCCGCCGAGGCGACTACTACGACCGGCTCCTGGCCGTGAGCACCACAGGTGACTGGGATGCCTTCATCGCCTTCTTCGCCGAGGGATTGCGACAAGCCGCCGACAACACCCACGAGGAGATGCGTGCTCTGGTGGCAGTTCAGTCCGAGCTGAAGGCGATCGTCCGAGCCTCCGCGCTAAGAGCCGACAGCGCGCACTCTCTGGTCGACCTTGCGATCGCCAACCCCAGCTTCACCGTGCGCAAGGTCGAAGCCGAGCTGGAAATCTCCTACGGGCGAGCCAACAAGCTGGTCGGACAGCTCTGCGACCTCGGCGTACTGCAGGTCGTCGACCCACACGCCTACAAGCGACGGTTCTACGCTCCGCGCGTCCTCGAAGTCCTGACCACGCGATCCTCAGCCTGAGACCATCGGATGCCGAGATCCGCTGCCACCTCCTGGCACCAGTGGCAGGGTCGGCATAGCCGACGGACAAGAGGATCGGGACGTCACGGCGGCGGGCCTCCTCGAAGGCCTCAGGGCTCCACTCCCACCAATCCACCGGGTTGTCCGCGTGTTGAAGCAGATACGGGCTTGTCGCGTTGGCGAGGACTTGAGGAGCGTCAGCAATGGGCGAGGACGACCGTCACGGGAGACCGTCTACGCACGCCTGGAGTCGGGCGTTGCGGAGTTGAACAGCCGCCTCGGCGGCCTCCCCTCC
>JBPPMQ010000177.1:0-3484 GCA_051306135.1 Nocardioides sp. | reverse complement strand
CGCTTCAGCACCGGGTAGGCCTTCGCCTCATCACCGTTGTCGGGCGTCAGGATGATGCGGCGCTGGCGCTCGGTGTCTTCGATCGTCACGCGACCTGCCGACTCCGCGATCGGGCTCGCCCCCTTGGGGGTACGTGCCTCGAACAGCTCGGTGACCCGCGGCAGACCCTGCGTGATGTCGTCCGCCCCGGCCGAACCACCCTGGTGGAAAGTACGCATCGTGAGCTGCGTCCCGGGCTCGCCGATCGACTGGGCCGCGATGATGCCGACGGCCTCGCCGATGTCGACCAGCTTGCCGGTCGCCAGCGAACGGCCGTAGCACAGCGCGCAGGTGCCGGTCTTGGCCTCACAGGTCAACACCGACCGGATCTTGACCGACTCGATGCCAGCAGCGACCAGTTCCGCGATCTTGACGTCGCCGATGTCGCCGCCGGCCTTGACGATGACATCGCCGGTGGTCGGGTGCACGATCTCGGTGGCCGCGTTGCGGGCGTACGCCGTGGTCTCCACGTCCTCGGAGGTGATGTCGACCTCGAAGCCACGCTCGGTGCCACAGTCCTCCTCGCGAATGATGACGTCTTGGGAGACATCGACCAGTCGACGGGTGAGGTAACCGGAGTCGGCGGTACGCAGTGCCGTGTCGGCCAGACCCTTGCGGGCACCGTGGGTGGAGATGAAGTACTCCAGCACCGACAGACCCTCGCGGAAGTTGGCCTTGATCGGGCGCGGGATGATCTCGCCCTTCGGGTTGGCGACCAAGCCACGCATGGCGCCGACCTGACGGATCTGGTTGAAGTTACCCGACGCCCCGGAGATGACCTGCATGTAGATCGGGTTCGTCTTGACGAATGCCGCCTCCATGGCCTCTCCGACGATCTTGGCGGCCTCGGTCCAGATCTCCACCAATTCCTGACGACGCTCCTCGTCGGTCATCAGACCGCGCTCGAAGTTCTTCTGGACCTTCGCAGCCTGAGCCTCGAAGCTGGCCAACAACTCCAGCTTGTTCGGCGGCGTGGTGACGTCGTCGATCGAGACGGTGACGCCCGAACGGGTCGCCCAGTGGAAGCCGTTGTCCTTCAGAGCGTCCAGCGAGGCTGCCACGACGACCTTGGGGTAACGCTCGGCCAGATCGTTGACGATCGCACCCAACTGCTTCTTGCCCACCTCGTAGTTCACGAACGGGTAGTCGGTCGGCAGGGTGTCGTTGAAGATCGCCCGACCCAACGTGGTCTCGACCAGGCTGGGGGTGCCGAACTCGACACCGTCCATCACCACGTCGTTCATCCGCAGACGGATCCGGTCCTGGAGCTTGATCTCGCCCAGGTCGAAGGCCATGATCGCCTCGGCCGGGCTGGAGAACGCCCGCAGGTTGCCGGCCTCGTCGCGGATCTCGCCGCGCTCGGTGGTGAGGAAGAACAGGCCGATGATCATGTCCTGCGAAGGCATGGTCACCGGACGACCGTCCGACGGCTTGAGAATGTTGTTGGTGGACAACATCAAGATCCGTGCCTCGGCCTGAGCTTCGGCCGACAGGGGCAGATGGACAGCCATCTGGTCACCGTCGAAGTCCGCGTTGAAGGCGCCACAGACCAGCGGGTGCAGCTGGATGGCCTTGCCCTCGATCAGTTGCGGTTCGAAGGCCTGGATGCCGAGGCGGTGCAGCGTGGGCGCACGGTTGAGCAGCACGGGGTGTTCGGTGATGACCTCTTCGAGGACGTCCCACACCTCGGGCCGGATCGCCCGCTCGACCATCCGCTTGGCGGACTTGATGTTCTGGGCGTGGCTCAAGTCGACCAAGCGCTTCATCACGAACGGCTTGAACAGCTCGATCGCCATCTGCTTGGGCAGACCGCACTGGTGCAACTGGAGCTGCGGACCCGACACGATGACCGAACGACCCGAGTAGTCCACGCGCTTGCCGAGCAGGTTCTGACGGAAGCGGCCCTGCTTGCCCTTGAGCATGTCGGACAGCGACTTCAGCGGACGGTTGCCCGGTCCGGTGACCGGGCGTCCACGGCGACCATTGTCGAACAGCGAGTCGACGGCCTCCTGCAACATCCGCTTCTCGTTGTTCACGATGATCTCGGGGGCGCCGAGGTCAAGGAGTCGCTTGAGGCGGTTGTTGCGGTTGATGACGCGCCGGTACAGGTCGTTGAGGTCGCTGGTGGCAAACCGGCCACCGTCGAGCTGCACCATCGGACGCAGGTCCGGCGGGATGACCGGGACGGCGTCGAGGACCATGCCGATCGGCTGGTTGCCGGTCTTGCGGAACGCGTCGACGACCTTGAGACGCTTCAGGGCGCGGACCTTGCGCTGACCCTTGCCGGTGGCGATGATCTCGCGCAACGACTCGACCTCGGCAGCGATGTCGAAGTCCTGGAGGCGCTTCTGGATCGCAGTCGCACCCATGTAGCCCTCGAAATACTTGCCGAACCAGTTCTTCATCTCGCGATAGAGCAGTTCGTCGCCCATCAGGTCTTGGACCTTGAGGCTCTTGAAGGTGTCCCACACCTCGTCGAGGCGACCGACCTCGGTCTCCGAACGCTTGCGCAGGGCAGCCATCTCGCGCTCGGCGCCGTCGCGCACCTTGCGCTTGGCGTCGGCCTTGGCACCGTCGGCTTCCAGGGCTGCGAGGTCTTCCTCGAGCTTCTTGGTTCGCTCCGCCACCTGGGTGTCCAGACGGCGGGTGATGGCGTCACGCTGCATGCCGATCTTGCCCTCGAGGGAGGACAGGTCGCGGTGACGGGCCTCCTCGTCGACCGAGGTGATCATGTAGGCCGCGAAGTAGATGACCTTCTCCAGGTCCTTCGGGGCGAGGTCGAGCAGGTAACCCAGCCGCGAAGGAACGCCCTTGAAGTACCAGATGTGGGTCACCGGGGCGGCGAGCTCGATGTGTCCCATCCGCTCGCGGCGCACCTTGGAGCGGGTCACTTCGACGCCGCAGCGCTCACAGATGATGCCCTTGAAGCGAACCCGCTTGTATTTGCCGCAGTAGCACTCCCAGTCCCGGGTGGGGCCGAAGATCTTCTCGCAGAAGAGGCCGTCACGTTCGGGCTTGAGGGTGCGGTAGTTGATGGTTTCCGGCTTCTTGACCTCGCCGTGGCTCCACTCGCGGATTTCGTCTGCGGTGGCTAGGCCGATCCGAAGCTGTTCGAAGAAGTTAACGTCGAGCACTTTGGCTGTTGTCCTTCGGTAGTTCTGGTCTGTATGAACTCAATTGAATGAGCTTGGGCTGGTCGGTGAACCGATCAGCCATCGAGGTCGGCAGCGGTCGTCTCGCGACGGGAGATGTCGATGCCCAGCTCTTCGGCGGCCCGGAAGATCTCGTCTTCGGAATCCTTGAGCTCGATCACGGTGCCGTCGGCCGAGAGGACCTCGACGTTGAGGCACAGGGACTGCATCTCCTTGACGAGAACCTTGAACGACTCCGGAATGCCCGAGTCAGGGATGTTCTCGCCCTTGACGATGGCTTCGTAGACCTTGAC
>JBPPMQ010000172.1:0-2374 GCA_051306135.1 Nocardioides sp. | reverse complement strand
CCCGGGTCACTGATCCCACAGTCGGAGATCGACTCACTCAAGGCCACCAACTGGAAGCAGGCTCACCCGGACCTGACGACCTGGTTCGACCGGTTCGGGCTCTTCGACATCTACTCCTCCCCGTGGTTCGGGGCGATCTACCTGCTGTTGATGATCTCGCTGATCGGCTGCATCCTGCCGCGGCTGGCCGTCTACTGGCGCTCGCTGAGGTCCGCACCGGTGGCCACCCCACGCAACCTGCTGCGACTTCCCGACTCCGCGTCATACACCACCGACCTGCCGCCCGAGGAAGTGCTTGCCCGAGCCGGGCGTCTGCTGCGCCGAGAGCGGGTGCGGGTCGAGGCGGACTCGGTCTCTGCGGACCGTGGCCGACTCCGTGAGGCAGGCAACCTGGTCTTCCACATCTCGGTGGTCCTGGTGCTCGTCGGGTTCGCCGCCGGGATGCTCTTCGGCTACAAGGGCGGCGTGATCCTGGTGCAAGGCAACGGCTTCACCAACACGCTGAGCCAGTATGACGAGATCCGACCGGGCTCACTGTTCGACCCCGACTCGATGGACAACTTCCATCTCAGAGTCGACGACTTCGAGCTGTCCTGGCTCACCGACGGGCCAGGCGCCGGGATGGCTCGCAAGTTCGAGGCGCACGTCAGCTACGAGAACCCGACCGGCTCCAGTGCGCGAGGTTACAACCTGAGGGTCAACCACCCGCTCTCGATCGGTGCCACCGATGTGTTCCTGATCGGCCACGGCTACGCCCCGGTCATCACGGTCCGGGACGCAGGCGGCAATGTGGTCCAGTCCGGGCCGGTGATCTTCTTGCCGCTGGACGAGTCGTTCCGGTCCACCGGAGTGGTCAAGGCGCCGGCCGCCGAACCGGAGCAGATCGGCCTGGACGGTGAGTTCTATCCCAACGTCGCCTACGACCCGCACACCAACTCCTACTACTCCAGCTTCGGTGACGCCTTCGCCGAACGTGCGGACCCGATGATCTCGATGCTGGTCTATACCGGCGACCTCGGACTCGATGACGGGGCAGCCCAGTCGGTGTACAGCCTGGACACCACCAACGCCCGGATGTTGATGAAGGACGACGGCTCAGCGCCATTGCGGCTCGACCTGCGTCCCGGAGAGTCGATGGATCTGCCCGACGGTCTGGGGTCGGTGAGCCTGGAGGGCATCGAACGGTGGCAGCGCCTGCAGATCAGCTCCACCCCCGGCCGGACCCTGGCGCTGGGCGGCGTGATCGCAGCGTTGATCGGGCTGATGGGTTCGCTGTTCATCCGTCCGCGTCGCACCTGGGTGCGTGCCCAGCAGGGCGAAGGAGGCACACTGGTGCATGTGGCAGCTCTGGACCGATCCGGCGGCGGTGACACCGCTGAGGTGGTCGAACAGTTGGTAGCGGCGCTAAGGGCTCGGCCGAGCCAGGAGGAGAACCGATGAGTACCCAGGAGTGGGAGACCCTCGCCAACCAGGCGATCGGCGCCGCCGGTGTGATGTATTTCCTTGCGCTGCTGGCGCACCTGGTGGAGTGGTCCTTCGCTGTTTCGCGCCGCACCACCGAGTCCGAGCAGGTCACGGTCGCCGTCGGGAGCGTGCCCGCTCCCGCGTCGCCGATCACCGCCGATCGGGAGGCTGAGGAGCGACGCGAGCAGCGGGTGGCGATGTTCGCCCGGCTCGGTTTTGTGCTGACCGTCTTCGCGCTGCTGTGTCACGCGGGATCGATGGTCGCCCGAGGCCTCGCGGCCGACCGGGTGCCATGGGGCAACATGTATGAGTTCACGGTGGCCGGAGTGTTCTTCCTGGTCGCCACCTATGTCGTCGCCTATCAGCGGCTCAAGCTGAACTGGATCGCGCCGTTCGTGCTGGGAACCGCGATCGTGCTGCTCACCCTCGGC
Source organism: Nocardioides sp. (assembly GCA_051306135.1). Taxonomy (GTDB): domain Bacteria; phylum Actinomycetota; class Actinomycetes; order Propionibacteriales; family Nocardioidaceae; genus Nocardioides. The sequence goes on along the minus strand of JBPPMQ010000172.1, from coordinate 479 downwards.
GTGGTGGCGCTCTACGCGCCGGTAGCCCCCCTGACCGAGGCGCTGAACTCCTATTGGCTGGTCATCCATGTCATCTCGGCCATCATCGCCACCGGCGCCTTCATCCTCGGCGGCCTGATGTCGGTCCTCTACCTGCTCAAGGACCGGTTCTCCTGGCGGTGGCTGGAACGGGTGCCCAGCCTGGCCGTGTTGGATCGGGTCAGTTACCGGGTGCACGCATTCGCCTTTCCGGTGTGGACGTTCGCGGTGCTGATCACCGGGCCGATCTGGGCCCACGAGGCCTGGGGAACCTACTGGAACTGGGACCCCAAGGAGGTCTCCGCGTTCGTCACCTGGGTGATCTACGCCGCCTACCTGCATGCCCGTGCGACCGCCGGGTGGAAGGGGAGCAAGGCCGCCATGATCGCAGTGGTCGGGGTAGCTTCTGCGTTGTTCAACCTGATCGGGGTCAACTACTTCAGCTCAGCCTCCCAGCACAG
>JBPPMQ010000156.1:0-13418 GCA_051306135.1 Nocardioides sp. | reverse complement strand
CCTGCGCGAATGCGGCGAGATGTCGAACCCGCGTGTCGCTGCCCGAGATCGCCACGTGTGCGCTGACCTGCAGGAACGCGGTCCGCGTCGAGGGACGGGAGTAGTCGCATCTACTTCTACTCCCGTTGTTTGACAGCCGATAAGTTATCTTATGTTAACTAGTGCCCAGAACCCCACTAGATAACCTGTAGGGACATGCTAGCATGTCGACATGGCTCGATACCGTGACATCGCCGAAGACCTCCGTCGCCGCATAGGCGCCGGCGAGTTCTCCCCCGGCCAGCAACTCCCCTCCATCGCGGCCCTGCAGGAGCACTACGAAGTGCCCGGCTTGAACACGATCCGCCAGGCGCAGCAGCTGCTCGTCGAGGACGGCCTGGTCGAGACCCGCCAGGGCGTCGGCGCCTTCGTGCTGCGCAACGACCCGCAGCCACGCACCATTGATGTAGCCGCCGAACTGCGCACCGCGCGGGCCGCGATCGACCGAGCCCTTGCTGCCCTCGGCAACCAGAGCTGAACCGTCATGCCCACAACTGTCGGAGGCGTCGGCCACACTGTCCCTAGCCGTTCACCCAGGAGACTCCACGATGACGAAGCTGAACAGTGAAGCCCGCCGCGTCCTCGCGGACGCGGGCATCACCGTGCGCGACTGGATCACCTACGGCGGTTGGCTGACCGAGGTGACCGACGAGGCCGGCGACCGCCAGTGGGTCCGGGAGACCGAGTGGCGGGGCGACGCATGCGGCTGTACCGACGACCGATGCATCGGCCACCACCACGACGAGCACGAAGCGTGCGGCTGCTTGCCCGCCCTCATCCAGGAGCGCACCAAGGCCCGGGAAGCCTACGAAATCTGGCAGGACTACCGCGCCGCCGTCGAGGCCAACGACGGCCGCGGCGACCAGGACGCCTACGAAGCCGCCTGGAGCCGCGCTGAAGCCTGGGTGCGCCGCCACTACCCGCGTGCGCTGAGTTTTTCTCTCGACGCCGTCGTGAAGGGCGAGCGCGGCATCTCGGCGACCTACCCGCCGTTGGCCGACGGGTCGATCCCGAACTACGTCGGAGCGACACCCGAAGGCGACGGCTACCGCCAGCAACTGTGGACCGAGGGCACCGACCCCGACGGCCATGTCAGCCACGAGCGCGCCAAGACCATGTTCCGCCAGGGCGAGGACATCGACCATGCCGACTGAGGCGAACTACGTCGCCGGCCTCGCGCTGCGCTGGGCACGGGCCGACCCGATGGAGCAGTGGATCAACGACGCACCCGAGGGCGGCACCACTCCCCTCGCCGAGACCATCGGGGAGTACCTGGGATCTCACAACCCCTTCCCTGACGGCGCGCACGTCGAGGTTGTGCGCCGCGACGGCGCGGGCTGGGAGCCGGCCACCGTGATCGAGCGGACCGCAGTCGATGAGTGGACCGTCGAGTTCCACGACGGGGAGCAGGTCTGGCGCGACCATCACGAGCTGCGCCCCTACTCCCCCCAGGCCGGCTGAGGGTGGCTGCTCGATCCTGGCGCGATAAGCGCATCGACGACCTCCTGGCCGCCGTCTCCGAGCTCGGCATGACGATGTCCCGCGCGGTCGCCGGCGACCTCCTCGACGAGCGGGTGCAGTTTGTCGCGAACCAGATGTGCGTCACCCCAGCCACCGCGCGCACCTACCTCACCGAAGAGGCCCTGGCCGGCATGGCCCGCGAGATCGTCTTCGGCTTCGTCGAGGAAACCCCCGGTGCAGACCTGATGAGCGCACCGCGGACCGCGGCCGTGCCGGTTAGATTCCTCGGCCGCGTTGTAGCGGGCCTGGGCGAGGTCCAGCGCATCCTCATGGTCGAGCGCGACGACCTCGAGCACACCCGCGACCGGGTGGCCCAGATTGCCCACACGCAGAGCCACCTCGGCCTCCTCCTCACCGACCAGGTGGCCACCATCGACTTCTACGACGAGCCCTCCGTCCAGATGCCACCCGCCCTCCTGCTGCGCGTCGCACGCTCCCTCGAGACTGCGGCCGACTTGGTGGAGGCTGGCCTGATCGGCTACGAGGCGGACCCCCAGGAGAGTGCGGGCCTGCCGACCGCCTTCCGGCGCGACGTCGACCTGCTGCGCAGCATGGCCGGTCAGGAGCAGAGCCCGTGACCGAGACCGCTGGGCAACCCCTGACCCTGTACGCCACGGTGCAGGAGATCCCGCCCGACCACCGCGGCGGCTACACCCTCGGCCGAGACGAGCTGGTCGTCGAGGACCTCGACTACGACCAGGCGCTCACGGCCGCGCAGCGCCGCGTCCCTGAGGGGTGGCGGATCATCGCGCTGCGGGTCGAGCGCGATTTAGTCGCCACGGGTTGATCGCTGAGGGGCCTCCTGCGCACCTAGGTGACCAGGAAAGCGAGGTGGACCCATGAGCACTTCCCCAGCCGAGAACCCGGTCCCCGGAGTCGTCACCTTCACCGCCCGCGGCAACGCCGCCCTCGACCAGCTGGCCGACGCCCTGGTGGCCGAGTGCGACGGCTCCCCAGCGAGCATCGCCGACCTCCTCGAGCGAGTCCTGGAAGCCGACATCGAGGACCTGGCCGAAACACTCAGCCAGAGTGCCCATCCGGCGCCGCCCGCGAGCCTCGACGTCGACGAGCTCGAGCCGCCGGCCGAGAGCCCCGACGACGCTGCGCGTCGCCGGCTCTCGACCCGGTCGCCGTTCGCAGGCGGCAACCCCGGCGCACCCGGGACGGGCATCCCGCGCTGACGGCGAGATTTAAAGGGTTTAAAGACCGGTAAAGTCTGCTGATGTCACGATGGCGTCCCCCCGCTGCTGCGCCGAGTCGCCCACTACCTCGACTCGGCTGCGATCACGGCCGAGGACGGTCCACTCCCCCGGGCTTCGAAGGTAGTCCGGAACAGCTGGCTCAGGTCTTCCGCGACGACGCCACGAGGTGCTGCGCATCCTCGCCGAGGCTGGCGGTCCCTCCGGCCCACCGAACCTGCGTGGGCGGTGATGCGGGGCTTCACGCCCATTCACTGCAGCCGAGGCTGCCCGTCCCCGAACTGGCGGCGATGTGATGCAGACTCCCTCCCCACCGAAACCGCAGTCGCGCGCGGCTTGTAGCTGATCGTCGTCAACGGGGCTCCAGGTCGATGCGCAGGTCGTCGAGCTCGGCGGCGCTGTCGCCGAGGTAGCGCAGTAGATCCTCTTGCCTCGGCTGGCCGAGCACCAGGCGGTAGGCGCCGACGGTCCGCAACAGTCGCCGCAGGGCGTGGCTTTCTTTACTCAGCGGCAGCGCCGGCACGTAACGCTCAATCCGCGCGGTGCCGGCAAGCGGCGGGATCCACGACGGGTAGATGTCGCTGGCGCCGGGCTCGCGGTCCTCTGCCGCCAGCCGGAACAACTCCGCCCACGGGTTCGTCGCCCGGACCACCTCGGGACGGGCGCCGTAGCCGGCGGCAACGTTTCGGCGAACGGCGTGGCCTTGGTAACGGTGCACGCGCCCCTCCCGCTGCTCCAGGTCGACGGGGTTGCTGGGTAGGTTCCAATGCACGATGGCGTGGCTGTAGTGGTGGAAGTCGAGCCCTTCCTGCCCAACCGACGTCGAGGCGAGGACGAAGGGCCAGAACGGCGAGTTGAACGCAGTCCGGACCTGACCCTCGCGCATCACGCTCTTGTCGTCCTCGGTCACCCCTCGGCCGAACCGCACGGCGAGGTGGGTCCGGGTGCGGTGGGGCGTCGAGTCGACCCGACCGTTACGCACTTGGATGTCGGTGAAGGTCTGCACGGCGGTCCGCAGGGAGGCTGCGGCGTCCACCTCCTCCGCGATCGTCTTCGCCGAGGTCACGTTCAGCACGTGGGCGTACTCGTCGAGGACACTCTGTAGCCCGCCGCGGACGGAGTGCCACAGGACGTCAAGCCAGTACGCTCCCTCACCGGAGCTACGGACGATGCCCATGATCTCCGGCCGGTTGAACAGGTTGCGCAGCGACCACGCGATGCACGAAGCGTACGACCTGATGTCCGGGTCGCTGAGCGCCTCGGCGCCGCCGGTGACACGCGACAGCGCGCGGAGCGCCACGTTTCCCAGGCCTCCCAGCGCCTGGAGGACGAGCACTTGCACGAGGTCATCGGGGCGCCTGCCCAACGCGCTGTCCTCTAGTTCGGCCGCCGCGTCTAGGTGGTCGCCGAACCCGCGCTGGGTCACGTCGTCGGGATCGTCGGCAAGGCCGTAGGGCAGCTCCGCCATCAGGTCGAGGTCGCGCTGCCGGTCGAGAAGGGCTGCGGCCCAGTACCAACGGGCGTCCTCCGCCCCGGTCTCCGGGCCGGCCGGGAGCGTCGCCAACAGCTCCTCGATCCGGCGCCGCACCTCGGCCTCGACCTCGGACCGTGCCATCGGCAGGGTGCGGCCCAGCGTGCGCGCGACGTCCAGCGGGTCGCCCGCCTCGGCGAGCGTGACGCTCGGGTAGAGCAGGCCCAGGGCCGGTACGCCGGTCAGCCGGCCGTCGGTCTTCTGAAACGTGAGCAGACCGGTCGGTCGTGTCGCGTCGTACTGCGTCCAAGCGGCGGCCGAGCTGGCCCGCGCCGCCCGCTCCGCGATCCGGCGCTCGGCCTCGTAGCTGATGACCGTGCCGATCGCCTTGGGCGCCACCGCCCACGATGAGAAGACCAACCGCTTGGTGAACTCATGGAGCTGAGGCTCGGCGTACGGCCCCGCGAGCTCGTAGTACGGCAGCGACGGCGGGATCCACACCAGCTGCCAGGCTCCGCGGTCGAGCACGTCGGCGGCGAGGCCGCGCATCTTCGCATTGGCCGGGTCGACCCGCTGGTAGCCCCGAACTTGCTCCCAGGTCAGTCCGACTGGGCCCGCCGAGAGCGCGCTGACCAGCGCCTTGTCGCCGGGGTCGTGGTCCTGGAACCGGTGCTTGATCTGGTAGTTCTCCATCAGCTCCAGGACGTACGGGGCGGCCCGCCAGTACTCCAGCGGGTCCTGGCTCTTGACCACCTTGGCCACGCCCTGCAGCCTCCGGAAGTCGCGGACGTCATCGGACGCCAGCGCCACCCCGGGCAGCCTGCGGGTGACAACGAACCCGTCACGGTCGGGTGTTGTAGCCAGCCGCTCGGTGCGGGTCATGACCCGGCGCAGCTCGGCCTGCACCTGGTCACGCGCAGCCCGGGCGGTTGCGAGGTCGCCGGCGTACAGCGCCCGCCTGAGCTCCCCCGACTCGCGCTGCACTGTGGCGGCCCGGTCTGGACCCGCGAGGAAGCTGACCGTGTCGACGAAGTCGCGGTAGTGGTCGTCCCCCTCGGGCTCCTCGGGCAGTGTGTACATCTTGAAGGGGGTCGCGCTGAGAAGCAGCAGCCGGCAGCCCTCGAATTCGAACAGCTCGCGCGCGAGTTCAGCGCCCTCGCCCTCGTCAGACATCAGGTCCTTGAATCGCTGGAACTCATCGAGGATGACCAGGTCGGGCTCGAGTTTCCGGACCGCGGTGCGGGCGAGCGCCTGGCGCATCTTCCCGATCAGCCGGTAGCGGCGGTGGCCGAGCGAGCCGCCCGGATTGCCCCGCACGGGCACGAACTCCCGCACACAGGCTCGAAGCTCGTCGCTGAGTCGCCCACCCATCGGGCCCTTGAGGGAGTCCAGCGACTCGGCGAACTCACGGCCCAGCTCAGCTGTGAGTTGACGCCTGTCGAAGTTCTTCAGTGCCCGGTCGAAGTTCGCATCGCTCACCCGGCCCTGGAAGAAGCGCACCCACGGTCCGGGGCGCACTTCGCTGCTCCAGGCGGCCTTGAGCAGCCAGTAGAGAAGCACCCGCTCTCCCACGTGGCCGCCGCTGTCGGAGATGTTGAACGACGTTCCGGGGGTGAACGAGACGAAGTTGAGCTTGCGTCCCTCCAGCTTGCGCAGCTCGGTGGCAAGTAGGGTCAGCCTGTCGGCGTGGTGGCGCTCGTCGCCGTCGGACCCCACACGCAGCTTGGGCAGGTTCTGCCGCGCGATCTGGCCGTTGGAGCAGATGTAGACGACGTCGACGCGGTCGACGGTGTCCCAGAGGTGGTCGATGGCCTTGGCGATGACGCCGCGCGCGACGAGAGTCTTGCCGAGCCCTACCTCGTCAGCGACGAGGAAGCGGCGGGTCGGGTCAACCGGGTCCCAGAGTCGCTCGTGGACCCGGTCGACAGTGCGGAGCTGGAAGTCCTTCAGACCCTCCAACTCGCGCTCGAGATCTGGTCGTGGGGTCGTCATCGCTCGCTCGCTTCCCACACCACACGCCACAGCTCGAGGAACTCCGCGCTCAGCTGTGGTAGCTCGCCGTTCGGGTCCCTGAGGTCCTCGAGCAGCCGGTGTGCCCGGAGGAGCGCGTCGTCTCCCCGCGCGGCCGCCCGGACCAGGGGCTCCAGCAGGACCAGGTCGTCGAAGGAGACGTAAACGCCGTGCTTCTTGTCGTCGTCCTCGTCCTCGTCCTCGTCCGCGCCGTCCTGCAGCAACCGGTCGAGGAGGTCATCAACCGAGGGGTCACCCAGCAGCAGCGCGAGGTAGCGGAGGATGTCCTCCTGACGCGCGAGCAGCTCACGCAGCAGCCGGGCCAGGCGGTCCTGAGGTGCGTCCACCACCTCGCACAGCAGCACACACTCCTTGGTCACGGTCGTCCCGTTGACGTCGACGGTGGTGCTGACGGCGAGGTACGGCGTGAGTCCGGCCAGGTTGAGGCCGCGCCACGACGGACCGCCTGCCAAGGGGCGGAACGGAATGGTGCGGTTGCCAACCGGGCGCGCTGTGGTCCGGTCGACGAGCCCATCGGGGTCGGCAGGGAGCGTGACCTCCAGCTGCAGGTCGAACCCGGACTCGCCGTCGGTGACGATCAGCTGGGGTGTGCACGCGGCGAGCTCGGCGTGCCACAGCTCGACCATCCGTTCGGCCCGGTAGACAGGGTCCGGCTGGGGCTCGACCTCGCGGGGGGCGTAGCCCTGGGTGATGCGGAGGAAGCCGGAAGTGTCGTCGCCCACGAGCGCGTGGACGCCGCAGGCCGAGACCGGGCCGGACAGCAGCACGGACAGTTCGATGTTGCCGCCGAACGCGGCGCCGGTGCAGTTGGCCGAGCCGGTCAGGACGTGTGCGCGGCCCTCGGTCTGCCAGGCGAAGACCTTGGCGTGCAGCCCCTTGGACAGGTCCGCGGCGGGAGTCACATCGGCGTTCTCGTCGGGCTGGGCGGAGTCGGCCAGCGGTTGCAACACCCGCAGGTCGAGGTCGACAAGAGCTCGTGACCCGAGCCGCTCGAAGGTGTCCGGGCGCGAGAGCAGGATCCGGTCGCCGCGGCTCCGCGGCAGCCGGCCAACCGCCCCCACATCGAGGAACGGCGAGATCACCGCGCAGGTGTCGGCCGTGTCCGGGAGCGGCCAGCCCTCACCGGACGGGGTGCCGAGGGCGATGACGCGGCCCTCGGTGAATGGCTCCGGGACGGCCAGCTGGGCGTGGCGCAGGCTTTCGCACAGGTCGCGGAGCTGCGCTCGGCGTACTGCAGTCAGCGGCCGAACGGTTCTTTCGAGCAGCTCCTCGACGAAGGTGCTGATCGGTCCGGGGTCCAGGGTGTGCTTGGCGTCGGGGTCCTCATCACAGATCAGGATGGTGTCCCAGGAGCGGTCGCCGGTCAGGTTGCGGCTCAGGCAGGCGAACCGGTGTCGCCTGCCTCCGTCGTCGTCGACGAAGCGGAGCACCCACATCTTGGGGTGGAAGGTGCGGCCCGGGGGCGGCGCGACCTCCGCGACGCACCCTTCCGCGAACGCCGCCAGCTTGGGGTAGGCAGGTGGAACGTGGATGCCGGCCGCCTGGCACAGGACGGTCGTGTGCTCGGCGTGCCGGCGGATCGACTCGAGCAGCGCGAGCGGCGTGGCTGCCCCGTCGAGCTCCGTGGCGTGGCGCTGGTCGTAGGCGGCCATCGCGAGTGGCGCCAGGAGCACGGAGGTGAGGTCGAGGGTGTACGTCGTGGCCAGCGCGCGCTCGACGGCGTACCCGTCGGGCGGCCGCAGCGCGTCTGTGAGCAGGTGTCTGCTCTCGGGCTCGAGCATCAGACCGCACCGCTGCTCAGCCCGGCGAGGACGTCGTCCAGGAACCGCTGCGCCACCCGCCACCGGTAGTCGAGCCGGACCAGCCCGGCTCCCCCGCTCCAGCCCGCTCGCGCATCCGGGTAGGCGATGCGGCTGCGCCGCCCCTTCAGCCGGATCTCGCGGTCGCGAACCAGCCGCTCGGCGTGGTCGCCGGCGTGGTCGCCGGCCTCGACGAGGTCTATCCATTGATTGACGAAGGCGACGGTCGGCGTGCCGACGCGCGGGTTGAGCTGGCGCACCAGCGCCCAGAAATCCTGCCGCTCCCACCCCTCGAGCGCCCGCTCTGCATCGACGTCCTCGAGCCAGTCCTCGGTCGACTCCTCGTAGAGCTCGACGAGCGCATCGTCCTCGACCTGGCGAGCCAGCATCAGGTTGTACAGAAGCGGCGCGCCGTGCCAGACGTGGTGGAGTCGGCGCGCGTGGTCGAGCCGCACCCGGTGCTCGTCGGGCATGTCGCCCAGCTGGGGGTGCTGCCAGACCCAGTCGCCGCTCGCGGTTTTGGCGTTGGCGGCCAACCACCCGAGCAGTGAGCTGGACGGAAGCCTCGCAAACACGGCCTTCAGCGTGTCCGCCTCGTCGTAGGTCAGGTCGAACGTGGTCTCGGTGAGCAGTTCCTCGGGCGGCGCCGGCAGCGCAGAGTCGAGTCCGACGTCCACGCGTGCCGTCTCGGCGTCCCCCGTGCTCACTTCGGCGCTGCGGCGGGCGTGTTGGGACGCCTTGCGAAAGTAGCCATCGATGGTCGTGTCCCAGCGGCGGAGCTGGAACGTGGCGAGCGCCGGCCAGTAGACCTGGCTCGGCATCGTCTTGAGCTTCTCCTGTGCCTGGCTGCCGATCACATTCGCCTGTTCGCCACCGGCCAGCAGCGCCTTGATCAGCCGCACCTCAGCCTCCCGCAGCGCCTTGCGAGACTCGTCGACAGGACGGCCCTTGCGGGCAACGTCGGCGAGCAGCCATGGGATGAATAAGAGGTAGCGCGCCCGGGTGTGCAGCACCGAGGTGCCCGGGAAGAACGAGTTGGAGAACGCGTCGCGGACGCTACCGATCCCGAGCTCGTCTACGCTCCCCTGGTCTTGGAAGAGTTTGACCACCTCCATCATCTGGGCCCGGTGGGCGTCGTCGTGGTCGAGCCAGCCGAACCGGGAGCTCACGGGCCCACCTCCGACCGCTCAGCCAGGAAGCGCTCCACCTTCTGGGTCAGCTCGCCCACGGGACGGTGCCCCTCGGCTCGCATCAGGTCGAGCACCTCCCGGACCCGAGTAGCCCTGGTCAGGTCGACGCCGTGGCGTGCCAGCAGCCAGTCCTCCTTGTACCGCATCGGTCGGTCTGGCCGGTTGCTGTTGACGTCGGTCCATGATGTGAACGCGGGATGCAGGCTGCGGACGGCTGTCTCGCTGAGGTAGCAGACGATATCGGGCCGGTCGAGGCCGATCTCGCGCACCTTGCGGCCGCGCTCCTTGGCCGCCCGGCGCAGGTGCAGAAGCTTCTTCTCCTCCGGAGTGCGTTCGCCGGGGCGGCTGAGCCGCTCGAGGCGAGTGTTGTCCAGCACGACGGTGACGTCGACGTCCAGGTAGCGCTCAATGAAGTCGAGGTCGACGGTCGCCAGGATGTTGTGTGTGCCGAGCATTCGGACCACCCCGACCCCGGCTGCCCTGAGCTCGAGCCCCCACAGCTCGTCGAGGACGAGCCTGTCGTGCTCCCCCTCGACGACGAGCAGGTGGTCGAGCGTGGAGAACAGCTCGCCCGTGGTGATGCCTAGGTCACGAGCAAGCGCAGTGCGGACGACGTTGGTCTCTTGGTCGACCACGGTCACCCCGCCATCCCGGACGTGCACCGTCTGCCAGCCGGGCCGGTCCACGAAGGTAGGGCTGTGGGAGGCGACCACGATGTCGGACCCCTGGTGGCGCAGTGTGTCGAGGGCCGCTGCCACCTGCCGCTGCGCACTCGGGTGCAGGTGCGCCTCGGGTTCATCGACGACGCGCACGACGAGCTGTGAGTCGAGGACCTCGAAGTACGGCTTCAAGACTCGAACGAGCCGCTGGCTCACCGAGTCGGCCTGGTAGGCGGAGGTGGCTGCAGCCGTCAGCGCGGGCTGCAGTGCCTGGAGGAAGGCGGTGAACGTCTCGAAGCTCCAGTACTCCTCCGTGCTGATCTGGAGGTCTGCGTGTGGGTTGTCGACGACTACTTGCTCGAGCAGCTCGTCCGACAGGTTGTCCAGTACGTCCTGGTAGAGCTCGGCGCGGGCCTTGAAGTCGCGGAGCTCCCGCGCCATGGCGGCCAGCGCCTCATCGGCCCATCGACGCTGTCCCGAAGACAGCTTGATCAGCACATCGCCAGCTCCCACACGGCCCAGCTCGCCCGTCGCGGCGGTCCTCACCATCCAGTCGGCGTCACCCTCGCCGGCGCTGAGGACGCGCACCGAGGGTGCGGTTTGGGTGAGCTCCGCCGCCGCCGCTGCCGCGGCCTGCTCGTGCAGGATCCAGTGCGCCTCGCCCTCCACGTTGTCCGTGGCGGCTACGGTCAGGGCTTCGTCGAGCCGCACCATCAGTGCCGAGACCTGCGGCAATGCCGCATCGAACGCTGTCACCAGCTCTTGGAATACCTCGTCCTCCGAGCGGAGCTGGGGCAGCCATTGGAGCACCGCCGGAGGCTGAGATGTGTCCGAGAGCTCGAGCACGCTCTCGCCCGCGTCGGCGTCGGCGGAACCGGTACCGAGGAGGCTCCGGGAGAATCGCCGTTCCCAACCCCGTTCGCCCCGGCTCACCGATTGGAGTGTGTAGCGCACCGTCGCCGCTCTCCAGTCTGGCGTCGAGGTATCGGGCTGTGCGGTCTGCAGCCATTCCCAGTCGGCCCGGAGCTGGGCATACTGCCAGCCCGGCCAGACCTCCGGCTCCCAGTAGGCCGCCCGCTCGTCGGAGACGGGCATGCGCGCGTGGTCGTCGGCGACCACCACCGAAAGCCCGACACCCGCGGAAGGGTCGAGGCGAGCCTCGGCGCGACGCAGGGTGGCGTCGTCCCCGAGCAGCAGCGCGAGCGCCTCGAGCACGTTGGTCTTACCGCTGCCGTTGGCCCCCACCAGCGCCAGCCCGGAGGACCACGGGAGCCAGACGCCGCGGAGGTTCTTGTATGCCGGCACATGGACGCCCAAGATCCGTGGACCGGTAACAGAGCGGGCGTCGGTCATGCGACAGGGCCGAACAGGCGGCGACCCAGTTCCCCCACGCCGGCCAGGTCGCTGGAGACGAACACCTTGACGTGGTGAAGCGGTGGACGGCGGCCGCAGGACGCGGCGCTCGTGGGCGTGGTCCGTGTCGCATCAACGATTGTCTCGGCGAGGATCACCGGAAGGTCTGGCGGCGCGTATCCCAGTGCGGTCCGTGGGGACGCGCGCATGACCTCGGCGACCGTGTCGATCCGGTTCCGCAGGATCTGGTCGACCACGTCGGGCTCGACCGCCAGCCCGCGCTCGGCCAGCCGGCCCTCGACCGCGCTGGCCAGCTCGCCGAATCTCGGGGTCCTCCGCGTCAACGCCATCGCGGCCGAGCCTAGACAGAGACGGCGCCCTTCGTCCGTCGATCGCACCAGCCGCCACCGACGACGCTGCGCGTCGCCGGCTCTCGACCCGGTCGCCGTTCGCCGGCGACACCCCGGTGGACTCGGCACGGGCGTCCCGGCTGACGCTAGATTTAAAGGGTTTAAAGATCGCTAAAGCTAGCGGCAGTATTTAAAGGATTTAAAGAGGTTGATACGGTGTCTGGCGTGAACCCCTTCACCCCCACGTTCGGGACCAGTCCCCCGCTGCTGGTCGGGCGCGATACCGACCTGGACGACTTCCGCGAGGGGCTTCGAGGAGGCCCCGGGTCGCCTGAGCGCGCCACGTTGGTCACCGGGCTGCGCGGCACAGGCAAGACGGTCATGCTCAACGCCTACGAGGACGTCGCCGGCGCGGAAGGCTGGATGGTGATCTCCGAGACCGCGACGCCCAACCTCATCGACAGGATCACCCATGAGCACCTGCCGCGCCTGCTGAGTGAAGTCGATCCCCGCCAGACCGAGTCGCGCCTGACCGGCGTCTCGCTCCCGGGCGGATTCGGCGCCGACCGCGAGGTCTCCGAGCGCCACACGCCCCGCCCGGGCCTGCGGTCCCAGCTGAACTTGCTGACCGACCTCCTGGCCGAGCGAGGCAGCGGCGGTGTCCTCATCACCGTCGACGAGGTCCACCGCAAGGGCCTGAACGATCTACGCGAGCTCGGCACCACGATCCAGCATGCCTTCCGCGAGCGCCGCAACGTCGCCTTCGTCGGCGCCGGCCTGCCCTCCGCTGTCGACGACCTGCTCTCCGATGAGGTTTCGACGTTCCTGCGCCGCGCCGACCGGCGCCACCTCCGTACGGTCCGGCCCGAGGAGGTAGCCGCGGCGATCGCCGTGCCTGTCCGTGAGGCCGGCCGAGACATCACTCCTGACGCCCTGCAGGTCGCCGTGGCCGGCACCGGCGGATATCCGTTCATGATCCAGCTCGTCGGACTGCACGCCTGGCGGGCCGACAGCACCGCCGCGACCATCGACGTCGACCAAGCTCGTCGCGGCGTCGACCAGGCGCGCCGCAAGGTCGGACAGCTCGTCCACGCCAGCGCTCTGGCCGACCTCTCCGACGTGGACCGCTCCTTCCTGGCCGCCATGGCCCACGACGACGGCCCGAGCCGCATGGCCGACATCGCCGCCCGCCTCGGCGTCGACGCCACCTACGCCGGCCAGTACCGGCTGCGACTGATCGCCGCGGAGGTGATCGAGCCCCGGGGCCACGGGCTGGTCGACTTCACCCTCCCGGGCCTGCGGGACTATCTGCGCGAGCACGCCGCCAGCAGCCACTGGGGTCCTGACATCGCGCTCCCGCCGACCGATCGACCGACACTCCCCGGCACCGACCAGGAGAGGAGGCAACTCCCAGGGCCGCCCGACAACACCGGCGGCCGTGGATTGCCCCGGTAACTCTTGATCGGCGGCCGCGCTGCCGCTACGGCCCCAGCTGGCGCCGGGCTTGACGGCGCAGGACGCCCTCAAGATCGGCGACGCCCTCGCCCAGCGGCATCGGCGGTGCCACGTCGGCGAGGTCATCGAGCAGCTCGTCGACGTCGCCGGCCTCCAGCTGCGGTGCGCTGTAGGCATTCCACTCCCCCACCGCGGCCGCCAGCCGGCGGTAGGCCTCGACGTCGGCCGGAGCGTTGAACCAAGCGGCCGCCGCCATCGCCACGCGTCGCGCGATCAAGGCCGCCTGGTCGTCCATGGCCGATCAGTCTTCCGCGCGGGGACCCCGGAGGGAACCCCTGCGGTTATCCACAG
>JBPPMQ010000141.1:0-9985 GCA_051306135.1 Nocardioides sp. | reverse complement strand
TCGTGGCGAAGGAGGCCGCCGCCGCAGGAGTGCGGACCGGGAAGGCCGTCGGAGGCGCAGTCTCCCAGCAGACCGACGCAGCACAGCAGACGCCGACATCTACCTCCGGGGCGCCGCTCCCCCGGCATGTGCCGGACTCGGTTCCCTCCCAACCCGGCCACACGAAGCGCTGACCCATGAGCAACTCGGCGACAGCGAACGATCACGAACTCACCGCGGTGAAGTTCTCCCGCCTCACACGCCGAGGGGTACTCCTGGGTCTCTCAGGGTCGCAGCTCGTCGTCGTGGGCTTCGGCGCGATCATGCTCGTGTTCGCCCTGTACGTCGGCGGCGGACCCTCCCTGATCTACGTCGTCCCGGTGCTCCTGGCTTGCGCGGGTCTGGCGTTCATCGGAGTCGGCGGTCGAAAGCTCATCGAGTGGCTGCCGGTCGTGAGCCACTGGATCTGGCGCTCAACCGGCGGGCAACTGCTGTTCCGCCGCCACATCGTCAAGCCCCGCCCGGCGGGCACACTCTCACTCCCGGGAGATGCAGCGCGCCTGCGACAGTGGATTGACCCGGAGAGCGGCGCAGTCATGGTCCACGACCCCCACACCGCGACCCTGACCGCGATTGTCGGCGTCACACACCCCGCGTTCATCCTGCTTGATCCCATCGAGCAGCAGCGCCGCGTCACGAGCTGGGGCCGGGTGCTCGCCACCGCGTGCCGCTCCGGTCGCATCGCCTCGTTGCAGGTGATGGAGCGGACCCTGCCCGACTCCGGCAAAGGTCTGGCGGACTGGTGGAGTCAACACGGCCACCACGACGACTCCTGGACCTCGACGACGTACGACGAGCTCATCGACCGCGCCGGACCCGCTGGTGAGCGGCACGCGAGCACTGTCTCGATCTCACTCGACCTGAAGGCCGCCGGTCGGGCGATCCGCGCGGCTGGCGGGGGGAACCGCGGAGCCGCGGCTGTGCTGCGGCAGGAGATGTCCACGATGACTGCCGCGCTGCGGGCCGCCGACCTCGCACCAGAAGGCTGGTTGGAGCCCGGCGACCTCGCCGTGATCTTGCGTTCGGCCTACGATCCCATGGTCGCGGGCGCTCTCGAACGGCACGGCAGCCTGGGCCGCGACCTCGCCACCGCCGGTCCGGTCGCGGTCACCGAGACCTGGTCGAGCGTGCGCTCCGACTCCGCGCACCACTGCGTGCTCTGGATCAGCGAGTGGCCGCGATCCCTTGTCTACCCGGGCTTCCTCGCACCGGTGCTCCTCTCGTCGGGCGTGCGCCGCACCTTCACGTTGCTCTACACACCCATGCGCACCGACCAAGCCGCTCGAGACATCCGCAAGAAGAAGACCGAATACATCTCCGACGCCGCCCAGCGCCAGCGCATCGGACAGATCGAGGACGCTCAACAGTCGGCCGAGTACAACGACGTCCTCCAACAGGAGGCCGACCTCACCGCTGGCCACGGCATCCTCCGCTGCACCGGCCTGATCGCCGTCAGTGCCCAAGACCCCGATGAACTGGAACGAGCGGTGGCCGACATCGAGCAGGCCGCCATCCAAGCCTCGTGTGAGACGAGACGGCTCTGGGGCCAGCAGGCCCAAGCGTTCAGTGTCGCCGCCATACCCCTGTGCCGAGCAGTCTGAGTCAGACCCGCACACCTCCTTCTTGATCGCGTCGAACGAGAAGGAGCCTGCAATGCCAACGTTCGAGAACCCGGCGGCGGACGCCGACGAAGTACAAACAGCGCTGCGCGCTCTTGCGCACGCGACACGCTCAATCGATGACCCGCGCGAGATCTACTCGGTGCTGGGCTCGCTCACCTCGGGGGTCGCGTCGCTGAGCCAGTCACTCCATCAGATCGCGCAGTACCACGACGGACGCCACCGCAATGCGCAGTGGGCGCCGACTGACTCGCCGAAGGCTCGCTCGGCCGCCTATCGGGTCTCGTGGGACCTACACCGAGCTGGCGAGATGCTCCGGCAGGTCGGCGTCGTCATCGGGAACGCGCACGAAGCTGAGGCGATGCTCACCTACCACCGCGAGTTCCCAGAGCCACAGGTGTCTGGCTCCCCGGTCGACCGTGGGCTGTCGCTATGAAGCACTCCGACGAAAGCCGTCTGCACAGCTCGGTACTCGTGTCGCCTCGGCGCGAGCGTCGACGTGACCGGCGCGCACGCAGGGCGGCAGCGAAGTCCCGGCTCGCTGAGGACCGCGACTCGCGCAGAACGCTCGCGAAGGCGAAGTCCGACGAACTGGCGGCCGAGCGCCGCGCGACCATCGTGTTGCCCAAGGCCGGCGAGCGTGGTGCCGCCGCCCTGCGTACGCCCGGCCGGCTTCGGTTGCCTCGTCACCAGGACACGTCCGCCACCCTGGCCGGCGCATACCCGTTCCTCGCTGAGGGCGGCCTCGGCAGTGACGGAGTGTTCGTCGGGCAGGACCTCTACTCAGGCAGCTCCTTCGTCTACGACCCATGGGTGCTCTACGCCCGCGGACTGATCACCGCGCCCAACCTCGTCCTCGCGGGGATCGTCGGGGCCGGCAAGTCGGCGTTGGCGAAGAGCCTCTACACCCGCTCGATCCCGTTCGGCCGCCGTGTCTACGTTCCTGGCGACCCCAAGGGTGAACACACCGCCGTCGCCGAAGCCGTCGGCGGCCGAGCCATCGCTCTCGGGCACGGGATGGCAAACCGCCTCAACCCCCTCGATGAGGGGCATCGGCCTGCCTGGCTCGATGACATCCAGTGGGCGGCTCAGGTCACCTCCCGCCGCCGCGACCTCCTCGGCGCCCTGGCCGAGACGGTCCTCGACCGCAGGCTCACGCCGTTGGAGCACACTGCCATCGACGTCGCCCTCACGGACACGGTCCGCTCGACAGCCGTACCGGTACTGCCGATGGTGGTCGACCGCCTGCTCGCCCCTGAAAGAGGGACGGACACGGATGGTCGACTGGCCGAGGACGGCCGCCTGGTCGGTCACGCGTTGCGCCGCCTGGTCGCCGGCGACCTCGCCGGACTCTTCGACGGCCCCAGCACGGTCAGATTCGACCCGACGTTGCCGATGATCTCCCTTGACCTGTCCCGGGTGACCGAGAACGCGACACTCATCTCGGTGTTGATGACCTGCGCGTCGGCGTGGATGGAATCGGCCCTCCTCGACCCCGACGGCGGTCAACGGTGGGTCGTGTACGACGAGGCGTGGCGGCTGATGTCGCATCCGGCGCTACTGCGGCGCATGGACGCGCACTGGCGGCTGGCCCGGCACTATGGGATCGCGAACATGCTGATCTTCCACAAGCTCTCCGACCTCGACAACGTCGGCGACCAGGGGTCGGCCATGCGGGCGCTCGCCTCGTCGTTGTTGGCGAATGCGGAGACCCGGGTGGTCTACCGGCAAGAGTCCGACCAGCTCGGCACGACGGCTGCTGCGCTTGGGCTGACCGGCACGGAACAGTCGCTGCTGCCAACACTGGGCACCGGACAGGGGCTGTGGCGGATCAAACACAGGTCCTTCGTCGTCCAGCATCAGCTTCACCCCGCCGAGCTAGAACTCTTCGACACCACGGGCCGGATGAACCAGGCCCTATGACTGTTCGTTGGATTTTTGAAGGTTTCGAGCCGAACTGTCACGTGCTCGGCAGGGAGTCCGCCCGCGTCGGTTCATGTTCGCGGAACTGTCTATTCCTATTCCTTGCCACGCCAGCTCTCGGCGTCGGGGGTTTGCAGATGTCGGACGACCTGAAGCGGGCCCTCGTCGGGTGTGGGCGGCTCGAAGTGGTCGAAGTATCGAGCGGCGAGCTCGTCGGTGAGCTCGAAGTCGTCGGCATGGTTCCCGCTTCTGGCGCGGACACGCTCGAGGACCGTGGCACGATCGGTCGCCATGTAGATGGTCTCCGGGACGACGCCGGTGGGGCCCAGCAGTTGGCGGTAGTCGGTGCGCATCTGGCGGGACCAGAACGAGAAGTCGAGTACGACGTCCCGGCCCTCTCGAACGAGGTCGAGCAGGCGTGTACGCAACTCGGCCTCGATCTCGTCCCGAATGTCCTGCGGCAGAGGAACGGTCGAGATCCCGCGCTCCCACATGATGACGTCATAGGAGAGCCGGACCATCCCCTGGTCCTCGAGTTGCTTCGCATACGTCGACTTTCCCGACCCGGACGGCCCGCACATGAAGATCACCCTGCTCAAGGGCGTCTGCTCGACCAGGAGTGGTCGGCGCTCGTTGGACGCGAATGCTCGGGCGATTCGCCTGATGTCCCAGACGTGGTGGTAGGCGTCGTGGCAGTTGTTGCGCACGACATCTTCAGCCCGTTGCAGCCCGCGCGTAGCGTGCTGCAACTCCACGCCCTCGTCGACGGCTGCTGCCAGCACATCTGCCCAGCGCTCGGCCGCGATCCCCGCCGACCACAGCGCAACCTCAAGTGGAATGCGCGCGTAGCCTCTCGCATCTGCGAGGGCGTCAGGGTCGTATCCGGCTACGTCGGGCTGTCCAGCCAATCGCATGGCTTGAATCCGCTCGGACCATTGGCGGAGGTTGTCTCCTACGTGGGAGACGTACTCGGCGACCGACCAGCCGTCGAGGCGCTCCTCGCCTGTCACGTTGCCAATCGCTTCCCGTGCATGCTCCTCGAAGGCGCGCACCCATGCGACGGCGTCTGCTGGGGCAATCGACCACCCGAAGCCACATTCGCGACACGGTTCGCCGAACAAGGCTGCTCCCCACGGTTCCACGGTGCCAACCCTAGAGCTGGATGGCGGTTGGAGCGGTCAGCCCCCGTCCCGGCCAGTCAGGCCGGGGTGGTCGATGGTCGCGAGGTAGCGGGTGGCGCCCTCGATGCTGAGGCCGAAGAGGTCGCAGATGCGGCGTACGTCGCCGCCGGTGGCGTGGATCTCGTGGAGTATGCGGTCCTCGCGCAGGGCTCTGGGTCGGATGGCGCTGTCTTTCCAGGGGAAGGAGTGGCCGCCGGGGACGAGCCGCGGTGCGGTCCGTCGGTTGATCAGCAGGTGCGGGTTGGCGGTGTTCGGCCATGTCGGGTCGCGGTAGTCGAGCCAGGCAGCGAGCCGAGTCCTCACGGGTGCGGCGAGCGGGATGTCGCGGCCGTTGAGGCGGAGTCGACCGTCGACGATGTCCGTCAACTGGAGCTCGCGGACCTGCTTTCCCGTCAGGGCGTGGAAGGCGATCAGGGCAACGGCGAGTGCGGTTGCAGGGTTCGGGGAGTCGAGCTCGGCGCGGATCAGCTCGGTGTCCAGCGGGAGTGGAATGTTGGTTGCGACACGCGTCAGGTCGATGCCGCGCATCGGGTTGGCGAAGACGAGGCGTCGTCCTTTGAGGATCTTGAACAGCGACTTCAGCCCGTTCTCGGCGAAGTGCCGGTGGCTGGTGTTCTTCGGCAGGCCGGCGAGGGCGGTGAGTATGTCGTTCTGGGTGATCTCGGCGAACGACTGGCGGCCGGCCTCGACCCATGCCTGAACGACTGGGGCGAGTCCCTGGATGTGCAGTTCGACGGTCTCTGGTTCGCGCGGGAACTGGCGGGGAGCGTGCCGGGACCCGCCGAGCATGATCTGCAGCCACAGCTCAAGGTGTTGACGCATCGTGTCGGGCAGGGCGCCGGATTCGATGAACTTGGCGGTGAAGTAGCGCTCGACTCGGGTGGGGACGTCCTCGATCAGGAGCCCTGCTTCGGCGAGGACGTCGATGGTCGAGGAGATCGTGCCGTCGTAGCGGCGCATCGCGACGACGTCGCTGGCGCGGATCAACGCGGTCGGGGTTGGCCGGACGGTCTGCAGCATCCGCAGGGTCTGCATGACGGCGTTGCGTTGCCGCACGCTCCAGCCGTACCGGCGGGCATGGTCGGCAAGGAATGCGGCGCAGTAGCGGGTGAGGTCGGTGTCCTCGACGAGAATGCGCTGTCGCAGAACCTCGGGATCGGGGTCCATGTCGAACAGAGTGAGCTGCTCAGGTGCATCTTCGTCGAACCGAGTGCCCGGTTGGTGGGGCAGCTGGTTTTTGTTCTTCTGCGACCAGCGGCCATCCCAGGTGACGTAGGCGGGCAGTTCACTCATACGGCGTTTGAAGGCCATGTTGGCGAAGAACAGCTGTTGGCTGTGTCTGTTCGATCCGGCGACGTCGGGCGCGCGGCCGGGCTCTTGGTCGAAGCGAGCGTTCTCCAGGCACAGGCGGCAGGCTCCTGTGTCGCTGACGTGGGTGGCCCGGCCGCAGTGCTTGCACGTCCCCTTGGGGTAGTTGCCCTGCCACCATCTGCAGGACCAGCAGGTCCAGTTGTGACGGGGGTACACGCCCCAGGCCAGGCATCCCTTGCAGGCGTCGATGTGCTCGGGGCTGCGGGGGTGGCAGCGACTGCACAGGCCCTGGCTGAAGTAGTCGGCGCGGTCACCGCATCGCTGGCATGGTGGCGACGCGAACGGTCCGCCGGGCAGGCAGCCGTAGCAGAAGTCGACCCGCGGACTGGTCCACGCTACGCGGTTGATCTGACAGCGAGTGCACTTGGGAGGCAATCGCAGCGGAGCGTTCGGCCCAGGTCCTGGCATCAGCCCACGTCCCGTTCAGTTCGCCGAACCCAAGATGTACGCGTCGCCTACAGCGGTGGAGTCGAGCGGGGCGTCCCTGGCCGCGGCCGCACGGGCGTCGAGCTCGGACTGCTGTCGGCCGGGTGGTCGTCGCCGTTGACGGCGTCGGCGGGGTGGGGTCGCCGGGCCGCGACCTTGTCGGGCTCAGGGCTCATCAGGTCGTTCATCGTGCAGTCCAGCACCTCGCAAAGCACGTCGAGGTCGTCCAAGCGCATCGTGATCGGGGTGCCGGCCCACCAAGATGACATCTTGCCCGCGGAGATCTCGAGGCCGGCGGCGGCGAGCATCCGGCGCAGCTCGGCGGACTTCCAGATCCCTCGCTCGGCGGCCCGCAGCCGCAGATTCCACTGCATCTGCTTCCTCTCTTTCCTCAGCACTTCTTCGGGCTGGTCGGGCGGATCAGGGTGTCGGTGGTCCGACCAGACGGCGCTGGCCGAAGCGGCTTTCGAGTCGTTCGTTGGCCTGGTCCCAGGCGTGCTGGATGTGGTCGCTGCGGACGTGGATGTAGCCCGAGGTCGTCGCCAGCCACTGGTGGCCCAGGAGTTCCTGGATGGCCTTGAGGTCCATGCCAGCCTCGTACAGCGAGGACGCGCAGTAGTGCCGCAGGACGTGCGGGGTCATCCGGCCAGACCAGGCCGGGAGCCACTGGTCGACCTGGCTGTTGAGCGTCCTTCGGAGGACGTCTGCACGGGCGCGACGGCAGCGCCCAAGGTCGTGGTCGAGTCGTTCGGAGGGCAGCAACGGCGCGTCTGGGTCTGCCCAGTCAGCGCCGTACTGCGGGCGTACTTCAGCCAGCCACCATTCGATGAGTTGGTCGGCGCCGTTGATGGCCGGGATCAGGCGCGGCTTGGGTCCGCGGCCGCGACTGCCCTTCCCGAACCGGACGTGCAGCTTGCCGCATCCGCCGAGGTCGGGACGCCAGTCGCGGATGTCGAGCATCACGGACTCATTGATCCGCAACCCGAGCCGACGCCACAGCGAGGCCGCGAAATAGTCCCGAGCAGCCGGGAGGTACTTCCGAGCGTGCGGGACCGATTCACGCCACCCCGTGAAGAGCGCGTCGACCTCCTGGTCCGACGGCGGAACCCGCACATTGCCCAGGGAGGCGCCGGACTGGCGGTTGTACTCGTCGATCGGCTGCTCGACCAGGATCCCGGTCGCGCGGCGGATGTCTCCGGCGTAGCGGTCGATGAGGAACTCGTAGAACACCGACAGCGTGCCGGCCTTGCCGGCCCGCGTCGACACGCTGCGCCCGAGGCGCCGCTGGTCGGCGAGGAACTGGTCGGCGTCTTGGGGCGTCGCTTCCCACAGCGGACCGGTCATCGATCGGGCGAACTCGATGACGGTGGCGCGGCTGTTGCGGACGTGTCCGTCGCTCAGCCCCGCGGCGACCATCGCCAGCGCGTACTGGTCGACCAGCTCTTGCTCGAAGTCCTCGACGTCCTGCGGCGTCGCGAGGAGGTACGTGGCCGCGCCGCCTGGCAGGACGCGCAGGCTCATCAGGAACTCAGTTCACCAATGTCGGCCATGCGCCGAGGATACGCCAAAACCGTCAGGAAAGGCGACCGATGATCAAGAAATCTCTCACTGTTCGGGAACCTGCGCGACCTGCACGAACGCAAATCGCGTGCCCAGATCCACGAAACGAACCGTCATGCATAGAGACAGCAGGTTAGAAGTTCCGACGAACCAACTCGCCTGGGCGCGGAAGTGCTCCGGCGAGGGGTCCAGTCCCGGTGACGACATCCGGACGGGTCTTGCGGAACGACGAGTGGCTAGCGCGGCTCCCGAACTGAAGTTGTCCCGCAATGGGTTCGGTGTACGGGGACGGCCGCTCATACCGATGAGCGGGCTCTTCTCGTGGCCCGCTAGGTACGTCCCGTGGAGTGGTGGGGTTTGAGGTTCGGCGAGGCGGCGTGAAGTAGGCGGTCATCGGCGGGATCTTCGGTGTGAAACGACCAAGTGACGCACTGAAGGAGAACCACCGATGACCTTGTCCCAGTCTGCCCTGTCCGAGCTGCTCGAGGCGTTCCGTGCCGGTGACGGTGTGGATCTGATCCGCGAGTCGGTCCGCATGGTGATGCAGGAGCTGATCGACCTTGAAGCCAGCCAGCGCATCGGCGCAGGCCTCTATGAGCGCACCCCTGAGCGGGTGACCGAACGCAACGGCACCCGCCCCAAGTTGATCACCACCCAGGCCGGCGATGTCGGCCTGCGGATCCCGAAGCTGCGCAAGGGGTCGTTCTTCCCGACGATCCTGGAGCCCCGCCGCCGGATCGACCAGGCCCTCTACGCGGTCGTGATGGAGGCCTACGTTCAGGGCATCTCGACCCGCAGTGTCGACGACCTGGTGGCCGCGATGGGCAGCGAGACCGGGATCAGCAAGAGCGAGGTCTCCCGGATCTGCGCCGGGCTGGATGAGACCGTCGGCGCGTTCCGCACCCGCGACCTGTCCGGCACGGAGTTTCCCTACATCTACTTGGATGCGACCTACCTCCACGTCCGCAACGAACGGGCGATGACGGTGTCGATGGCCGTCATCGTCGCGACCGCGGTCACCGCCACCGGTGAGCGGGAGATCCTCGGCCTAGACGTCGGCGACAGCGAGGACGAGGTCTTCTGGAAGAGCTTCATGACCTCGCTGAAGCAGCGTGGCCTGCACGGGGTGAAGCTGGTGATCAGCGACCAGCACTCCGGCCTGGTCGCTGCCCTGTCGAAGGCGTTCCAGGGCGTCGCGCACCAGCGCTGTCGGGTCCACTTTGCCCGCAACCTCCTCGCTCTGGTCCCCAAGGCCGAGGCCGACAACGTCGCCGCCGCGTTCCGGGTCGTGTTCGCACAAAACACCCGGCCTGAGGTCGAAGCCGCGTGGGACAAGGCCCGCGAAGAGTTCGCCGCCCGCTACCCCAAGACCGGGCCACTGATGGACGGCGCGAAGGCCGAGGTCCTCGCGTTCGCCGCGATGCCCAAGGCGCACTGGCGCAAGATCTGGTCGACCAACCCCATCGAGCGGGTCAACAAGGAGATCAAGCGCCGCTCCCGCGTCGTGGGGATCTTCCCCAACAACGCCAGCGTGATCCGACTGGTCGGCGCCATCCTGCTCGACATGCACGACGAGTGGATCGCCGCTGAACGCCGCTACCTCTCCGAGGGGTCCATGGCCAAGCTCTATGCCAGCGACGACGCCATCGGGGATACTGGTCCCAGCGCGACCATCGAGGCCAGCGCGTAGGCACCGAGGATCACCTCAAAGCCCACCACCCCGCGGGGCACTGCCGGCCCGCTGGCACCTTCGACTTAGGTCACAGCCCGCCTATCTGATTCAACAAGGATCAACTCCACGGCCTCGTATGGTTCGGATGCCGTGTGGCGACAATGCTTGCGCCAGTCGCTCCAACCGCTATGTGC
>JBPPMQ010000132.1:0-2234 GCA_051306135.1 Nocardioides sp. | reverse complement strand
TAGGACAGGTAGCCGGGAATCAGCGGGAGCACACAGGGCGACAGGAACGAGACCAGCCCGACCAGCACCGCGATCGGGACAGCCAGCAGCATCGACCCGGATCCGGTGATCTCGCCGAGCCAATCGGTCATGAGGCGCTCCCGGTGGTGCCGGAGTCGGCCAGCACACCGCCGGCGTCCTCGATGAGGCCCTCGAGGGTCAGCTTCGACGGGATCGTGCCAGCCACCATCGACGACACGTTTGAGTCACTATCCAGCACGTAGGTGGTGGGCGGAGCGATCACCCTGATCGGCATCGAGGCGACCACGCGGCCGTCGGGGTCGAACAGGCTCGGGTAGTCGACCCCCATTTCGTTCTCGAAGGCGATCGCGTTGTCCGGCGAACTGTCCCGAATGTTGATGCCCACGAATCGGATGTCGGGGTTTTCGGCGGCGACCTCCTGCAGCATCGGCATCTCGGTCCGACACGGACCACACAGCGACCACCACACGTTGACCACGCTCACCTGGCCGGGCTCGACCCGGAGGTCCTCGCCCTGCAGTGTCTGTCCGGACAGGGCGACCGGACCGTCCCGGTGCCCTTCGGCGTACTGGGTGATGTTGCCGTCCAGGGTGATGTAACCGCCCTCGTTGGTGCCTGAGATCGAACTGCAGGCAGTCAAGAGGACCATCACACTCCCCACCACGGCGGGACCGCGCAACCTGCGCATCAGCCGTCCGTCAGGTCGTCGGGGCCGACGGCGCCGCCGGAGGAGAACGGTGCGTTCGCGTCATGGCCGGCGAGCAGTTCGCGGGCCGGTTCGGAGTAGGAGATGCCGACGAAGTCGTGGTCCTCGAAATGGAGGCTGGTCAGCGAGCACACGGTGCACTGCCGCTTGCGGGGATCGTGGATGAAGGACCGCTTCTCGGCGGCCAGGCGGGTGGTCCAGATCGGCAACTGGTGGGAGACGATCACCGCTTCGTGGCCGAGTGCTGCGTCGCGGGCGTCGTGGACCCCAGCCATCATCCGCGCCACGATCTCGGCGTAGGGCTCACCCCAACTCGGCTTGAAGGGGTTCCACAGCCGGGGCCAGTTGCGCAAGTCGCGCAGCGCGTTGCGGCCACCGCCGAAGGCCTGGCCCTCGAACCAGTTCGCCGACTCGATGACCCGGTCGTCGGTGACGATCTCCAGACCCCGTGCCTGGGCCAGCGGTGCCGCGGTCTCTTGGGCTCGCTCCAACGGACTCGAACGGATGTGGGTGATGTCGCGGTCACCGATCACGTCGGCGACCCGCTGGGCCATCGCGTTGCCACGTTCGGACAGGTGGAAGCCGCTGCGACGGCCGTAGAGGATCCCTTCGGGGTTCCAGACCTCGCCGTGGCGAAGCAGGTGGACGACCGTCTTCATCGGATCCCCTCGTTGGTGCTCGCAGCGGCCGCAGCGCAGGCAGCGGGAAGTGCGTCCAGAATGTGCTGCACGGCCTGGTCGTCGTGGGCAGCCGAGACGAACCAGGCCTCGTAGGCGCTCGGAGGCAGGTAGACCCCGGCAGCCAGCATCTGGTGGAAGAACGCGCGGTAGGCGCCCTCATCGGTGGTCTTCGCCTGATCGAAGTCGGCGACCCGGTCACGGTCGGTGAAGAAGATCGAGAACATGGTGCCGGCCGACTGCACCAGGTGCGGTACGCCGGCAGCGGTCAGGGCTTGTGCAGCGGCGGACTTGATGGTGTCGGCCACCTCGGCGACGTGACGGTAGACCTCGTCGGTCGCCAGTCGCAGGGTGGTCAGACCGGCGGTGGTGGCGACCGGGTTCCCCGACAGGGTGCCGGCCTGATAGACCGGGCCGACGGGAGAGAGCATGGCCATCACCTCCGCCCGGCCGCCGAACGCGGCGGCTGGGAACCCACCACCCATCACCTTGCCGAAGGTCATCAGGTCGGGCACCCACCCTTCGACTGCGCCGTCCAGGCCCCATTGGCCCTGTCGGCTGGCGCGGAACCCTGTCATCACCTCATCGGAGACGAACAGGGCGCCGTGGCGGGTGCAGATCTCGGCGAGGAACCCGTTGAAGCCCGGTGCGGGCGGCACCACTCCCATGTTTCCGGGGGCGGCCTCGGTGATCAGGCACGCGATCCGGTCACCGTGGGCGGCGAACGCGGCCTCGACGGCGGCGGTGTCGTTGTAGGGCAGCACCACCGTCAGTTCGGTCGAACTGGTCGGCACTCCGGGGGTGCCCGGCACCGCCAGTGTGGCCAGTCC
>JBPPMQ010000123.1:0-10069 GCA_051306135.1 Nocardioides sp. | reverse complement strand
TCGAAGGCACGGTTCAAGAAGGTGGAGTAGACCGCGACGACCGGTCGCAGGCCACCGATGGCCAGCCCGGCCGCTGCGGTGGTGGCGTGCTGTTCGGCGATGCCGACATCGAAGGTCCGGGTCGGGAAGCGCTGCTGGAAGCGGTCCAAGCCGACCGGATGCATCATCGCTGCGGTGATGGCGACCACGTCGCGGCGACGAGTGCCGATCTCGACCATGTGGTCGGCGAACAGGTCGGTCCAGCCGGCGCCGGTGGGCCGCTCGAGCCCGGTGGCCATGTCGAACGGGCGTGGGGCGTGAAACTGATCGGCCTCGTGCTGTTCGGCCGGGTCGTAGCCGAACCCCTTGCGGGTGATGGCATGCACGATGACAGGACCGCCGAAGCGTTTGGCTTGGACCAACGCCTGCTCCATCGCCGCCCGGTCGTGTCCATCGACCGGCCCGACGTACTTCAACCCGAGGTCCTCGAACAGCCCCTGGGGTGCCAGCGCATCCTTCATTCCCTTCTTGACCGCGTGCAGCACGTCGTAAGCGGGTGCACCGACACCGGGAACCGCGGTGAGTCGACGTTTGATCAGGTCCAGCACCCGCTCATAGCCCGGGTTGGTGCGCAGCGTCGCCAGCGCGGTGGTGAGTCCGCCCACCGTGGGGGTGTAGGACCTGCCGTTGTCGTTGACCACAATCACCAGTCGACTGGAGTCGGCCACGGCGATGTTGTTCAGGGCTTCCCAGGCCATTCCTCCGGTGAGGGCGCCGTCACCGATGACGGCGACAACGTGGCGCCGCTCTCCGCGGATCGCGTAGGCCTTAGCCAGCCCGTCGGCATAGCTGAGTGCCGTCGACGCGTGGGAGTTCTCCACGATGTCGTGCTCTGATTCGGCTCGGCTCGGATACCCAGACAGGCCGTGCTCGGAGCGCAAGGTGTCGAAGGTCGCGGCGCGGCCGGTGAGCAGTTTGTGGACGTAAGACTGGTGGCCGGTGTCGAAGATGACCCGGTCCTTGGGTGACTCGAAGACTCGGTGGATCGCCAAGGTCACCTCAACGACGCCCAAGTTGGGGCCGAGGTGTCCCCCGGTCCTCGACACGGTGCTCACCAGGACGTCGCGGATCTCGGTCGCCAGGCAATCCAATTCTGCCGGACTGAGTCCATCGAGATCCGCGGGAGAGGTCACTCGGTCCAGCACTGCCATACCGAGCAGTCTACGGCGTGGTTCGGATCGGTCCGGCTCCCGAGCCCGCGCTTCGGCGATTCGGACGCCTCGACGGCACCGGATTGACAAAACACCGGAAATTGTCCAAGAACTGGCCAGATTCGTCAGCCAGGATGGGTTACCGAGGAGTAGCGTGATGCATGTCACTTTGGCGCGGGTTCTCACCGCGCCGGACGCGCAGAGGGAGAAGTTGAATGACCACCGAAGCATTGGCTGCCCAGATCGGCGTACCTGTCGAGCGGCTCGAGCCATTCACGGGTTACAGCGACACCGAGTTGCAGACCCTTCAGACTGCCGTCTCCAGGGCTGTCGAGGAGGAGTCCAAGGCCTTCGACGAGGGACTTGAGCACGCGCTCCGGTTCGTGCCTGCGCTGCTGCGAGGCGCCGCGAAGATGCTGCTGTTCCCCGGAGGCAGGAAATGACCGCCGACAGCGTTCAGTCGCGTCGGCTCGCCTCACGGATCGAGATCACTAAACTGGCCCGCGAACTCAACGCCGACGAACGCTCCTTGGGGTTCTTGTCCAGATCCTCAGTGGCCGAGATCCGGGACCTGCGTGCCGCGGTGACCGCGGCCATGTTCTCCAAGCACGAGGACCGCGTCACCCGACTCGCCTCGTTGTCGCGGATGCTGCCGGTGCCGTTGACGGCGAGGATCGCCAAGCTTGCTCTCGGACCGAGACTTTCAGCCCTTGTGGCGGGGGTGATGGACCCCCGGGAGGCTGCCCGCTTAGCCACTCATCTCGATGAGGAGTTCCTCACCGAACTCGCCTTGTCTCTCGACCCGGTTCGGGTGGCACCGATCGTGCGTGCGCTGCCGGACTCATTGGTGCTGGCCGTTGGGAAGCGGCTGTTGGCGCGCGGTGAACATCTGACTTTGGGCCGGTTCGCGGCGGTCGTGCCGTTGAGTGTGATCGAGCCACTGGTGGCCGACGCCACGCCACGCGACCTGCTCTACACCGCGCTGTATGCCGAGGACCAGACCGCGCTGGAGGACGTCGTCAAGATCTTGCCCGACGAGATGCTGGGCAAGATCATTCGCTCGGCGGCCGAAGAGAACGCCTACGACGCAGCGGTGGTGATCTTGGCCTCGCTCTCGGCCGAGTCGTGCGGGCGCCTGGTCGCCCAAGTCGGCGCGGTCGAGGAGCACCAACTCGGCACCCTGATCTCGGCGGTGGCTGAGAACGAGGTGTGGTCCTCGGTGCTGCCGGGCCTGCACCTGGTCGACCAGGAGGTGCTGCGGGTCACCGCCAACGTGCCGGAGACCCTCAACCCCCACGTCCTCGACGACGTCATCCGCACCGCCCGCGACCTGGGGCTGGCACCCACGCTCGTCCAGATCGTGTTGGCCCTGGACGACGATCACGTCAGCATGCTCAAAGAGGTGCCGTCACTGATGGACCCCGAGGTTCAGGAATGGATCCTGGCAACCGCTGGGGTCTCGCGAAAGTTGATCCACGCGGTCTTCGCTGAGGTCGGTCTGGTCGACGCCTGACGCGGGTTTGGTCAAGATTCCTGCACGAGACCTCGACGAGGCCCACGTTGGTGAGCGCGGGCCCCGTCTTCAGTCAGTTCCAATCAGTCAGTTCCGATCAGTTGCTGGCGACCAGGTTGCGCAGCACGTATTGCAGGATGCCGCCGTTGCGGTAGTAGTTCGCCTCACCGGGGGTGTCAATGCGGACCACGGCGTCGAAGGAGACACCGGAGTCGGTGGTGACCTTGACCGTCTTCGGGGTGATGCCGTCGTTGAGGGCGGTGATCCCGGAGATCGAGAAGGTCTCCTCCCCACTCAAACCGAGCGAGTCGGCGTTCTGGCCGGCCGGGAACTGCAGCGGGATGACGCCCATGCCGATCAGGTTGGAGCGGTGGATGCGCTCATAACTCTCGGCGATGACCGCCTTGACGCCCAGCAGCGAGGTGCCTTTGGCGGCCCAGTCACGCGACGAGCCTGAGCCATACTCCTTGCCGGCCAGCACGACTAGACCGATGCCGGCAGCTTGGTAGTTCTGGGCGGCGTCAAACACGAAGGTCACCGGGCCGTCGGCCTGGGTGAAGTCGCGGGTGTAGCCTCCCTCGGTGCCCGGGGCAACCTGGTTGCGGAGCCGGATGTTGGCGAACGTGCCGCGGATCATGACTTCGTGGTTGCCTCGGCGCGAGCCGTAGGAGTTGAAGTCACGCTGCCCGACTCCGTGGCCAATCAAATACTGGCCCGCAGGAGTGTCCTTCTTGATGTTGCCGGCCGGGCTGATGTGGTCGGTGGTCACCGAGTCGCCCAGTTTGAGCAGCACCCGTGCGCCCTCGATGTCGGTCACCGGGGACGGGGTCAGGCTCATCCCGTCGAAGTATGGCGCCTTGCGGACGTAGGTCGAGTCGTCGTCCCAGGTGAACACCTCACCGGTGGGGGTGGGCAGATTCTGCCAGCGCTCGTCGCCAGCGAAGACGTCGGCGTAGTCGCGGATGAACATGTCGGAGTCGATCGCCTCACGGATGGTGTTCTCCACCTCGGACGGGTTCGGCCAGATGTCGCGCAGGAACACGTCGTTGCCGTCGGTGTCTTGACCAAGGGGGTCGTTGAGCAGGTCGATGTCCATGGTGCCAGCGATCGCGTAGGCGATGACCAGGGGCGGACTGGCGAGGTAGTTCATCTTGACGTCGGGGTTGATGCGGCCCTCGAAGTTGCGGTTGCCCGACAGCACCGAGACCACTGCCAGGTCGTGGGCGTTGACGGCCTCGGAGACCTCGGGGATGATCGGGCCCGAGTTGCCGATGCAGGTCACGCAGCCGTATCCGACCAGGTTGAAGCCGAGCTTCTCCAGGTAGGGGGTGACCCCGGCCTTGTCGTAGTAGTTGGTGACGACCTTGGAGCCCGGAGCCAGTGAGGTCTTGACCCATGGCTTGCGGGTCAGGCCTTTCTCGACGGCCTTCTTGGCCAATAGCGCGGCACCCATCATGACCGACGGGTTGGAGGTGTTGGTGCACGAGGTGATCGAGGCGATCGTGACCGCACCGTTCTTCAACTCGAAGCTGGTGCCATCGGCCAAGGTGACCGGGATCGAGGCGTCCGGCTGGGAGGTGTAGGTCGGCAGGTAGCCCTCGAAGGAGCTCTTCGCCTCGGTCAGTTCGACGCGGTCCTGGGGGCGCTTCGGGCCGGCGATCGAGGGAACGATGGTGGACAGGTCCAGCTCGAGCTTCTCCGAGAACCGCGGCTCGTGCTCGGGGTCATGCCACAGGCCCTGGGCCTTGGAGTAGGCCTCGACCAACGCGAGCTGATCTTCGGTACGGCCGGTCAGCCGCAGGTAGGTGATGGTCTCCTCATCGATCGGGAAGATCGCGATGGTGGACCCGAACTCGGGGCTCATGTTGCCGATGGTGGCGCGGTTGGCCAGCGGCAGTGCGGTCACCCCGGCGCCGTAGAACTCCACGAACTTGCCGACCACGCCGTGTTTGCGCAGCATCTCGGTGATGGTGAGCACCAGGTCGGTGGCGGTGGATCCCTCCGGCAGGTCGCCGTGCAACTTGAAGCCGACTACCCGCGGGATGAGCATCGAGACGGGCTGGCCGAGCAGCGCGGCTTCGGCCTCGATGCCACCGACCCCGAAGCCGAGCACCCCGAGGCCGTTGACCATGGTGGTGTGGGAGTCGGTGCCGACGCAGGTGTCGGGATAGGCCTGCAGGGTGGTGGTTCCGTCTGGGTCGGCGACCTCACGGGTGAACACGGTGCGGGCCAGGTGTTCGATGTTGACCTGATGGACGATGCCGGTGCCCGGTGGGACGACCTTGAAGTCGTCGAACGCGGTCTGGCCCCACCGTAGGAACTGGTAGCGCTCGCGGTTGCGCTCGTATTCGATCTCGACGTTCTTCTCGAACGCCTCAGGGGTCCCGAAGACCTCGGCGATGACGGAGTGGTCGATGACCATCTCGGCGGGCGCCAGGGGGTTGATCTTGGCGGCGTCGCCGCCTAGCGCCGCCGCGGCCTCGCGCAGGGTGGCGAGGTCGACGATGCAGGGCACGCCGGTGAAGTCCTGCATGATCACCCGTGCCGGGGTGAACTGGATCTCTTTGTCCGGATCGGCGCTCTCGTCCCACCCCGCCAGCGCGCGGATGTCGTCTGCGGTGATGTCGGCGCCGTCCTCGGTGCGCAACAGGTTCTCCAGCAGCACCTTCAGGCTGAACGGGAGACTGGCAACATCCAGGCCCTCATCGTCGACCGCGTCGAGGCGGAAGATTTCGTATGACGTGCCATTGACCTCGAGGGTGTCTTTGGCACCGAAGCTGTTCTGACTGGCCACTTCAGTCTCCTCATGGAATCGGTGTACATCACATCTTGCCGCGTGGACCCCGGCCTGTGTCATCCGGGTTCGATCCGCGCATCTATCTTGATGTCAAGATACACGATATCAAGATTTCGAATCGGTGCAAGGCTGCCGGCGAACGAGCGGTGGATTTCTCCCCATCGCAGAACCATTGTGGAACGACCCGGCACAATGACCTCCATGACGACCGTGATAGCCGTGATCGCCTTCGGCCTCAGTGCGGTGTTGGCCGCCGGGTGTGGGGTGCTGTGGCTGCGCGCCCGGATCCTGGATCGCCGAGCGACGGAGCTGCGCGCCGCGTTGGACCGGCTCGCACCGGCCGGCGCCCTTCCCGTGGCAAATCCGACAGGTCGGCGAATCATCACGGTGGAGATTCTCAACCCGCTTGCGGTGGCGACCCGGGAGTCGCGGGCCGGCGGCGTGTTAGGCACCGTCGCGCCGGCGTTGGTCACCCGGATCGTCTATGACCAGGCTTGTCGTCAGATCCAGGAGGGTCTGACCGAGGAGGGCGTCGAGGCCGAGGTGCGTATCCATGTCGGCTGAATGGACCGGCGCAGCAGCCGTCGCGGTTGCAGCCGTCGCAGCGCTGGTGTGGCTGTTGTACCGGCGACTGACTCGGATCGCCGCGTCGCTGGGGCAGACCGCCGGTGGGCTGCGCCGCCACCAAGCCCGGGTGCAGGAGGCGGAACTGCTGCGCAACCGCCGCGCCCCGGTCGTCAACGCCACCAGTTCCGTGGCTGGGGCCGTCGGTCGCGGAGCCCGCCTGACTCGGCTTGGTCACGATGTGGTCGCCCTGGCTCCCTTCGCGATCCTGTCGGCCATCCCACGGACTCGGCGGCGTACCGAACAGGTCAAGGTGATCCATGATTCGATCTCGTCGCGGGTCTACGACGCGATCGAGTCCACCACCGACCAGCTCAGCCAGTGACAGCGGCGGATCGGCCCACCGCAAGCTCGCCTGCACCGGCGGCCGGCTGTCGGTGGCCGCGCTCCGGATTGTCGGAGTCGGGGCCGTCCCGCCACTGGGAGGCCCACTGATCAATCGCGTCGATCACGGGCGCTAGCGAGTGGCCCTTAGCCGTCAGCGTGTAGTGCGGCACGACGGAGGTCGCCGCAGGAGAGGCTGCAACCCTGGCCACTACGCCCTCACGCTCAAACTCGCGGAGCCGCTGGGCGAGCAGCCGGTCAGTGAGTCCTGGGATCCCCGAGCGGATCTCGCCGAAGCGCTCCGCGCCGTCGAGCAGTGCGCGGATGATCGGCCCGTTCCAGCGCCGCCCGATCAGTTCGACCGCGCGGTGGAAAGCGGGACAGTAGCGCTGGGACTCGTCCATGCACACCACCTCCGTGACCGGCGAACCGCTGCTGACTCGCCCTTGCCTTGTCGTGCGTGAAATGGTACTCCTAGTTTCACTTACAAACAGTAAGTACAGTTCGTTTTCCGAGGAGATCACAATGGACGTTCTGGTTCTGATCGGTCGGATCCTCTTCGCGCTGCTGTTCCTGGGTGCCGGGATGGGCCACTTCAGTCAGCGGGAGATGATGACCGGTTACGCGGCGAGCAAAGGTGTGCCGGCGGCGGGGCTGATGGTGCCGCTGTCCGGGATAGTCAGCATCGCCGGCGGGCTGATGGTTGCTGTCGGCGTCTGGCCCGACGTCGGCGCGTTGCTTCTGGTCATCTTCTTGGTGCCCACAGCACTGCTGATGCACGCCTTCTGGCGAGAGACCGACCCAGCAACCAAGGCCAATGAGCAGACCCAGTTTCTCAAGGACATCTCGCTGGCAGGCGCGGCACTGGCCTTGTTCGCATTCTTCGCCTATGTCGGCGACGATCTCGGTCTGCTCGTGCTCGAGCCGGTGTTCTCGCTGTGACCGGCCCGATGACGGACCTGGCGGACCTGCCGACCCGACGCGGCACCAAGCCGCGCACCACGCCGACCAATCCGCACACCCAGCTCGACCAGCAGCCCGACGACGACCGAGCGCGGCTCCTGTTGGAGAAGCACCTCGATCAGCTGCCGGGGGTGGTTTGGCGTCCCAGCATGATCTCTGTTCCGGGTGCCCTAGCATTGACGCTGGCAGCGGGGGACGCTCAGGGTCCATCTGATGCCTTCATGATCGAAACTGAGTTCGCCCACCTGCACCCCGCACCGGACCACTCACTGCATTTGGTGCTTCCGCCCGATGTTGCCTCCCGTTTGATCGAGGCAGGCTGGGCCGAGCAGCACCCGATCGCACGCCGTGGCCTGATCACCGCCGGTGCCGTGATGGTCTTCGCGCCCCGCGACGAGGACGAGGCCGAGATCGTCTCCCAGATCGTGACCGCTTCCTTCGAATACGCACGCAACGCCCCCGCCTGACCGGCTGGGCGGTCCCGGCCGGGGATTCGTGGCTCACACCCCCGGGCTAACATCGGCGCCATGCCAGGTTTGCGCGGCCGGAGTGGGCCAGTTGGCGCGGGCACCACGCTCGCCGTGGTGTCGCTGGCGTTGTTCGCTCTGTTGTCCATGCACGGCTGGGGCTCCCACGACGGCGCGCACCAACCGGGGTCGGCTGTCATCGACGCCGTGAGCGCTACCCAGCACAGCGCCGATCACCCCTCGCCGATGGATGCCGAGTCTGATGGGCCGGGCGGCGCACTGCTGATGGAATTGTGTCTAGCCGTGCTGGCCGGAACCATGCTCGGGATCGCGCTTCTGTTCGCCCGTCGCGGGGGGCGAATGCCTCGCACGGTGCTGACGGGGTGGCCACCCCCGCTGTCCGCACCGCGCTTGCGAAGCCGACCGGGGTGGAGTCTGCACTGTGAAGTTCGCTGTTGTGTGATTCGCTGCTGAGTTGCTCCCCAGGCTGACCACCAGGTGGCCTCCGCACGGGACGTCGCCTGGTGTCGGCCGGCTCGACCGGGTGAACACAGACCTAGACAACACAGACACAGACACAGACACAGACACAGATGGAGAAACAACTCATGCGCACCTCGCTTATCGCCGCCGTCGTGGCGGCATCACTGTTCACGCTCGCCGGTTGCGGAGACGACGACGCAGACAACGTCGCCGGGCACAACGACGCGGACGTCACCTTCGCCCAGGAGATGATCCCCCACCACCAGCAGGCCGTCGAGATGTCCGATCTCGCCGCGTCACAAGCCGAGAGCGACGAGGTCAAGAGCTTGGCCGCTGATATCGCAGCGGCCCAAGGCCCCGAGATCGAGACGATGACCGGCTGGCTGGAATCCTGGGGCGAGAGCCTCCCCGATGAGGCCATGGCGGGCATGGACCACGGCGACATGTCGGCCGGGGAGATGCCTGGGATGATGACCGGCGAGCAGATGGCCGACCTGGAGGCGGCATCAGGGGCCACCTTCGACCAGATGTTCCTCACCATGATGATCGACCACCACGAAGGTGCGATCCAGATGGCGAAGACTCAACAGGCCGAGGGTGAGTTCCCCGAAGCGATCGCGATGGCTGAGGAGATCGAGCAGACCCAGACGCAGGAGATCCAGACCATGCAGGATCTGCTGAACCCCTGATCTGGTCCCGGTGCCGGGCAGGACGGACCTGTCTCTCCCTGCCCGGCACCGACCTCGACATCGGAGGCACAATGAGCCTGCCCAAGACTTTGACGACTGCCCTCATCCTCGGCTCCGCACTCCTCGTCGGCTCCTGCGCCGAGGACACTTCACCGGCGGTCACGCCGACCGTTGACGGCACCGGCCTCGGCCACATCCATGGACTCGGTCTCGACTCCGGCGACAACAGCCTCTATGTCGCCACCCACCTCGGCTTGATGCAGGTCGACCAGAGCGGCCGACCGAACCGCGTCGCAGACCGGTATCAGGACACTATGGCGTTCGCTGTCCTCGGCCCGGGCCACTTCCTCGCCAGCGGACACCCCGACCTACGCGAAGACCTGCCCGCCCACCTGGGCCTGATCGAGTCCACCGATGCCGGAGCCACGTGGACGCCGCTCGCCCTTCAGGGCGAGGCCGACTTCCACATCCTCGAACCGGCCGGCGAGGCCCTCTACGCCTACGACGCGGTCTCGGGCCGTCTGTTACGAACGACGGACCGGGAGACCTTCGACGAGGTCTACCGAGGCCCGCTCATCAGTGTCGCGACCGTCGGCGAGACTGCGTCGCTGTACGCGACCGACGGCAACGGTCGACTCCTCCTCATCGATGCCAGGTCAGGCGAGGCCCGGCAGCTGGGAGGACCGACCATGGTCTACCTCGACATCACTCCCGAGGGAGCCCTGGCCGGTGTCGACCCTGCCGGTGTGGTCCGGGTCAGCACCGACGCCGGTCGAAGCTGGCGAGACGGCGGCTCCATCGGAGGCCCGCCGGCCGCCTTCACCATCACCGACCAAGGTTGGTATGCCGCCTCCGAGACCGGCGTCTACCGGTCCAGCGACGAGGGGGTCACCTGGTCCCGGGTGCTGTGACGGGACTCCGCAGGATGCGAACCACGGACCTGGCGAGAGATCGTGACGGTGCCATTCGCCGATCGCTGCTCAGGTGATCGCCCCCCACAGCAAGCCCGCGCCCAGGCC
>JBPPMQ010000089.1:0-60635 GCA_051306135.1 Nocardioides sp. | reverse complement strand
CCGGCGATCAGTGCTCGTCCGGCGATCAGTGCTTCACCGGCGATCAGTGCTTCACCGGCGATCAGCGCTCGTCCGGCGATCTCTTGACGTCAAGATACCGCATCGGCCGAACGTCTCAACCTTCGCATCCCGGGGAGGCAGGGCCAAGGGGTCTAACCTGTCGAACATGACGACTGCTGGAATCTCCGCCCCGGCGCAGAAATTGGCCGCCGAGGCGATCGGCACTTTCGTGCTAGTCCTGCTCGGCTGCGGTTCGCTGGCCCTGACGGTTCGACCCAACCTCGTCGCCGTCGCACTGACCTTCGGGTTCGCTGTGCTAGCGATGTCTTACGCCCTCGGGCGGGTCTCGGGCGGCCATTTCAACCCGGCCGTCTCGCTCAGCGCCGCAGTGGCCGGCCGACTAGGTTGGACCGACGCCTGGCGCTACATGGCGGCGCAGGTCGTGGGTGGCCTGGCTGGGGCGCTCGTGCTGTTCGTGCTGGCCTTCGGCACCGACGGCTTCGAAGCTGGAATGTCTGTGGGAGCGAACGCCTTCGGTAGCGAGGGCAGCGGCTATGCCTGGTGGGCAGCCTTCCTCATCGAGGTGGTGGCGACCTTCGTCCTCGTCCTAGTCGTCCTAGCGGCCACCGACGCCCGGTCTGCCACCGCAGCCCTGGCGCCGATGGCCGTCGGACTGACGTTGGCGGGGATCCACTTGGTCTTGATCCCGCTCACCCTGACCTCGGTCAACCCCGCGCGTTCCTTCGGACCGGCCGTCTTCTCAGGCCTGGACTCGGTGGCTCAACTGTGGGTCTTCATCCCGGCACCGTTGATCGGGGGCTTCCTCGCCGCGGTGGCCCACGTGAAGGTCTTCGGCCACGCGGTCGCACCGGTGGCGGGATCCGGCGTCTCCTTCCTCCCCTACGAGAAGGCCGAGGTCGAAGCGACCGACGAGCGGCCGCTGATCATCCAGGACGGCTGGATGTGGGACTACGACAGCCAGGAGTGGAAGCCTGCTCCTCAGGAGTTGCTCGCCGAGGACGCAGCGACAGCGACACCCAGCGCCGATGAAGACAACGCCGACGTGGACAACGCCGACGTGGACAACGCCGTGACGCCCGTGGTCACCGAGGACGCGCTCGGTCCGACTGCGCCGCCGGTGGGCTACCAGGCCGATAGGCCCGACTCGGACCCGGACGCTCGCCGACCGTTGTGATCGTGGATCTGCTCTGATCATGGATCTGCCGGTTGCGCCGCCGGTGCTGCCGATGTTGGCCAAGCCGGCACCTGCCACCTTCTTCGATAAGGGCGAGGACGTGCTGTTCGAGCCCAAGTGGGACGGTTTCCGCTGCCTGGTCTTCAAGGACGGCGACGACATCGAACTGGGCAGCCGCAACACCAAGCCGCTGACCCGATACTTCCCCGAAGTCGTCGAGGCGATGCGTGCCCAACTGCCCCACCGTTGTGTGCTCGATGGAGAGATCGTGGTTGCACTGGCCGACGACGACGGTCGCAGCCGACTGGAGTTCGAGATGCTGCAGCAACGCATCCACCCGGCGGCGTCACGGATCACCATGCTCAGCCAGGCGGTGCCTGCCTCGTACGTCGCTTTCGATCTGCTCGCCGAGGGCGCCGAGGACCTGACCGGCACGCCGATGCGGATACGGCGTCAGCGTCTGGAGTCGATGTTGGCCGGCATACAGGCACCGCTGCATCTGACCCGGGTCACCACCGACCCGGCAGTGGCACGGGAGTGGTTCACCTCCTTCGAGGGCGCCGGCCTCGATGGGGTAGTGGCCAAGCCGCTGGACGGTATCTACGCGCCCAACCAACGCACCATGATCAAGATCAAGCACGCCCGCACCGCCGACGTGGTGCTGGCCGGCATGCGCGAGCACAAGGCCTCCACGCCGCAGCGTCGACTCGTGGGAAGCCTCCTACTCGGGTTGTGGGCCACTGACGACGACGGTTTCCCCAGGCTCCAGCACGTCGGGGTGGCCGCGAGCTTCACCGAGAAGCGTCGCGCCGAACTGTGGGCAGAACTCAACGGCCTGGAGACAGCTCTGGCCGACCATCCCTGGGGCCAGTGGGCATCGACCGGATCGGCCGGATCGGCCGGTTGGGCGGTGGCCAACCCAGACCGGGTCCCTGGCACCCAGTCTCGCTGGTCGCAGGGTAAGGACCTTTCGTTCGTGCCGCTTCGTCCCGAACGGGTCCTCGAAGTCGGCTACGACCATCTGGAAGGTCGCCGGTTCCGACACACCGCCCAGTTCAAACGCTGGCGTCCCGACCGAGACGCGTCCAGCTGCGACTACCGCCAACTCGACGAGGCCGGTCGTTATGACCTGCGTGACGTGTGGGGCTCCCGGGAAACCGACGTGTAACGCCGTCGCCGAGAATGGGTACGCCAACCCTCATCTTGTGGATGTTCTGTTACTTCCGGTTGGATATTCGTGGCACCTAGCGTGTGCCATAGGTCCGTAGTGTTTCCTCTGTCAGCAAGGTCCGGGGGGACACACAGTTGACAACGGTGACCGTCTCGATCGCTTCTCCGGGGGGAAGAGTGATCAACCGGGAGCCAATGCAGGGGGATAAACTCGAAGCTCGCGAGTCGGCTAACTCCCAAGGCCGACGAGACCGCGGACCCGCCGGGGGGCTGGTTCTGCGATGAAGGCTTCGTGAGGCCGTCCTAGGTGATCGGGGGATCACCGGGGGCGGCCTCAATCCTTGTCTGGGGACGCACCTTCCGACACCTTTCCGATGGTGCCAGCGGCAGAGCATGGCAGACTTGGCGCGTGTTCGTGCTGGTGGTCTGTGCAGGAAACGTCTGTCGGTCCCCGCTGGCCGAACGGCTGCTGGCCGCCGAACTTGGCGACGGATTCGTGGTGGCCAGCGCAGGCACGGTCGCACCGGTGGGTGCACCGATGTCGCCGCACTCGGCAGAGCAGTTGTCGCGACTCGGGGGCGATCCGACCGGTCACAGGGCCACCCGGCTGACCACGTCGATGGCCGCCGGCGCCGACCTGGTGCTGACCATGACTGAGGATCTTCGCACCGAAGTGGTGCAGCGCTCCCCCGCTGGGCTGCACCGCACCTTCACTTGGCTGGAGTTCGCCGCACTCGCAACACTCCCCGATCTCACACCCCCCGATCTCACACTCCCCGATCTCGTGCCGTCCGGGGCAACCACGAAGCAACGAGTTCGGTCGATCTCGGCTGCCCGCGCCAGGGTCGGCCGCTCGAATCTCGACGTGCCCGACCCGATCGGCAAGTCCGTCCGGGTCTATGCCGAGGTGACCGACTTGATCACCGCCGGCCTCCCGGCCGTCGCGGCACAGATCCGCCGGATCGCCGGCTGAGCCGGTCCGGTCAACCCGCCAACCGGCGCACGGCCTCACCGATCACCTCGGGGGCGCTGGCCAGGTTGAGGCGCGCGAAGCCACGGCCCTGGGTGCCGAACGACGGGCCAGGGTTGATGGCCACCCCACGGTGCAGTGCCAACTCGGACGGGTCGTCGCCCCATTCCGGTAGCGCTCGGAAGTCCAGCCACGCCAGATAGGTGGCCGCTCCCGGTTCGTAGACCACCTCGGGCAGGTGCTCGGCGAGTTCGGCGGACAGCAGAGCCGACGACTCCGCGATCGCCGAGAGCGCATCGTCGAGCCAGGCTTCGCAGGCCGGGTCGCTGAAGGCGGTGATGTTGGCGTGAAGGCCCAGCAGCGAGGTGCGGAAGCCGACCTCGTCATACATGGAGTCCAGCAGAGCGGTCGTGGCCGAGGAGGCTGCCACCATCACCGCGCACTTGGTGCCGGCGAGGTTCCACGACTTGCTCGCACTGGTCACGCAGACTCCCACCTGACGGGCCGCGGGGCCAACCGACAGGAACGGCGTGAAGGCCCCGGGTTGCTGGGTCAACGGGCCATGGATCTCATCGGCGACCACCACCGCACCGTGCCGCGCAGCGACCTCGGACAGCTCGACCAGCCGCGAGGAGATCACACCGAGCGGATTGTGGGGGTTCGCAATCAGCACCGCGCGAGCGCGCCCCGAGGACAGCGCCGCCTCGATGCCGGCGATGTCGAGATCCCAGCCGTGGGGTGCGCAGGTCAGCGGCACCTCGACCACCGTGCCGCCAGCCTCCGGGACCACGTCGTAGAACGGCGGGTAGATCGGCGGGGTGATCACCACGCCGTCGCCCGGCCGGATCGCCTGGCGCAACACCTCGACGATCGCGGTTGCGACGTCGGTGGTGGTGCGAACCCGATCGGGCTGCACCTGCCAGCCCCACCGTCGTGCCGCGAAGCCGGCGAACGCCTCGCCCAGCCGACCCGGAGCCATCGCGTAGCCGAGATCCGAGGCAGCGACCATCTCGGTCAGGGTCTCCCGGATCGGGGCAGCCACGGGGTAGTCCATCTCGGCTACGAACAACGGCAGCACCTGCGGGCCGTACCTGGACCACTTCACGCTGCGTCGGGTCCTGAGCACCTCGATCGGGTCGATCTGCATGTCCAGATTGTGCCCGACGACTCAACTGCCCGCGGGGCCGGTGCAGGCGCTCAGCCCAGCCGGGCGAGCTCCTCCTCGATGATCGACGGGTCGAGCTTGACGAAGATCGGCTCCGGTTTGGCCACCGTCGCTCCCACCACGACCGGGTGCCGCTGCCACGTGGGTACGCCGGCGTAGTCGCCGGTGATCACCGGATAGCTGCGACCCTCGAGGTCGAGGTCCTCGACCTCCTCGATGACCGGCAGTGGCGCAATCTGTCCGCTGCCCCCCAGAATCGCATCGACCTTGTTCGCCGAGAACGGCAAGAACGGGCTGAGGATCAGGTTGAGGTCCGCCACGCACTGCGCCATCACGTGCAGCACGGTGCCCAGCCGCTGCGGGTCCTGCTTGATCTTCCAGGGCTCGGAGTCCGAGACATAGCGGTTGACCTCGCCGACAACTCGCATGGCCTCCCCGATGGCGGCCTTCTGCCGATGCCCGCCGATCAGGTCGCCGACGCCGGCGAAGGCCGACTCGACGGTGGCGAGGATCTCCACGTCGGCCGGATCGAGCGCACCGGATGCGGGGATCTCACCGAAGTTCTTGGCGACCAGGTTGGCAGTGCGGTTGACCAGGTTGCCCCAGCCGGCGACCAACTCGTCGTTGGTGCGCCGGACGAACTCGGCCCAACTGAAGTCGGAGTCCTGGGACTCCGGCCCGGCAACCGCAACGAAGTAGCGGAAGGCGTCGGCCTGGTAGCGGCTGAGCAGGTCGTGCACGTAGATCACGACCTTGCGGGAGGAGGAGAACTTCTTGCCCTCCATCGTCAAGAACTCGCTGGAGACCACCTCAGTGGGCAGGGTGAGTTCGCCGTACTTACCCGGCTTGCCACCCTTGTCACCCTTGCCGGCGTAGGCAAGCAGTTCCGCGGGCCAGATCTGAGAGTGGAAGGTGATGTTGTCCTTGCCCATGAAGTAGTAGGACCGGGGCTCCGGGCCGCCATCCGAGGAGGGGTTCCACCAGTCCCGCCAGGCGTCGGGGTTGTCGGTGCGCCGAGCCCACTCGATGGACGCCGAGAGGTAACCGACGACTGCGTCGAACCAGACATAGAGCTTCTTGGTCGGGTTGTCGCGCCATCCGTCGAGAGGGACCGCGATGCCCCAGTCGATGTCACGGGTCATCGCCCGCGGCCGGATCTCCTTGAGGATGTTCTGGCTGAACTTGATCACGTTGGGGCGCCACAGGCCCGTCGCTTCGCGTTCGTCGAGCCACTCGGCCAGAGCATCGGCCAGCGCCGGCAGGTCGAGGAAGAAGTGCTGGGTCTCGATGAACTCCGGTGTCTCCCCGTTGATCTTCGACCTGGGGTCGATCAGGTCCGCGGGATCGAGCTGGTTGCCGCAGTTGTCGCACTGGTCGCCGCGGGCACCGTCATAGCCACAGATCGGGCAGGTGCCCTCGATGTAGCGATCGGGCAGAGTCCGGCCGGTCGAGGGTGAGATCGCGCCCTTGGTGGTCTGCTCGACGAAGTAGCCGTTGTCGTTGACTCCGGTGAACAGTTCCTGGACCACGGCATGGTGGTTGCCCGTGGTGGTGCGGGTGTAGAGGTCATAGGTCAGCCCGAGTCCGACTAGGTCCTCCACGATCCGACGGTGGTTGACGTCGACCAGTTCCTGAGGAGACACCCCGGCCTCATCAGCCGCGATCAGAATGGGAGTGCCGTGCTCGTCGGAGCCCGAGACCATCAGCACGTCGTGCCCGGCCATCCGCATGTAGCGGGAGAAGACGTCGGAGGGCACACCGAAACCGGCCACGTGGCCGATGTGGCGCGGACCGTTGGCATACGGCCAGGCGACTGCTGACAGAACCTTGCTCACCCGGTAATCGTTCACCTGGCAATCCTAGTGACCCACCATCCCAGTGAGCCCCTCAGGTGAAGTCGAGGTCGTGAGTGCGCGAACGCTTCAGCTCGTAGAAGTAGGGGTAGTCCGCCAACGTCACGAACGCGTCCCACAGTTTGCCGGCCTCTTCACCCCGCGGAGTCTTGGACAGCACCGGGCCGAAGAAGGCGGTTCCGTTGAAGGCGATCGTCGGGGTGCCGACCTCGTTGCCGACCTGGTCCATGCCGGCTCGGTGAGACTTCCGGATCGCTTCGTCGTAGGAGGAGTCTGTCATCGCGTCAGCCAACTCGGTCGGCAGGCCGGATTCGCGCAGCGCGTCCTCGACGACGTCACGAGTGAACTCCTTGCCGTCGACGTGGCGCGCGGTTCCGAGCGCGGTGTAGAGCGGCGCCAACGCGTCGCGACCGAACTTCTCCTCCACGGCCATGCAGACCCGGACCGGCTCCCACGCGGTCTTGAGAAACTCGCGGTATTCCTCAGCGATGTCCTTGTCCTCGTTGAGGAACGCCAGGCTCATGATGTGCCAGGACACCTTGATGTCGCGGACCTTCTCCACCTCCAGGATCCAGCGAGACGAGAGCCAGGCGAAAGGGCAGGCGGGGTCGAACCAGAAGTCAGCATCGCTCATGACTACCTCCAACACGTGCGCCCCACCAGCGATTCCCGACCGACCGGGACTGGCTCAGGAGACGGTCACGGTGGTGCTGAGCTTGGCGCCGAGGATCAAACTGGTGCCGGCGTAGGTGACGGTGACCTTGCGCTGACCGGTGACCACCGGGATCCGCACGCGGATCTGTCCGTCGACGATGTCGACGGTCTCGGACTGAGACCCGACCCGCACGATCGCCTTGCCTGAGACGCTCGGCACCCCCGGTGCCTCGACACTCGCCCGCACCAGCACGGCATCCTTGCGGCCCCGCGGCCGCAGGGTGAGTCGGGCGTCGGTGGTGACCTGGCCTGGTAGGTCGTAGATGGTGCTGATCGGGAGGTACTTCGACCGCTCGAGGATCACCCGCACTGCCAACGTGTGGCCGACATCGGCGGCGGTCGGAGTGTAGCGGTCGGTGATGGCACCGGTGATCTTCTCCCCGTCACGCAGCCACCGGTAGCGCGGCACCGCGCTGCTCGGTTCGAACGCGCCCGGCTCCACCGTCAGTGGGACTCCCAGGTGCGGGGTACCCGCCACGGTGGCAGGTTGGGTGACCTGGATCTGCGGGGCGAGCACCGGACCGACG
The DNA here is from genome assembly GCA_051306135.1 of Nocardioides sp. Taxonomy (GTDB): domain Bacteria; phylum Actinomycetota; class Actinomycetes; order Propionibacteriales; family Nocardioidaceae; genus Nocardioides. Next base: position 53,041 of record JBPPMQ010000089.1, on the reverse strand, counting down.
ACGGCAGACGATGTCGTCTGGGGTCGGTAGGCCTTGCCGCGCCGGCCCGTGACCGCGACCGTGATCATCGCGTCTGCTTGGGCTCGGGCGAGGGTCAACGTGGCCTCGGTGGCGCCGGTGATCGGTTCACCGTCGGCGAACCACTGCACTCGTTGGCCTGTTGCCGGCGGACTGAACTCCGCGCCGGCCACGGTGAGTTTCTCCTCCACCTGGGGGTTTCCGGTGATCGCTGGAACGCTGGCCACGCTCAGGTCGCCCTTGGCGACGGCCGCGCCGGGAGCCTCGGCCGTGACCGAGGCGAAACCCGCCGCCTTGGCGCCCACCTTGGCGGTGATGGTCTTGCCGAGCTTCTTGGGGCCGGGGGTGAAACTGGTGCCGGTTGCTCCGGAGACCTGGCGGCCGTTGACATACCAACTGACGTTGGTGGTCGCCTTGCGGGTGTAGCGGCCCTTGTCGAGCCTGACCCGCTCCCCGACCTTGGGGGATGCGGTGATGACGGGCGCGCGGGTCACTTCGACGGCTTGGTCCTTGAAGTGGATGAAGCCGGTTGGCCACCGGTTGTCACCCTTGTAGATGACTCGCCAGGAAAAGTCGCTGCCCCAGTTCGATTCCGACACCCAGATCTCTGAGGCCGACACCACCCGTTCCACGACGCCGACGTGCCCGTAGGAACTGGCGCCGCCCTGGTTGGAGTCCCACCAGGCGACCGAGCCCACCATCGGGTCGTTGTCGGTGATCGCCGAGTTCGCGTTGCCCCAGTTCTCTCCGTTGCCCGAACCCGTCCACGGGCGCACGTTCGGCAGCCCCGCCCTCACCATCCGCCAAGCCGCGTAGTTGACACAGTTGCGGCCGGCATACATTCGCCACCACATCGTCGACATCTGGTTTTGATAGTCGTAGGTCTTGTAGCCCTTGGCCTTGCAGTCGGCGAAGCCGGAACAGATCATCGTGTAGGTCGCCGACGACGGAGCGGGGGTGAGCATCGTGACCAGGCTCAGCATCACCCCGATCACCAGACCGGTCGCCAACACCCGCACCGGGGCCGTCGTTCCTGCTCGACGAACATCGGGGCGGTCAGGTTGGGACACCTGTGACACAAGGGGCACCCGAGCACTCTAGGGAAAATTGTCAAGCACCGTAACCGGCGTGGCGGAATTACAAAGTTGTACTTTGTCGCTTCGGTGGCAGCCCCGCAAAGACTGCTGACGCCTGACCTCAAGGACACCGCGCGTGCGTGACAGACTGACGGGCATGTCTGCAGGGATCAACATCACCCAAGTCGAAGCCGCCGGCCGCGCCGCCATCCTCGACGCGACCGGTTATCAGGTCGCACTGGATCTGAGCGAGGCCACCACCGCGGGTGTCACCACCTTCGCGTCCACCACCACCATCGCCTTCACGTGCAGCGAGCCGGGCTCATCGACGTGGGCCGACCTTATCGCTGCCCGGATCGACACGATCAGCCTCAACGGTGCGAGCCTGGACCCTGCCGAGGTGTACGACGGCTTCCGGGTCCAGTTGAGTGATCTGGCCGCCGAGAACGTGCTCGTCATCGCGGCAGACATGGCCTACAGCCACTCCGGCGAGGGTATCCACCACTTCGTCGACCCGTCCGACGCCAAGGTCTACCTCTACTCCCAGTTCGAGGTCCCTGACGCATGCCGCGTGTTCGCGACCTTCGAGCAGCCAGACCTGAAGTCCACTTACCAGTTCACCGTCACCGCGCCGGCCCACTGGAAGGTCGTGTCCAACATGGCCTCGCCTACTCCGGTTCCTGCCGGTCAGGGCACAGCGGTCTGGGCGTTCGAGCCCACCCACACCATGTCCACCTATCTGGCCGCCATCGTGGCCGGGGACTATGTGGAATGGACCGACGTCTATCACGGCACCTTCGGCGACATCCCGCTCGGCGTCTTCTGCCGTGCCTCGATCGCCGCGGCGATGGACGCCGACAACGTCTTCGCTCTGACCAAACAGGGTTTCGAGTATTTCGAGGGAGCCTTCGGCATCGCCTATCCGTTCGGCAAGTACGACCAGCTCTTCGTGCCCGAATACAACATGGGCGCCATGGAGAACGCCGGCTGCGTGACCATCAAGGACGAATACGTGCCCCAGGGGCGCGCCCCGCGCAGCCTGTATGAGTTCCGGGCCTCGATCATCCTCCATGAGATGGCCCACATGTGGTTCGGCGACCTGGTCACCATGAAGTGGTGGAACGACCTGTGGCTCAACGAGTCGTTCGCCGAATGGGCCTGCTATCAGGCGGAGGTGGAGGCCACCGAGTTCACCGATGCCTGGACCGGGTTCACCAATGCGCGCAAGCAGACCGGCTACCGCGCCGACCAGCTCTCCACCACCCACCCGATCGCGCCGCCGATCAACGATCTCGCCGAGATCGAGGTCAGCTTCGACATGATCACCTACGCCAAGGGCGCCTCGGTGCTCAAGCAGTTGGTCGCCTGGGTCGGCAAGGAGCCGTTCCTGGCCGGACTGTCGTCCTATTTCAAGGAGTTCGCCTGGTCGAATGCCACCTTCGCCGACCTGCTGGGTCACCTCGAGGCCGCGTCGGGCCGCGAACTGACCAGCTGGGCCGCCGAATGGCTGCAGACCAGCGAGGTCAACACCTTCACCCCGGAGTTCACCCTCGACGCGAACGGGAGCTATGCCAGCCTCGCGGTGCGGCAGACCGCTCCTGCGGCACACCCGACGCTGCGTCGCCACCGCACCGGCGTCGGCTTCTACGACCTGGGCGACGACGGCTCCCTGACCCGGAGCAGCTACCTGGAGATCGACGTCGAGGGTGCCCTGACCGAGATTCCCCAGGCCGTCGGGATGAAGCAGCCGGACCTGCTGCTGCTCAATGACGAGGACCTGACCTACGCCAAGATCCGCCTGGACGATCGTTCGCTGGCCACCGCCCTGACCTCGTTGTCACAGATTCCCGACTCGCTGGCGCGGGCACTGGTGTGGGGAGCGGCCTGGGACATGACCCGCGACGGCGAAATGCCGGCAGCCGAGTTCGTCGACCTCGTGCTGGCCAACATCGGCAGCGAGACCGACTCGTGGGGGCTGACCCGCACCCCCCACTACGCCGAACTCGCCATCAACGCTTACGCGCACCCGTCCAAGCGCCGAGCCCTCCAAGAGCGCTGGGAGGCCGGCCTGCGTGAATTGATCCTGACCGCTGAGCCGGGCTCGGACGCTCAACTGAGTTTCGTGCACCGTTACACCGGCGCCGGTGAACTCCTGCGCGGTCAGGTGCCCGGTGCCCCCGTGGGCGACCAGACCATCGCCGACCTGCGCGGCCTGCTCAGCGGTGACTGGGCGCCGCAGGGACTCGCAGTCGACCAGCCGATGCGGTGGTATGTGTTGATCGGTCTGGCTGCGGCCGGAGCTGTCGGCGAGGATGAGATCGCCGCCGAGGCTGCCCGGGACGGCTCCAACACCGGCCAGGAGAAGGCGTGGGAGGCGCGGGCCGCCCTTCCGACCGCCGAGGCCAAGGCCGCCGCATTCGCCAAGGGGTGGCAAGACCCGACCACTCCCAACGAGACCGCCCGGTCGATCTACACCTCGTTCGCCCGAATCGGTCAGGAGGAACTGTTGATGCCGTTCCTTCCGAAACTGCTCACCGCCGCCGACACCCTATGGAGCCACATCGGTGCCCAGAAGGCATCGGTCGCGCTGGAGTACGGGTTCCCGAGGATGCTGAACTCGCCCGAAGCGGTCGCCATGATCGAAGACTGGCTCGCGACCACGTCGGCCGGTGTCGGTGCGAAGAAGTATGTTCGCGACGCGCTGGACGAAATCCGACGCGGCATCATCGCCCAAGAGGCCGACGCGTCAGTGATCTGAGATGACTCAGTCGGTGCCCCTGCCGCGCATGGCGGCCAAGCAGACCACGATGATCGTCGCCGCCAGAGCGCCTGGGATCAGCACCAGCACCACGACGTAGTCCCAGAACGAGACGGTCGTGTCACTGGTCCACCCGGTCGGCACGTCGGCGTGGGCTGTCGCAGTGGTCACGAGGAGCGTGAAAAGCAAGGTGGTCATCACGGTGACGGAACGGCGCAGGCGGATCGCGAACATGACCCAACGATAATGGACCCCATGGCAGCAAGCACGTGTACCCCTGACGAGAACGTCTGTGAGTGGGTCTTCGAACGCACCAGCAACCAGGATCTCGCCGACCTGGCCGGCAACTTCATCGGCAAACCGTTGACGGTGGTGATGCTCGTCATGCTCGGCGTCCTGGTTCGGTGGGCGCTGTACAGGGTCATCGACCGCGTCGTTCGGCGCGCGGAAGCCGGAGTCCTTCCCGGCCGTTGGGAGGAGGCGATCTCCAACCCGGACCGGCGGGTCCAGCGCACGCGCACCATCGGCGACGCGCTCAAGTCGATGGTCACCATATTGATCATCGCCGTGGTCGGCACGATGATCCTGGCCGAACTCGGCATCAATATCGCCCCGATCATCGCCTCGGCCGGCATCGCCGGGCTCGCACTGGGCTTCGGCGCCCAGTCCCTGGTCAAGGACTTCCTGTCCGGCACCTTCATGATCCTGGAGGACCAACTCGGGGTCGGAGACGTGGTCGACCTCGGCGAGATGTCGGGAACGGTCGAGGCTGTGTCGTTGCGGGTCACCCGAGCCCGCGACATCAACGGGACGGTCTGGTATGTCCCTAACGGCCAGATCCTGCGCGTCGCCAACAACTCCCAAGGCTGGGCGCGGGCAGTCGTGGACGTGGTGGTGGCCTACACCTCCGACCTCAATCAAGCCTCTGCGATCCTTCACGACGTGGCTGCCGACGTCTGGGACGACGACGACCTGAGGGAAGTGTTGGTGGAGGAACCCGAGGTGACCGGGATCGAAAGCTTCGGAACCGACGGCGTCACGCTGCGCCTGATGGTGAAGACCCAACCGCTCCAGCAATGGCGGGTCGCCCGCGAGATCCGGGCGCGGGTCAAACGGCGTTTCGACAACGAGCACATCGCCTTCGCCGACAGCACCCCGCCGAGGCCGACGGGGCAGGTCCAGCCGGCCGAGGCTCCCGACTAGGGGCCGCAAGGACCAGGAGGGCACAATGGAGTGGACATGGACGATCAGCAGACCTTCTTCGACGAGATCGGCGGCCAGGACACGATCCGCACGATCGTGCATCGCTTCTACGCCGGGGTGGCCACCGACGACCTGCTGAGACCGATCTATCCCGAGGAGGACCTCGGGCCCGCCGAGGAACGTTTCTTCCTGTTCCTATGCCAGTACTGGGGCGGCCCGACCACCTACTCCGAGCAACGCGGCCACCCACGCCTGCGGATGCGGCACGCCCCGTTCCGGGTCGACCTCCAGGCCCGGGACCGCTGGCTGACCCACTTCCGTGCCGGGCTCGACGAAGCCGCGCTCACTCCCGAGCAGGACGCCAGGTTCTGGGAGTACGTGACCAGCGCGGCGACGTTCATGATCAACTCCGACTGACTCCCGGGGTGACTGCCTGACCCGGTGAGGCTGCCCGGGATGCCGGGCACCTCAGTCGCGGGTTAGACGCCGGTGGGTGACCCGGTGCGGACGAGCCGCCTCCAGCCCGAGGCGTTCGATCTTGTTCTCCTCATACGAGGCGAAGTTGCCCTCGAACCAGAACCAGTTGCCTTCCTCGTCCTCGGTGCCTTCCCAGGCGAGGATGTGGGTGGCTACCCGGTCGAGGAACCACCGGTCGTGGGAGGTGACCACCGCGCAGCCGGGGAAGTCGAGCAGGGCGTCCTCGAGGGCGGACAGCGTCTCCACGTCGAGGTCGTTGGTCGGTTCGTCGAGGAGCAGCATGTTGCCGCCCATCTTGAGGGTCAACGCCAGGTTGAGGCGGTTGCGCTCACCGCCGGACAGGACTCCGGCCTTCTTCTGCTGGTCTGCACCCTTGAACCCGAAGCTGGCCACGTAGGCGCGGCTGTTCATCTCGAAGTTCGCGACCTTGATGAAGTCGAGGCCGTCGGAGACGACCTCCCAGACGTTCTTGGTGGCGTCGATGTTGGCGCGAGACTGGTCGGCGTAGGAGATCTTCACCGTCTGACCGACGACCAACTCACCCGAGTCGGGCTTCTCCGAGCCGGTGATCATCCGAAACAGAGTGGTCTTGCCGACACCGTTGGGTCCGACGACGCCGACGATGCCCGCGCGAGGCAAGGTGAAGGAGATGTCGTTCCACAACACCCGATCCTCGAAGCCCTTGGTCAGGTGCCTGCCCTCCAGCACGACGTCACCCAACCGCGGACCCGGCGGGATGTTGATATCGGCGGCGTCGATCTTGCGGGCCTTGTCGGCCTCGGCCGCCAACTCGTCATAGCGCTGCAGACGGGCCTTGGACTTGGCCTGGCGGCCCTTGGCGTTGGAGCGGACCCACTCCAACTCCTTCTCCAGCATCCTGGCGCGCTTGGCATCCTTGAGGCCCTCGACCTTGAGACGGTCCTTCTTGGTCTCCAGATAGGTGGAGTAGTTGCCTTCGTAGCCGTGGATCGAGCCTCGGTCCACCTCGGCGATCCACTCGGCCACATTGTCGAGGAAGTAACGGTCGTGGGTGACTGCCAGGACGGCGCCCGGATAAGACTTCAGGTGGCCCTCGAGCCATTGCACGGACTCAGCGTCTAGGTGGTTGGTCGGTTCATCGAGCAGCAGCAGGTCGGGCTGCTGGAGCAGCAACTTGCACAGGGCGACGCGACGACGTTCACCACCGGAGAGGTTGTCGACCAACACGTCCGGTGGCGGGCAGCGCAGAGCATCCATGGCCTGGTCGAGCCTGGAGTCCAGATCCCAGGCGTTCGCGTGATCCAGATCCTCCTGCAGTTCCCCCATCTCGGCGAGCAAGGTGTCGAAATCGGCGTCGGGGTCGGCCATTTGGGCAGAGATGTCGTTGTAACGGTCGATCTTGCCCTTGATCTCCGAGACGGCTTCCTCGACGTTCTCCAGGACCGTCTTGCCCTCAGTGAGGGGCGGTTCCTGCTGGAGCATCCCCACGGTCGAGTCAGGGTCGCGGACCACATCTCCGTTGTTGGGCTGATCGAGGCCCGCCATGATCTTGAGCAGCGACGACTTGCCCATTCCGTTGGGACCCACCACACCGATCTTGGCGCCGTGCAGGAACGACATGGTGACGTTGTCCAAAACGACCTTGTCGCCGTGGGCCTTGCGGACGTTGCGCAGGGAAAGGATGTACTCGGCCATGGTGTGAAGACTAGACAGGCAAAGGGTCCGGGGCACATTCGCCCCGGACCCACCGCAAGCCGGACGGCTCAGGAGCCGACCAGTTCCGCATTCCGGTCACCATCGACGGCCCCGTCGGTCTGGTCGACGAGACGGTCCAGCGCGGCCCGGTCGGTCTCCGCCGGAGCCTCCGCGTCGACCCGGCCAGCCATCAGGTGGGTCCGGCACCGGCTCAGGTCGGGGCCGATGGCTTCGGCCTCGATCTCTTCGCTGACCGAGATGACGCCGTCCTTGTTGACATATTTGACGTGGGTGAGTCGGCCGCTGACGACCACCGGATCGCCCTTGCGCAGGCTATCGGCGACATTGCTGGCCAGCCGTCGCCAACAGCTCACGGTGTACCACTGGGTCTCCTCGTTGACCCACTCCCCCGAGACCCGGTCGAAACGCGACGGAGTGCTGGCCAGACGGAAGTTGGCCACCTCGACCTCCCCCGCCTTGCGAAGGGTGGGACGGGTGCCTACATACCCCTGGAGCACCACATGGACCTGGTTCATCACGGTTCCTCATTTCGTCGGGCCGCCACACCACGCGGCGACATCACCACCACGATGTGTGCGGGTCCCGACCCGACCGCGTCGATTCTCGCCGAGGCTGTGGAGAAATGCGGAGGAGCGCTTGTCTGTGGACGCCGGACGGCCCCAGTCAGTCGAGGGCCGCGAGGATCCCGGCCCGGGTTACTCCGTAGGCGTCGAGTTCGACCCGGATCGGGGCGATCACCAGGTCTTCGCAGACCTGGTGCACCGCAGAGCGCAGCCGACGTTCGGCCGACGCCGCCCGGTTGCGGGCAGTGACTCGCACCAACACTCGGCACACCCCAGCGAGCACCAGGCCCGCCAGCACTGCACCGATCCCCACCACCAGAGGCAGGGACACTCCGCCGACCTTCGCCGTCGACTCGTCGTCCAGGGTGCCGGAGAAGTGAGCAGCCACAGCCCATCCGAAGCCGGCCACCGCGGCAACGATCAGCAACCACTGCAGCGCCCGCACCAGGCCGGCCCATACGGGCAACTTGGCGACACCGAGGTCGGTGCCGGCCACCGCTGCGTCCAGGCCGTCGTTGATGTCGTCGAGCCGAGACACCGACGCCCGGCGGATCGCGTCAACCCAAGGTTGGGTCAGGCCCTCGGACGCGTCCGAGGCGAGCGATCGGATCTCGCTGTCGACCAAGGCACGTTGCACGCCGGTCGCCTCGGGCACCGAGGTGCGTGCGGTTCCGGCCAACTCCTTTCCGGCCGACCCAAGGTCTAGATGGAGGCGCTTGAGCGGGTCGGGCTTGAGTCGGGAGATCCACGAGATCAACGGCCAGCCCGTGGCGCGATCGACTCGCACCTTGGTGGCCCGGTGGACGGCCTCCACGACCGTCCCGATGCCGGCGGCCTCGGACAGCGCCGCCTCCACCGACGCGACCCGATCGGCGCTGATGCCGGGAGCCTCGGCGGTGCCTGATTCCTTCTGGAGTCGCTCGGCGATCTGGCGTAGGTCGGCCCGCACCCTGCTCCTGGTGGCCTTCTTGGCAGCCGCCCGGGAGGCGATCTCGGTTCGCAGGGCCTCGACCCCGTCGCCGTTGCGCGCCGAAATCGCCAACACCGGGACCTCGGCCAGACCGTCGGCATCCAGCAGGCGACGCACATCGGCGATCATCGCGTCGCGACGGTCTTCAGCCACCTCATCGATGTGGTTGAGCACCGCCACCATGACCGCGGAGTGGCTGGCCATCGGCTTGAGGAAACGGTCGTGGATCGCCGCATCGGCATACTTCTGGGGATCGAGCACCCACACGACCAGGTCCGCGAGCACCACCAGGCGCTCCACCTCGAGATGGTGGGAAACCTCGGTCGAGTCGTGATCCGGCAGGTCGAGCAGCACGACACCGTCGAGCGCGGACCCCTCCGTCCTGGTGTCCAGCATGGAGTCACGAGTGGTCTGGTGCCGAGGCGGGATGCCCAACCAGTCCAGTATCTCGGCGGCCCCGTCGGCGCCCCACACGCAGGCCGTGGCCCAGGAGGTGGTCGGTCGCCGCACTCCGACGGCAGCAAGTTCGAGGCCGGTGAGCGCGTTGAAGGTCGACGACTTGCCCGAACCGGTGGCGCCGGCCAAGGCCACCACTGTGTGGTCCGCGGAGAGGCGGAGACGGGCACCGGCGCGTTGGGCGACAGTGCGGACTTCGTCCAGGGTGGCCGGGTCCAGGCGGGTCTGAGCGGCGTCGACCGCGGCGATCAAGGACTCTGCGGACGCGTCGATGTCCGACCCCCGGCTGAAGGCCTTCCGGGCAGCATCGACCAGTGCACTCACATCGGCAACCCTATGTCAGTGGGCACCAGGGCGGCCGCACCCGCGTCGGTCACAGACCGAATCGTGCGTCATCGACGCCTCGGGCGGCCTGACGCAGCGCCTCGGCGGTCGACTGAGTCAGACCCAAACCGTCGACGAGGTCGGTGTAGCGGGCCCGTTCGGACGCGAGAAGCACCTGGAGCCGTTCCTGGAGTTGGCCGCGCGCGCGCTCGACCAGAGTGCGCACGGCCTGGTCGCCGAAGACCGCTTCGAGAAGTTTCTGTCCCAGCACTGCGGATCCGCCGGCGATTCCGGCCTCGGCGCCGGTGACGCCGGCCGTGGTGGCGAAGACCACCATCATCAACGAGACCGACAGCCCGTTGACCCCGAGGGCCAAGACGCGGGCGGTGCTGCGTTTGTCGGCACCTTGCGAGCGCACCATCTCCAGTACGCCGGCCTGCCAGTCCCGCACTGCTCGCTCGGCGGCGGGTCGCAGCGACCTCGATGCACGGGACAGGTCTGGCGCGGAACTGGCCAGCAGTCTGCGCCCTGCCTCGGTCTGCCGCCACGCGACGGCGGCGCGTTCGGCTGCCTGCTCGGCGTGTTCGAGGATGAGCAGTTCTAGCCCCGACTCGACCGCGACCTGGATCCGTTCGACCTGCTGCGGTTTGCCCTTGACGGCTCCGACGACACGGTCCCGGAGCCTGCCGACTCTGGTTTCCAGCGACTTGAGCAGTTCTCCGGTGCCGACGAACTCCTGCCACCGGGCCAACACCTCACCCCGCAACAACGTGCCGTCAGCGGTGGCCGACATCACCTCGGAGGTCGCGGAGTCGTAGGCCGCGACTGCGTCGGCCCGCAGCTGCTCGGCGACGGCCACCTGGTCGGCCACCGCGTCGGCAATCGGGAACGTGCGGCGCGCCACCGAGCGAATCGCTCCGGTGAGGGTCTGAGTGACCACGGAACGGCGGGCCTCGGAGTCGTGGGCCAACATCTCCAGCCAGACACGGATCTCTTTGACCGACTCCGGAGCGAGAAGCCCGTCGTTCTCGACGGTGCCTTCGGTGAGAACGAACAGAGGGCTGTCCTTGAGTCCCCGCGCGATGAGCATCCGCGCCAGATGCGCAGCCACTGTCTGGGCGGACTCGGGTGCGGTGCGATCGAGGACCACCGCCACGGCGGTGGAGCGTTCGGCTGCGGCACGCAGAAACTCCCACGGCACCTGGTCGGCGTACCTGGCCGCAGAGGTGACGAACAACCACATATCGGCTGCGGCCAGCAACTGAGCGGCCAGCACCCGGTTGGCCTCCTCAACCGAATCGACGTCGGGAGCGTCGAGCACCGCCAAGCCCTGCGGGATCAGGTCGGTCGAGACCAACTGAAGAGCCCCAGGATCATCCGATGAGGTCGAGGACCTGATCAGGTCCGGCAGCAGTCGATCCGGACCGAACCAGTCCGAATCCGCAGGGTGGTGCACCAGCACTGGTGATCTGGTGGTCGGCCGCAGCACCCCGGACGCGCTCACCCGTCGGCCCACCAACGAGTTCACCAGGGTCGACTTACCCGCTCCGGTGGAACCGCCGACCACCGTCAGCAAGGGGGCGTCCACCGCCATCGAACGCGGGATGACGTAGTCACCCAACTGAGCGGTGATCTCGGTCAGCGAAGGTCCCTGGTCGGCTGCGGAGGCGAGATCCAACGGCAGTCTGACCCGTGTCAATGCGTCGTGGAGCCGAACCAAGGCAGTCACCATGCGGGTGTCCTCGCTGGTGGCCGCCGTCGATCCCATGGACCAAGCCTAGTCTCAACGGGCCAGATAACTAGGTATGGCCGTAGGCTGGCGGTATGTCTGGTAGCGAATCGAACCCCGCAGCCGAACCCGGATCGACCGGCACCGAAACCCACGATCCTGCCGTCACCGACGCGTGGTCACAGTTCATGCGGACGGGCTGGGGCGAGGCGGGACTGGACCTTCCGCGCACCGATCTAGCCGATCAGACCTCCGCGCGCCGTGCCCAGTTGGCCGCCACCTTCCCAGGTGAGCGACTCGTACTGCCGGCCGGCGGCTACAAAGTGCGGGCCAACGACACCGACTACCGGTTCCGCGCTGAGACCTCACACACCTACTTCAGTGGCAACCAGACCTCTGATGCCGTGCTGGTGATCGACGACGGCGACGCCACCCTGTTCGTGCGTCCGCGCTCGGATCGGGACACCGACGAGTTCTTCCGCGACCGCGTCTACGGCGAGTTGTGGGCGGGTCGGCGACCATCGACCGATGAACTCAGCGAGAGCCTGGCGCTGACGGTTCGCCACATCGACGAACTGGCGTCGGTGTTGTCGACCTCCGGCAAGACCCGGGTCCTGCGTGGGAAATCGGCAGCAGTCGACGCCCTCGTTGCCGCCGACGAGGGCCGAGACGTCGAGTTCGCAGCAGTGGCTGCCGAGATGCGTCTGGTCAAGAGCAGCTGGGAGATCGACCAACTGCAGCGGGCCGTGGATGCCACCGTGGCCGGATTCAACGACGTCGTCGAGGAATGGGACCGGGCCGTCGAGCACGGGGAGCGTTGGATCGAGGGCACCTTCTTTCGGCGGGCCCGGGTCGCCGGCAACGACATCGGCTACGACTCCATCGTGGCCGGTGGCCAGCACGCGACCACGCTGCACTGGATCGACAACACCGGTCCGATCACCCCGGGCGCCCTGGCGCTGCTCGATATGGGCGTCGAGGGCCACCATCTGTACACCGCCGACGTCACTCGAACGATCCCGGTCTCCGGTACGTTCACACCGTTGCAGCGTGAGCTCTACTCGCTGGTCTTGGCCGCCCAAGACGCCGCTGTCGCGGCGCTTCGACCCGGGGTCAACTTCCGTGCCGGCCATGACGCCGCGATGGATGTGCTGGCTCACGGACTGGACGACATGGGCTTGCTGCCGGTATCGGCGCAGGAGTCGCTCGACCCGACCAACAAGACCTATTCTCGCTGGACTCTGCACGGGACCTCACACATGCTCGGCATGGAGGTCCACGACTGCGCGGCGGCCCGCAGCCCGAAGCAGGGCAGCACCATGGGTTATCAGGACCTCGATTTGGCCGAAGGGATGTGTCTGACGGTCGAGCCTGGTCTCTACTTCCAGGCCAACGATCTGCTCGTTCCCGACGAACTGCGTGGGATCGGCATCCGGATCGAGGACGACGTGGTGATCACCGCGGACGGTGCGCTCAACCAGTCGGCGGCTCTTCCTCGGACCCCTGCGGCGATCGAGGAGTGGATGGGCCGGTCCGGGGGACGACGCTGATCAGCGCCACCGTGCCGATCACGGCCAACCAGCCGATCGCGAACAGAGTGGTCTCGACGAGCGCGGTCCCACCATCGAGGCGAGCGTCCAAGCGGCCGTAGAGCGCGGCCTCCACCCCGACCCGAAGGTGGATTCCGCTCAGCCACACCAGCGCCGGAGCCAGCACCGCCACCGCACCGAGCAGTGCTGCGAAATCGGCGGCGTACCGCTCAGGTGTGCTGCTGCGGACCAGTCGGCGCGACATCGCCCAGAACACCAGCGGAGCCAGGATCACCGCGATCCACAGACCCCAGGGAACGTCCCAGTCGCCGATCACGCCGGGAAGGCGTTCCCACCACGATGTCTCGTGGCCGGGAAGCACCGCCACCAGTTCCTCGGACCCGCTCGCCGAACCGCCGAGGCGGCCGCCCTGCCCGACTGCGGTCGACCACAGCCCCAGGTTGGCGCCCCACCCGAGCAGCCCGAGTGCGTAGAGCCGCCACAGCTGAAGATCCTGGCCGTGATGGCCGGCGGTTGCCAACACCGTCAGCACGCTGAGTGCACCGACCACCGGCAACGACCAGACCAGCACCGTCAGCGACCGCCCGGCCACCGGCAGCCAGCGTCGTACCGCCAGCGCCAACCCGAGCCCGGCCAGAACCGCCAGACCGGCGTGCAGGGCCGCCTGCACCGGAGGCAGGGACACCTCGACGTCGGAGAGTCCCGAACTCAAGAGGCCGAGGTCGCCCAGGGCGCGGGGGTCGAGGGTCGCGACGTCCACAGTGAAACGCGCCGGCCAGGCCGCCAACCCGATCAGCCCCCCGGCGGACGCCGCCGCTGCCGTCGCCACCACCGCCTGTTCTCGGATGGTCCGATGCCGGCTGGCGGTTGCCCTCAGAAATCCTCCGACGGCGACCGCGAGAGCGATCAGCAGCACCGTCACCGGTACGGCACCGAGGCTGACCTGGACGCTGGCCAGGTCACCGCTGCCCGCAACCGAGGACCGCGCGTCCGCGCCGAAGGTCATCGCCGCCATCCCGAGGCCCATCCGCACTCGGTCGATGAGGCTGAGGTCGACCGCAACCGGGAGACGTGAGCTCAGCCAGTCGTCGGACGGAATGAATGCCACACACAGCACCACCGATCCGATGATGGTGGCGGCGCCAACGCTCGCGCCGATACGCAACCCGGCAACGACCGGGCCGATCGAGGTGGTCACCCATGTCCTTCCCGAATCATCCCGGGGGCCGGAATCATTCCGGCCAGTGCCATTCCTAGCATCCACCGCCCGGTGATGCCACGGCCGATGGAGCGCTGCGTCACAATAGTGCCTGCCAGCCTCCGTAGCTCAGTTGGATAGAGCAAGAGCCTTCTAATCTCTTGGCCGCAGGTTCGAGTCCTGCCGGGGGCACCGATGCCGGGGGCACCGACCGAGTCCGAGAGGAGGAACTTCGTGTGAGAGTCGCGCTGGCGCTTGGCTCAGGCGGGGCCCGAGGCTATGCCCACCTGGGTGCGGTCGAGGAACTGCGCGCGCGCGGCCACCAGGTCGCAACCGTGGCCGGCGCGTCGATGGGTGCGCTGGTCGGGGGGCTGATCGCAGCCGACCAGGACCAGGCATTCGCCGAATGGGCCAGTTCGCTGACCCAGCGAGACGTGCTGCGATTGGTCGACCCGGTGCTGTCCCGGGGTGGTGCGGTGAACCTCGCCAGGGTGATGGCCGAGGTGGAGAGCCTGGCCGGTGACGTCACCATCAACGAGTTGCCGATCCCATTCACCGCCGTCGCCACCGACCTGGAGTCACGGCGCGAGGTGTGGTTCCAGTCGGGATCGTTGGTCTCGGCGATTCGGGCGTCCATCGCTATCCCCGGCCTGTTCGTGCCGGCCGTCGTCAACGGACGGATCCTGGTCGACGGCGGGCTGCTGAATCCACTCCCAATCGACCCCACCGCAGCGATCGCGGTCGACTTCACCGTCGCCGTTTCGTTGCAGGGGCCCCGATCCCCCCGTGACACCGGGCCCCCACAGCGCCAGGTAGCCACCTCGGACTCACGGCAGAGTTGGCGCAAGTTGCTGCGTCGGGCCGTGCACTCGGACGCAGGCCCAGACCCGGACACCGACACCGACACGGACCGGAGTGCGGCGGCGCCCGACCCGAAGATTGCCGAGGTGGTCACCATGTCGTTCGAGGCGATGCAAGCCCTCATCACGCGTTACCGCCTGGCCGCGCACCCGCCTGACGTGTTGGTCTCGATTCCGCTCAGTTCGGCACGCTCGATCGACTTTCATCGGGCCGAGGAACTGATCGACCTCGGCCGCAGGCTCACCGCCAAGGCGTTGGATGATGCCGGTTTCTGAGCTGCGCTTGTCAGGACAGACGCGCTGGAAGGGTGGCATAGCCGCGCAGAATGCGAGTCTCGCGCCGGGCGGAACCAGGGAGCAACTGCAGATCCCGGTGACGCTCGAAGAGGGTCCGCAGGCCGATCTCGCCCTCCATTCGTGCCAACTGGGCGCCCAGGCAGTAATGCCGGCCCGCTGAGAAGGAGACGTGGTCGCGGGCGTTGACGCGGTTGACGTCGAAGCGGTCGGGGTCGGTGAAAACGTCGGGGTCGCGGTTGGCGGCCGCCAACACCGTGGTCACCATCAGTCCGGCCGGCACCCGCACGCCCGCCACTTCGGTCTCCTGGGTCGCGAGCCGAGCGGTGAGCAGCACCGGCGGGTCGAAACGAAGGATCTCGTCGACGGCGTTGCCCCAACCGCTGGGGTCTGCCAACAGCCCGTCGAGTTGGTCACGGTCGGCGGCCAGCAGGGCGATCCCGTTGCCGAGCAGGTTGACGGTGGTCTCGAACCCTGCCGCCAACACCAGGCCGGCGGTCGCCCGCAGTTCGCGTTCGGTCAGTCCGACGCCGTCCTCCTGGGCTGCGATGAGTTGGGAGAGCAGGTTGTCGCCCGGCTCGCGGCGCAACCTTTCCAGGTGGTCGGTCAACCACCCTTCGAAGCCGGCCAGCGCCTTCTCCACTGTGCGGAACTTCTCCCATCCCAGGCCCAGGTCGAGGCTGGCCGCCGCGCCTTCGCCCCAGGCGAGGATCTGATCTCGCTCCGAGGTCGGCACTCCCAGAATCTCCGAGATGACCGTGACCGGGAGCAGACCGCAGTATCGAGTGACCAGATCGACCGGATCACCCCCGGCGCTGTCCATCTGATCCACTAGTTCACTGGCAACCTGCTGGGTGCGTTCCTTGAGCCCGTTGACCGCCTTCACCGAGAAAACCCGGGTCACCAGTTTGCGGTAACGGGTGTGGTCCGGGGGTTCGGTCACCAACAGCGAGGGCGGCTGCACGGGGCTGAATACCTCCGAGGCGGACCACGCGCTGAGTCTGGAGATCAGTCCACCGGCGAAGTCCGGGAGGCCGGTGACGAAGGAACTGTCGCTGAGCACCTCTTTCACTGCCGGGTGAGAGCAACTGACCGCGCTCAATCTCCCGCGCGCCAAAGGTCCCGCGGCGCGCGCCTCATTGAAGATCGGCAGCAGGTCCGCCAAGTCGCCCGACCTGCGAGCAGTCTCGATCAAACGGCCCTGGAGATCTCCACGGCGAGCGGCCCGGCCGATGACGACCCGCGGCAACCCGTGTCCCAAGGTCCACCGCACCGGGGGCTTCACGGCACGGTCGACCACCCCGTGAAGCCGATCGGTGACCGACAGGGAAGGTGGCTGGATCCGTAGCACAGAGACTCCTCACCGTGATTGACATCACCAGAGTAGTTGTCGATCCGCCGACTGGCCACCGTGCCCACTGCCTGGGTCAGAGCCCACCGCCCGGATCAGAGGCCGAGGACCACCCAGTAGACCAGCAAAGGCGGAACCGGGCCGGCCAGCAACCACGGGGTCAGTACCGGCTTCTTGTGAATCAACCGGGCCGCGCCGATGGCCAGCACCGAGAGGAGGCTCGCGATCACGAACAGGCCCACGCGGGCGCCACCTTTGTCGGGCCCGAACGCGCCGAGCGCGGCCACCGCGACCGCATGCAGCATCACGACGGCCATCACCATGGAGGTGGCCACCCAGGTTTTGACCTGCTCGACATCCATGAGGTGATTCTCGGTTCAACTGGGCGTCGCGACCAACTCGGCACGGCTCTGGCCGCTGGTCGGCGATATCTGAGCCGGCACTGGCGCAAAGAGGTTAGGGTGCGTTGCGTGAGTGAGCGACTGGTGTGGATCGACTGTGAGATGACGGGGTTGTCGTTGACCGACGACGCATTGATCGAAGTGGCGGCCCTGGTCACCGACTTCGAACTCAACGTCCTAGGCGACGGCATCGACGTGATCATCAAACCCCCTGCAGCAGCTCTGGCACAGATGGACGACTTTGTGCGCACCATGCATGAGAAGTCCGGGTTGCTGGCAGAACTTGACGCCGGCCTCACCTTGGCGCAGGCCGAGGAGACGGTGTTGGCCTACCTGCGCGAGCACGTCGCTCCAGACGCTCGACCACCCCTGGCCGGCAACACGGTGGCCACCGACCGCTCCTTCCTCGCCCGCGACATGGCGGACCTCGAGGCCGCCCTTCACTACCGGATCGTGGACGTCTCGTCCATCAAAGAGTTGTCCCGTCGATGGTTTCCCCGCGCCTACTTCAGCGCTCCAGCCAAGCGGGGCAACCACCGGGCACTGGCAGATATCCAGGAATCGATCGAGGAGTTGCGTTACTACCGCGATGCCGTGTTCGTGGAGCCGCCAGGGCCAGATTCGGAGACCGCCAAGGGGATCGCGGAGCGTCACGGAGGTTCACTGACCGGGCTCTGACGAGTTCCGGACTCCATCACGATTCGGGGCGGCGGGGTTTGGTGTCCTAGAATCCTGCAGCGCCTTCACGAAGAAATTCCTCAGGCGCCATGGTGGGTGTAGCTCAGCTGGTAGAGCACCTGGTTGTGGTCTAGGTGGTCGCGGGTTCAAGTCCCGTCACTCACCCCATGTGATGACGCAAGACATCGCCCGGGCCCGGCCCCCTTTCGGGGGGCCGGGTTCCTGCGTTTCTAGCTTTCCTTGAACCGCATATCGACACCCGGTGCTACCGGGAGCCGCACCTCGAAGGTGGTTCCGACCCCGGACTCGGAGGTCACCTCGATCGTCCCGCGGTGTTTCTCGACCATGGCACGGGTGATGGACAACCCCAATCCGCTGCCCGGGATGGCCTCGGCCTGCGAGGCACGGAAGAACCGCTCGAACAGTCGATCTAGGTCGGCCGGCTTGATGCCGATCCCCGAGTCGGAGACCCGCAACACCGCTTGGTCGCCCTCGCGCACCAGTTCGACGGTGATCCAACCTCCGTCCGGGGTGAACTTGACCGCATTGCCGAGCAGATTGACCACGATCCGTTCGACCATGTCGCGACTGCCGCGGAAAGCCAGCGAGTCCGGAGCGATCAACAGCCTGGCGGCGAGATCTCGCTTGACCCACTGCGGGCGAACCACCTCGAAGGCACTTCGGACCGCATCACACAGGTCGAAGTCAGAGACGATGATCGAGCGCCCGGACTCCTCCACCCGGGAGAGGGTGAGCAGGTCGTCGATCAGCGCCAGCAGACGACGTGAGTTGTCACTGATCCGGCGTACCGCGTTGGCCTGCGGGTCGGCCAGTTCCCCATAGGTGCCGTCGTCGAGCAGTTCGAGATATCCGGCGATCGAGGTCAGTGGAGTGCGCAGTTCGTGGCTGACCGAGGACACGAAGGCGTCCTTGACGGCATCGATCTCCCGTAGCCGCTCTCCGGCCTTGCGTTCCGAGATCAGGGCATCGCGGAGAAGGCCGGCCGCCTCGACCCGTTCGGTGACGTCCTCGGAGGTGCTGACATAGCCGGTGAGCCGGCCGCGGTCGTCGAACACTCGCGACATGGTCATGGAGAAGGTGCGCACCACACCGTCCTTGCGCACCAGTTTCATATCCAGCCCGTGCATTCCCGGCTCAGAGATCATGTCGATGAACTCTGCGCGGGTGTGGGCACCGAAGTCTCGCATCAGCGCCTTGGTCTCGCGGTCAGCGAACAGCACATCGGAGTTCTTCCCGATCACCTCGACCGCCCGGTAGCCCAGGAGTCGTTCGGCGCCGGGGTTGAACAGAGTGATGTCTCCGCCGCTGTCGGTGCCGACGATGGCGACACCATGCGAACTGTTCACGATGCTCGACAGCCGGTCCAACTCGACGAACGCACGGTTGGACACCTCGCGCTGCTGACCGACCGCCAACGACAAGGTCAGGACGACGAGGAGGCAGGCGACCAAGAACGCGTTCGTGACCACATACTGCAGACCGTCAGGGGCCGACGGAGCCGGGATCAGGTCGGCCAACGGCCCCCGTCTCTGCCAGGTCGCCACCCCCACGACGCACACGGCCCCGAGCAGCACCGTCAACGCCTGTCTGGTGGACAGCCGGGCGGCGATCCACGTCAGGTAGGGCAGGAACATGAACAGCATGATCGAGAGAGCCGGAGGACCGAAGGTGAGCACGCACAGCACTCCGAACGACACTGCCATGACCAGCGACTCGACGGCACCCGCAAGACGTTCGCTGGGGGGCAGATGGCACAGCAACGGCACCAACAGCCATTGACCGGCCATGTGGTTGGCGGCGTAGGCGAAGGTGGCCCAATACCACCCGTCGATGCCGGCCACGAAGGCCACCGACCCCGCGATCATGGCTCCCGCTCCGGCGCTGAGGGAGCCGGCCGCCAGGAAAACCACCAGGTCGCGGTTCGTGGTGAGGGTCGGGCGTCGACCGGCGCGGACCGTATCGGACAAGATCACCGCTGCCATCACGGTTTCCAAACCGACCGCGACCGCCCAGCCGGCGGCGACGCCTGACAGTTCGGACTGGTCGATGATCCAGAAGGTGGCCACGACCACCGCCAACACCACCAGGGGGCGCAGCCGCGGGGCGGCGAGCATCAGGGCGATGGTGGCCCAACCACCCGGCCAGATGCCGGCTCCGGCGATCTCGGAGTCCGTCACCCCACTGGCCCACCAGGCAGCGACGACGAACCAGGCCAGCAGAGTGACCACGGCGAGAGGGACCCGCACTCGCATTGGGCTCAACCTCACGTCACTCGCCCCCCTTTACATGCCCATACAACGATAGGGTCGATCCCCGTCGGTCATACGCCAAACGTGCGCATTGCCATGGTTGGGATCGACACGGCTGGGATCGACACGGTTGGGACCGACACGGTTGGGATCGGCACGGTTGGGATTGCCTTAGGTTGGGATCATGTATGACGCAGTCATCGTAGGTGCCGGTCACAATGGTCTGACCGCAGCGGCCTACCTCAGCCGCGCCGGTGCCAGCGTCCTGCTTCTGGAACGTCTGGACCACGTCGGTGGAGCCGCCATCTCAGCAGCGGCGTTCAGCGGACATCCGACCAGACTGTCCCGCTATTCCTATCTGGTCAGCATGATGCCCGATCGACTGGTCGACGAACTCGGCCTCGACATCGGGTTGGCGTCTCGCTCGGTTGCCTCCTACACCCCGATCGAACGGGCCGGCCAGGCGCTGGGCCTGCTCGTCGAACGACCCGAAGGACCGGGGACAGCCGCCTCGTTCAGAGCGCTGACCGGAGGTGATGAGGACTTCGTCGCCTGGCGCGACTTCTATGCCCAGGTCGGCGAACTGGCCGACGTGGTCGCCCCGACGGTGCTCGCCCCGTTGCCCACCGAGAACGTCATCCGCAGCCAGGTGCCCGCTCGGATCTGGACCGATCTGGTGGAGCAGCCGATCGGCATGGCCATCGAGCGCCGGTTCCGCGACGACGTCGTACGGGGCGTGGTCGGGACCGATGCACTGATCGGCACGTTCGCCTCACTCCATGACCCGTCACTGGTGCAGAACCGCTGCTTCCTCTACCACCTGATCGGCAATGGGACCGGCGAGTGGCGGGTGCCGATCGGGGGGATGGGGGCGGTGACCGCAGCCCTGGAGAAAGCTGCGGCGGGTGCCGACCGGCTGACCTCGGCCGAGGTGACCTCGGTTGAGGTGGGAACGGACTGCGCGAGGGTGACCTGGCGCGACCGTTCGGGACCACACGCCGTGGACACCCGGTTTGTGCTGTCGGGGTGCGCCCCCTGGGTGATGGATCGGTTGATGGGCTTGGAGCCGACCACCAAGCCGGAGGGCGCCCAACTCAAGGTGAACTTCCTGCTCGACCGACTGCCCCGGCTGCGTTCGGGGATCGACCCCGAGATCGCCTTCGCCGGCACGCTGCATCTGGCCGAGTCGATGAGTCAGTTGGAGCGCGCTCACCAAGCCGCAGTCGGTGGCAAGGTGCCTGATCCCCTGCCCGGGGAGGTCTACTGCCATTCACTGACCGATGCCTCGATCCTCGGAGGCGAGCGAGCCCACACCTTGACCTACTTCGGGCTGCACACCCCGGCTTCGATACTCGACCGGCCGCAGGCCAAGCAGACCGCAGTCCTGCGGGCCATCGCCTCACTCGACGCGATCTTGGACGAACCGATCCTGTCGGTGGTGGCCACTGACGCCCACGGACAACCGTGCATCGAGGCCAAGACCCCCTCCGAGATCGAGGCGGATCTGGCGATGCCGGGCGGCCACATCTTCCACGGCGACCTGGACTGGCCCTGGGCCGGCGTCAACCAGCAACTCGACACCCCCGCGCAGCGGTGGGGGGTCGACACAGCCGCCTCGCCGGTGCTGCGTTGCGGTGCCGGCGCCCAGCGCGGCGGCGCCGTGTCGGGGATCGGCGGCCACAACGCCGCCCAGGCAGTGCTTGAGATGCTCTGACTTGAGATGCTCTGAGGAGCATCACGATTTGGGTGGCCCTCGGGCACGCTGGTACCGTTTCTCCTCGGTCCGCAGTGCAGGCCCGATGCGCCACTAGCTCAATTGGCAGAGCAGCTGACTCTTAATCAGCGGGTTCACGGTTCAAGTCCGTGGTGGCGTACCCAATAGGTCCCTGACCTGCGGAAACGCAGATCAGGGACCTTCTCCCGTGTTGCCGGAACCGGCAGCGCTCGACCCACAAACTGCGCCCTCCGGACCCGTTGGGTCAACAGGTCCCACACGAGTGCTCCACAGCTTGGTGCACCCGCACCGACCGACCACCGGTTCGACCTAGGTTGGTCCGGTGATAAACGGATCTGTCTGGTCGGGGCTGCGAGCCGCGCTGGTGGCGACCACTGTCGCGCTTGGGCTCACGGTGTTCCCTGGGACGGCGCAGGCTGCTGGCATCCAGGACGTGTCGGTGCGACTCATCCAATCCTGGGAACTGCCGGTGACCGGCCGGTCCACGACGATCCTCGGCGACATGGTCTCCGGCCGCGACGTGCTCCCAGACCGGGAAGTGTCGGTCGCCATCACTCCAGCCGGCGAGCACAGCCAACCCACGGTGATCTTCGCGACCACAGACCGCCAGGGTCGCTTCGAGGTCCGGTACCGGCCCCGGAGCACCTTCACCTACACGGCGTCGTTCGCGGGAGACGAGTTCTATGCGGCCGCCCAGTCAAGCGCCCGACAGCGGGTCGCAGCCCGGGTCCGGCTCGTGCGGGTTCCGAAGACCGTCCGTGCCGGACGAACGTTCACTGTGCAGGGCCGGGGGCCCGCCCTGTTGGCCGGCGCGACGGTGATCATTCACCGGGGGGTCCGCGGAGTGATCTGTGGCGTCGGTCGACCCCCGTCTGACGGCGTGCTCGCCACCACGAGGTTGCGAGACGACGGCAGCTTCCGAGTGCGGATGGGCCTGAGCCGGTCAGGCAAGCAACCCATTTTCGCCCAGATCACAAAGACATCGACCACTGCGGCCGGCTACACGACCTACCGCGCCATCAGCGTGCGCTCGGCACGTTGACCGGGCCCCGGTTCACGAGCTCCTGGCGCGGATCTTCTTCAGACCCCAGACCACAGCGACAGCCCCGGCCACGACGCCCACAGTCTTGGCGATGTTGACAGTCTTGGGCCTGCCGGTCTCCGGGTCGATATAGACAGCCTTGGCCGCAGCGGCTCGACGGCCGGCGATTGTCTTGGGGTTGGCGCGGTAGAGAAGTTGGTCGATGGTGGTCGCCAACCGCTCGCGGGCCTCCTCGATCTCAGCCTCGAGAGACCCGGGGTCTTGCTTGCTCATGGTCTCAACCTATCAAGTAGGTTCTGCAGCCATGAGCACATTGACCGTCGGCGAGAAAGCTCCGGACTTCACCCTGCCCACCGACACCGGTGATCAAGTGTCCTTGTCGTCGTTGCGAGGCGGCAAGGTCATCGTCTACTTCTACCCCGCAGCGATGACCCCGGGCTGCACCAAACAGGCCTGTGACTTCTCAGACTCCCTGGACTCTCTAGCGGCCCAAGGCTACGCGGTGGTAGGCATCAGCCCGGACAAGCCGGAGAAGCTTGCGAGATTTCGTGAGCGGGACGCCCTGACCATCACGTTGGCCTCAGACCCGGACAAGCAGGTGCTCACCGCATGGGGAGCCTTCGGGGAGAAGAAGCTCTACGGCAAGGTCGTCACCGGCGTGATCCGGTCCACCTTCGTGGTCGACGAGGATGGCACGATCGCCTACGCGGCCTACAACGTCAAGGCCACCGGCCACGTGGCCAAGCTGCGACGGGACCTGAACCTGTGATCCTCGAACAGGCGCTGCTCGAGGTCATCGCGGGTCGCGAGTCCGACTATGAGGCCGCCCTGGTCGATGCCCTGCCGATCATCAGGGCCGCCGAGGGGTGTATCTCCGCGGAAGTGACCCGTTGCGTGGAGGAGCCGAACACCTACCTGCTGCTGGTGCGATGGGAGACCTTGGAAGACCACACGGTCGGCTTCCGGGAGTCAGCAGGGTTCGCCCAGTGGCGCGCACTGCTGTGGGAGTTCTACGACCCCAAGCCAGTCGTTCGGCACTTCGAGATCCGCTGACTCGCGCGAGCCTGACCGACACCGCATTTCCTTCCACCCATTTCCTTGCCTAGCCTGCAGGCTGTAAAGATGACATCCTCGCGCCCGTAGCCCAATAGGTAGAGGCCTCAGGTTTAGGTCCTGACCAGTGAGAGTTCGAGTCTCTCCGGGCGCACCACTCGATCCGCCAGGTCACTCGATCCGCCAGGTCACTCGATCCGCCAGGTCACTCGATCCGCCAGGTCAAGGCCTCGACCGGCCTCACCTGCGCACATATCGGATGATGGGTCCATGTCACTGACCTTGGTGTTGGCAAGCCAGTCCCCTGCCCGACTCACGACGCTGCGGGCTGCCGGTATCGAACCGACCGTGATGGTCAGCGGTGTCGATGAGGAGCAGCTCGCCGGGCTTGCCCCGACTGACCTGGCCAGGGCACTGGCACGCCTCAAGGCCGAGGCGGTCGCCCCACAGGCACCGGCCCAAGCCCTCGTCATCGGGTGCGACTCGGTTCTGGACC
This sequence comes from Nocardioides sp., assembly GCA_051306135.1. Classification (GTDB taxonomy): domain Bacteria; phylum Actinomycetota; class Actinomycetes; order Propionibacteriales; family Nocardioidaceae; genus Nocardioides. Next base: position 28,844 of record JBPPMQ010000089.1, on the reverse strand, counting down.
TGGACGGCGAGGCCCTCGGTAAGCCGCAGACGGCGACCGAGGCCGCCGCCCGGTGGCGTGCCATGCGTGGCCGCAGCGGGTTCCTGGTCACCGGCCACTGCCTGATCGACACCGCGACCGGCGTGCAGGTGGAAGCAACCGGATCGACTCGTGTCGACTTCGCCGATATCAGCGATGCCGAGATCGACGCCTACATCGCTACTGAGGAACCGTTGTGGGTCGCCGGCTCCTTCACCGTCGATGGCTTCGGTGGCGCGTTCGTCACCGGGATCGACGGCGACTTTCACAATGTCGTCGGCCTGAGCCTCCCGCTGCTGCGATCGATGGTGATCGAACTGGGCCACTTCTGGCCCGATCTGTGGAACCTTCGCTGACCTCGCTCCAAAGATGCTGGTGACCGGGGTCAGGCAGCGACTCGGCTAGCGTGAGCGCCATGTCACGGCTTCGATTCGTTGCGGTTGCTTTGTCCTTCGGCTTGGTGGCCGCGGGGTGCGGTGACCTGGACAGTGCGGGCTCCCCCACCCCCTTGCCCAGCACGCCGACCCAGCCCAGCACACCGACCCAGCCCAGCACACCGACAACGGCCGCGCCGACCGATGAACCGACCACCCCGAGCGAACCGACCACCCCGAGCGAACCCGAGTCGCCGCTGGGCACCTACTCGACCTCCACGGCCTCCAGCCTGTGGGTCGTGGTCAACAAGGCACACCCGATCGACCCGCTCTCCTACGTCCCCCCGGGTCTGGTGACCTTGAACGGCTACCAGATCGCATCGCGCATCAAGACGCCGCTGGAAAGCCTGCTGGCGGCGTCGCGAAATGCTGGCGCACCACTGCAGATCGTGTCGGGATTCCGGTCCTACGACTACCAGACAGGCGTCTACGCCCGCCGCGTGGCCGCCTCGAGCGTTGCCGAAGCAGACCGCTACGTCGCCCGGCCCGGCCACAGTGAACACCAGACCGGTCTGACCGTGGACGTTGGCACCCTGGGCGGCGACACCTGCGTGGTCGAGGCCTGCTTCGGTGACACCGTCGGGGGGAAGTGGCTCAAAGCCAACGCCGGGAAGTTCGGTTTCGTCATTCGCTACACCGCCGAGAACTCCAAGCTGACCGGCTACAACCCCGAACCCTGGCACATCCGGTATGTCGGCCCCGACCTGATCACGGCGCTCAAGCAGTCTGGCGAGACCAGCCTGGAGGCCTACTTCGACATCTCTGGCGGCGACTACCCCCAGTGAGGTCGGCCCCCGATGTGCTGCCGACACGTGCCCCCGGGTTCGCTTTCCGGGCCGACCGATTAGGCTGCCCACCGTGACTGGTCTGAAGAAGGTCTTGATCGCCAACCGTGGCGAGATCGCCGTCCGCGTCATCCGCGCCTGCAAGGACGCCGGCATAGGCTCGGTGGCCATCTATGCCGAGCCCGACCGGGACGCCCTGCACGTGCGACTCGCCGACGAGGCCTACTCCTTGGGTGGCGCCACTCCGGCGGAGTCGTATCTGTCGATCGAGAAGATCCTGGCTGTCGCCACCCAGTCCGGCGCCGATTCGGTCCACCCCGGCTACGGGTTCCTTGCCGAGAACGCCGCGTTCGCCCAGGCAGTGCTGGACGCCGACCTGATCTGGATCGGACCGCCGCCGGCCGCGATCGATGCTCTTGGCGACAAAGCCAAGGCCAAACAGATCGCCGCGGCAGCCAACGCGCCGCTGGCGCCGGGCACCAAGGAACCGGTCGAAGACGCCGACGAGATCATCGAGTTCGCCCGGGCCAACGGGCTGCCGGTGGCCATCAAGGCAGTCTTCGGCGGCGGTGGCCGTGGCCTCAAGGTCGCCAACACGCTGGAAGAGATCCCCGAACTCTACGAGTCTGCGGTTCGTGAGGCGGTCACCGCGTTCGGGCGCGGTGAGTGCTTGGTGGAGAAGTTCCTGGACCGCCCACGACACGTTGAAACTCAATGCTTGGCCGACTCCCACGGCAACGTCGTGGTCGTCTCGACCCGCGACTGCTCGCTGCAACGGCGCCACCAGAAGTTGGTCGAGGAGGCCCCTGCACCGTGGTTGACCGACGAGCAGGTCGCCCGGCTCTATGAGTCATCCAAGGCGATTCTGCGTGAAGCCGGCTACGTCGGCGCCGGCACCTGTGAGTTCCTGGTCGGCCGCGACGGCACCATTTCCTTCCTGGAGGTCAACACCCGCCTCCAGGTCGAGCACTGTGTCTCCGAAGAAGTCACCGGCATCGACCTGGTCCGGGAGATGTTCCGCATCGCCGCCGGGGAAGAACTCGGCTATGGCGACCCGGAGATCATCGGTCACTCCATCGAGTATCGAATCAACGCCGAGGACGGCGGCCGCAACTTCATGCCCGCCCCCGGCACCCTGACCGAGTGGAGCCCGCCGCAGGGGCCGGGAGTCCGCGTCGACGGCGGCTATGAGAAGGGCGAGACCATCCCCGGTTCGTTCGACTCCCTGATCGCCAAACTCATCATCACCGGCCGGGACCGCACCCAGGCATTGGAGCGGTCCCGAAGGGCACTGGCCGAGTTCGGCGTCGACGGTATGCCGACGGTGATCCCGTTCCACCGAGCCGTCATCACCGACCCCGCGTTCGTAGGCGGTCCCGACGAACCGTTCAGCGTCTACACCACCTGGATCGAGACCGAGTTCGACAACCAGATCACTCCCTACGCCGGCGAGGTCGGCGAACCGACCCAGACGGGCGAACGTCAAACGGTCGTCGTCGAGGTCGGTGGCAAACGAATCGACGTCGTCATTCCGGCCGGTCTCGCCGGTATCGGCTCCACCAGCGCAGGCTCGGCGAAGAAGCCGAAGCGTGCCGCCGGCAAGAAGGCCGGCTCGGCTGCGTCTGGTGACGCGGTGACCTCGCCGATGCAGGGCACCATCGTGAAGATCGCCGTCGAAGATGGACAGACCGTCGCCGAAGGCGATGTCATCGTCGTCATGGAGGCGATGAAGATGGAACAGCCGCTCAAGGCCCACAAGGCCGGTACCGTCACCGGGTTGACCGCGACCGTGGGTGAATCGGTGTCCAACGGTGCCGTGTTGTGTGAATTGAAGGACTGACTGACACTTTGCGACACTCGCTGCTCGGGCCAGCGATCGCGCGACCCAGAGGTCTGATCAGGCTGGCGTGGCTCACCGCTGCGGCCGGCATACTCGGGGTCGGACCGGCGCAGGCCGAGGACCCAGCGCCCTACCCGACCACCGTCGACGAACTCGCGCAGACGCTGCGCACCGAACACATCATCGTGCAGCAGACTCAGGGCTCCGGCGACGCCCAGGGCACCATCGATCGTCTGGCCGACATCGCCGCCGAGTTGGACTTCAGCACCTATGTGGCGTTGATCAGTCCGCTGCGCGACATGGAGACCGGCGTGGACGGGTCACGCGACCTAGCCATCAGCCTGGCCCGGCAACTCGGCCCCGGACTGTATGTGATTCGGGCCGGATCGACGGTGCTCGAGGTGACGGCGTGGGACATCGACCTGGATCGCACCCGGTTCTCGCTGCAGGTGTACAGCAACTCCAACGCCGTCTCCCCCCGCGCGGAAGACCATTACGGCCTGCAGCCCGGCACCCAGGCTGAGGTCGCCCTGCTCACCGCCGCCTCCCCGGGAGCAGACGACGACGACTACAACACCCCGAACCTGTCGGCGACCGAGATCGACGCGCTGGCCGACCGGGAAGACAGCTTGCGGCCGTACGGGCGCCCCGGCCTTGACGACGAGGACCCTGACTCCTCCTGGACCAGTGGCAAGCGGGTCATGATCGGAACCGTCACCGGTCTGGGCGCCTTCCTGCTGGTGTGGCAGACCCTGCGTGGATGGCCCGGATGGCGGCGACTGGACAAACCCGATCGTCCCAAACCCGCGGTTGACCGGACTCTCGTCCCCTCCTCCACCGAGCTGCGCAGCGTCGCCGAGCGTCGGCTGACAGAACTCAGCGAAGCACTGGCCGACAACTCACGCCCGGTCACCAGCCCGGCCCACCTGGAGTCTGCAGAGTTCGCTCGCGCCGCCGGCGAGCTGATGCTGGACTCGGCCGACGTCCTCGATCTGATCGGTGCCGGCCAGCTCGCGTTGCAGGGCAAACGACACCTGCGGATCGCCGTCGGCACTGCGCGGCGTCCCCTGCTGCCGTGTTTCTTCAATCCGCTGCACCAAGCCGGCACCGCGCAGGCGCAGTGGGGGTTCGGCGAAGGGGACGTGACCGTTCCGGTGTGCTCCGCATGTGAGGCCAACCTCCGAGCCGGGGCGCGCCCCGACATCCTCGCCCCTGCCCGGTTCGGTCCAGACCGTCCCTACTACGCGGGCGACTCGATCTGGGCCCGCACCGGCTTCGGCGCACTGGTCGACGACCTCGGTGCCGCCGTCCTGGCCGACGAGCGTCGCAGGCGGGCACCATGAGGCGCTGGTCATGGCTCGTCGGCATACTCGCCGGCCTGGCGGTCGGCCTGCCTGCGGCGCTGATCCCTCAGAACGACCCAGCGCGGGAGTGGGACCCCTACGCCGCAGCTCTAGCTGCTCCAGCCGGCGACTACATCACCTCCTTGGCCGAGGGGGTGCGGCGAGACCACTTCTGGGCGGCCCCGGAGGTCGCCAGCCTGCTGACGGCCGAAGAGCTCGACGACCTCTCCAGGGTCGCCTCCAACGCACCAGTACCGCTCTTCGTCGGTTTCGTCGGTGACTCCGACCTCGCTTCCGAGACCGGCGCCTATACCCGCTACTCCGCCCTGGACCAGATGATGGCCGAGATCAGGAAGAAGGGCTACTACGCGCTGATCGACCAACGGGGCTCGGGGATCACCGAAAGCCTCGGCTACGACAATCCCTATACCGACGACTCGCTCCTGACGGGCCGGCTCTACGAGGGCATCACGCGATTCGTCGAGGCACTCGCCGCCGTCGAGCCCGAACCACTCGACTCCCGTAGCACCTCCGACTACTGGGGCGGGCCGGTCGGTGGCTTCTTCGCCGGTCTGCTGATGGTCGTTCCGGCCTACGGCCTGCTTCTCGCGGCCGTCGCCTTCGTCGGCATGACCACCCGACCACGTACCAGAAGCGGCGAGACCGGAAGCAGCCATGAGTGACGTCAGCCCCGAGACGACCGGCGAGAAACTGGTCTCCCAGATCGAGAAGGCACTCGCCGAGGATGGCGTGTGGGTCTCCGACACGCTGCGGCTCAGCGACTCCGACGAGGCGCGCATCGAGCAGGCCGTCGCAGACTTCGACGGCACCGCCCAGGTCGCCCTGATCAATCTCGACTACGACGACCTGCTCACCGGGGGCGACTTCATGCGACTCGCAGGCATCGTCCACGACGACACCGGTGTGGACGGGTTGTACGTCGGCCTCGGGCCCAGCTACAGCGATGATGGCCCGAACCTGGAGATCGGCTCCTTCCCGAGCGACTACGCGGTCTACCAAGCTGCCCGGATCGCCAAGCTCGAGCATCCCGACGATATCGCCGGGCAGGTCGAGTCAGCGCTTGCCGCGATCGAGAAGGGCGACCTGGACAGCCAGTGGGAGGCAGCCCAAGTTGCGCACCCCGAGGAACTCCAGCAGTACTTCGACTATCTGTCCGGAACAGAGTCGGCGCCCGAGTCGGCCGCCAGCGGCACCGAGAACGTCGAGGTCGCCCTGCCGGTGCTCGGGCTGGTGGCCGCCTTGGTAGTGGCGATGGTCGTCGGCTGGGTGGCATTGCGCCGGGGACGTGCCAAAGCGCCCGCCTCCAGGGTGCGCGAGTTCCAGTTGCCGCGCACGGTGCTGACCACGGTGCGCGCTGCCGAGGACAGGCGGGTCACCGCGATGGCGACAGCCGAACTGCTTGCCCTGGGTGAGGAGCTCAGCACCTCTGCGCTGTCCAGCACCGCACCCGCCGCGCTAGCGGGCTGGCAGGCGGCGCTGGATCACTACGAGATCGCCCGCAGGATCATGGAGCGAGACCACTCGCCCGCAGACGTGGTCGGTGCCCTGGTGCTGGCCCGGCGTGCCAAGTCCGCACTGAACGCCGCCCGGTCCCTGGGGCGCAAACCAGTGTCGTGGGCCCCGAAGCCGGGTTGCTACTTCAACCCGCTGCATTCCGGCACCGTCACTCAGGTCGCCTGGGAGGGCGAGTCCGGTTCGGTGACCGTGCCCGCCTGCCGGCCCTGTGCCTCCGCCTTGCGGGCCGGCACCGAGCCCGACGACATCCTCGACTTCGTCCACGACTCCGTGCCGCGGCACTACTTCACCCTCGAACTCGGCGCCTGGAGCGCCACCGGGTACGGATCACTCGACACCGACCTACTCGGCCGTCTGGTCGCGGGGTAGCGCGGGGCCGAGGCATCGGTTCGGCTGTGGGTAGGCTCGGGCAGTGACCTCGATCCAGGAGCAGTTCTTCAGCGACGGTACGTGTTTCGGGTGCGGCCCGGCCAACCCGAAAGGCCTACAGATCAAGTCGTATGCCGACGACGACGGGCTGGTCCGGGCGCGGTTCACCGGATGGCCCGAGCACGACAACGGCCTGGGATTCCTCAACGGAGGCATCATCGCCACCGTGTTGGACTGTCACAGCGCTGCCGCGGTGATCCTCACCGCCAACGAGCGTGGCTGGCCGGCGCTGCCGGGTGCCGCGCTCCCCTATGTCACCGCCGGCCTGCAGGTGCGCTACCTGAGGCCCACACCGCACCGCGACGAGGTGCTCCTGGTCGCCGAGATCCTCACCGCCGACGAAGCGGCGATGACCGCGAAGGTGTGGATCGAACACGACGGCAAACCGCGTGCCGAGGCCGAGGCACTGTGGAAGCGGTGGCGCCCCCGACCGTGACAGCCAAGCGGAGGAACGGGCGCAAATCAGACCACTCGGAGCCAAGTCGAGCGCAGCCCTAGCGCACTGCGGAATCTCTCCCCGGACACACTCACCGAGTCCTTCGAACCGTTGATCTTGACGGTCACGGCTCGTCCTCCCCAGGTGCCGTTGCCATCGCGGACCGTGACCTTGACTCCGGTCAGTCGTCCGATGGACGGCCAAGTCCCCTCGATGGCGGAGGCATCGAGGCTGACCTTCCACTTGGTGTGGGGGTTGCCGTCCCACGCGTCGTACGGGTCGGGCTGAGCGACCAGGTAGGAGCGGGAGCCGGCCGACGACCAACCGCCGTTGCTGGCGCTGAACTGGGAGAAGATCGGGGCGCCACCCTTGACCACGACCACGCCCTTCGTGGCCGCGATAGCCGCGTCGGATGCCTCGTGCTCGGCATCGGCGCCACCGTAGACCTGGCAGTAGGCGGTGTCGCACAGGTCGTAGTGGGGATGCTCGTCGGCCTGCATCAGGAAGGCAGCATAGGTGCGGGCTGCGACCGCCTGGGCGCGCACCGCGTTGGGGTGCCACAGCGCCGGAACCTCTTCAGGAACCACGCCGCGCAGGTAGGCCTCCAACCCTAGGATGTTGACGCTGTCGCCGTTGACGGCTCGCAGCACCCCGCGATAGCTGGCTGACCCCTCCGGCAGCACCAGCCGCATCGGAGCCCCCTGGGCAGCGAACTCCAGATCCTTGGCCGAGCTGATCTTGGTCTTCCATACCCCGTCGGCCTTGAACTGGAGACGATTCTTGGCACCGGGCGCGATCCGCCAACGGTTGACGTCCGGCCTGTCGAGAGTCCAACTGCGGGCATCCTTGCCGACCTCACGGCCGACCAGTCCTGACCGGGCCCGCACTACCACGTCGTCGGAGGTGTCAGCGGTGACCAGCACCCGCACCTTTCCGCTCTGCTGAGCGAAGGAGGTCTTGGGGTAGTAGAACCTCACGATCTTCTTCCAGCCCAGACCTTGACGGGCCGCACCCTCGGCGCCGTACTGACTCAATCCGTGACCGTGGCCGTAGCCGCGGCCCTGCAGGGTGACCGAGTCGACTGCCTGGGCGGCATGGACGGGCGGGAGGCTGGCCGGGCCGACCAGCAGCACCGCCATCACGGTGGCGGTGAGCATGAGGGCCCGAGAAGTGCGCATCGTTCGATGGTAGGTCAGGCGCGGTGCAGACGTCGTGCCGCCTCGGCCAGCGAACCGCTCATCGACGGGTAGACGGTGAAGGTCTGGGCGAACTGGTCGGCGTTCAGACCGGCAGAGACCGCGAGGGCGACCGCGTGGATCAGTTCGCTGGCACGCGGACCGACAACGACACCACCGACCAGGATCCGAGTACCGGGCCGGCAGAACAGCTTCACGAAACCGTCGTGGACGCCCTGAATCTTGGCGCGCGGGTTGGTGGCCAGGTCGAGTCGGACCACCTCGGCCTCCAGGCCCTTGTCGACGTCGGCCTGGGTGATGCCGACGGTCGCGATCTCCGGGATGGTGAAGACGTTGGAACTGACCTGCTTGATGTCGAGGGGCTGCACGGCGTCGCCGAGGGCATGCCACATCGCGATGCGGCCCTGCATGGCCGCGACGCTGGCGAGCATGAAGACGCCGGTGCAGTCGCCGGCGGCGTAGACCCCCCGGACCGAGGTGCGGCTGACCCGGTCGACCTTGATGAAACCGCCGTCGTCGGTGCGTATGCCGGCCTCCTCCAGGCCGATGCCCTCGGTGTTGGGGATCGACCCGAGCGCGAGGATGCAGTGGCTGCCGGTGACCTCGGTGCCGTCGGTCAGACGCACCGTGACCATCTCCCCGTCGCGGGTGACCGACTCCATCCGGGACTTCGCCAGCACCTTCATACCGCGCCTCGTCAACACGTCCTGGAGCACAGCGGCCGCGTCCGGATCCTCGCCAGGCAGGATCATGTCGCGGCTGGAGACCAGCGTGACCGACACCCCGAGGCTGAGATAGGCGCTGGCGAACTCGGCGCCGGTGACACCCGAACCGACGACGATCAGCTCGCTGGGCATCTCGGTCAGGTCGTAGACCTGTTCCCAGGTCAAGATCCGTTCACCGTCGGGCTGAGCCGTGGGCAGCGTGCGCGGGGTCGCGCCGGTGGCGATCAGCACGGTGTCCGCCTCGATCTCGGTCTCGATCCCGTCGGCGCCGGTGGCGACCACCGATGCCCGGTGCGCCGAGGCGGTGGCCGGGTGCAGCCGTCCAGTGCCCTTGAGGATGGTGACCCCCGCCCGGGCCAGGCCGGCCGCGATGTCGAGGGACTGGTCCAGGGCCAGTTGTTTGACGCGGGTGTTGACTTTGGCCAGGTCTACTTTCGCGACATCTTCGGCGAACTTCACCCCGAGTTCGGTTGCCGCCGCCACCTCCTGCATCGCCTCGGCCGTGGCGATCAGGGTCTTGGACGGCACACAGTCGGTGAGCACCGCGCTGCCGCCGATGCCGTCGGAGTCGATCAGGGTCACCTCGGCGTCGAGTTGGCGCGCCACCAGGGCTGCCTCGTAGCCACCCGGTCCACCGCCGATGATCACCACGCTCGTCATGGATTCATTGTGTCAGTCGCGGTGTCCGGCGCGCCGACTGCGGTCTGCGGTGGCCGGCTCTCGGGTGGTTCACCATCTGCCTGCCGGCGGTGGTCACGCGCCCAGTTGGCCGGGATCAGAGGTTGATCATGTGGCCGACGATGCCCTCGACGGCCTCCTTGACCGATTCGGTCAAAGTGGGGTGCGCGAACACGTTGCGCGAGACCTCGTCGGCGGTCAGGTCCCACTTCTGAGCCAGAGTCAGCACCGGCAGCAGTTCGGTCACATCGGGGCCGATCATGTGGGCACCGAGGATCTCGTTGTATTTGGCGTCGGCGACGACCTTCACGAAGCCGACGGCGTCTCCCAGGCCCTGGGCCTTGCCGTTGGCCGAGAACGGGAAGGATGCCGTCTTGACGTCGTAGCCCTTGTCGCGTGCCTGCTGTTCGGTGTAGCCGAAGGAGCCGATCTGGGGGTGGCAGTAGGTGGCCCGGGGAACCATGTCGTAGTCGATCGGCATCGTCTCGGCTCCAGCGATGGTCTCGGCAGCCACCACCCCCATCGCCTCAGCCACATGGGCCAGCATCATCTTGCCGGTGACGTCACCGATCGCGTAGACACCCTCGATGTTGGTGCGGCAGAACTCGTCGATCTCGATGGCACCGCGGTCGGTGGTCTTCACGCCGGTGGCCTCCAACCCGTAGCCCTGCAACCGAGGTGCGAACCCGAACGCGGCGAGCATCTTGTCGGCCCTCAGCACCTGCTCCTCGCCGCCGGCGGCCGGGGCGACTGTGACCTCGACCCCGGAGCCGGTGTCCTTGACACCCTTGACGGCGGTGCTGACCATCACCTTGACACCCAGCTTCTTGTAATGCTTGAGCAGTTCCTTGGACACCTCGGCGTCTTCGGTGGGCACCATCCGGTCGGCGAACTCGACGATCGTCACCTCGACGCCGAAGTTCGTCAGCACGTAGGCGAACTCGACACCGATGGCACCGGAACCGCCGATGATGATCGATCCGGGCAACTGGTCGGTGAGAATCTGCTCCTCGTAGGTGACCACGTTCTGGGAGATCTCCACACCGGGCACGGTGCGCACGGTGGCGCCAGTGGCGATGATCAGGTTGTCGAAGGTGTGGGCAGCGACCGAGCCGTCGGCAGCCTTGACGTCGATCGAGGTCGGGCCGGTCAGGGTGCCCCACCCGTCGACCTCGGTGATCTTGTTCTTCCTCATCAGGAAGTGCACACCCTTGGACATGCCGTTGGCGACCTGACGCGAGCGGGCGTGGGTCGGCCCGAACTCCATGGTGGCGTCTCCGACGATGCCGTACTTGGCCTTGTCGTGGTTGAGCGTGTGGGCCAACTCCGCGTTCTTGAGCAGCGCCTTGGAGGGGATGCAGCCGATGTTGAGGCAGACTCCGCCCCAGTACTTGTGTTCCACGACGGCGACGGACTTGCCGAGTTGGGCGGCGCGGATGGCGGCGACGTAGCCACCGGGGCCGGCGCCGAGGACGAGGACATCGAAGTGGGTCACGCGCCAAGCCTACTTCGCCCGTTAGGCTGCCCGTCATGGCCCTCTACGCTGCTTACGGGACCAACCTCGACCCGGCCAGGATGGGAGAGCGCTGCCCGCGCTCCCCGTTGTCGACGACCGGTTGGCTGGTCGGATGGCGGCTCACTTTCGGGGGTGAGGAGCACGGCTGGGACGGCGCGCTGCCGACCCTGGTCCAGGACCCGTTCGAGCAGGTGTTCGTGGCTGTCTACGACGTCGCCGAACCCGACCAGGCGACCCTGGATCAGTGGGAGGCCGCCGACACCGGGCTCTACCGCAAGGTCAAGGTGCGGGTCAACACGATGACCGGTGACATGGTCGCCTGGACCTATGTGTTGGACGCCTACGAGGGTGGGCTGCCGTCGGCGTCTCTGATCGGAGCCCTCGCCGATGCTGCCGAGGCAGCCGATGCCCCGGCGGACTATGTGACTCGCCTTCGTCATCGTCCCTGCCGCTCCACCGGCCTATGACCCCGCCGTAACGGTCAATTTGCCGGTGATTTCGGAGAAATCACCGGCAAATTGACCGTTACGTGGGTCAGGGGGGTGGGTCAGTGGCGCAGCCTCGGCAGGATCTCCTCGCCGTAGAGTTTGAGGAACTTCGCCTGGTCGGGGCCGGGGGCATGGAAGACCAGGTGGGTGAAGCCCATGTCGAGGTATTCCCGGATCCGCTCGACGTGCTCATCGGGGTCGGTGGAGACGATGAACCGTTTGGCGGTCGCCTCGGTCGGCAGTTCGTCGGCCAGCCGCTGCATCTCCACCGGATCCTCGACCGAGTGCTTCTGCTCCGCGCTGAGCCCCAGGGCACCCCAGAACCGAGTCGCCTCCCGCGCGGTCTCCAAGTCGTGATCGAAGGAGACCTTGACCTCGATCATCATGTCGAGGTCCTCGGGCTGACGACCTGACAGTTCGACTCCCTCGCGCACCGCCGGCAGAAGTGTGTCGACATACAACTCGCGGCCCTTGCCCGACGTGGTGATGTAGCCGTCGCCCATCCGGCCGGCGTACTTGGTGGCCATCGGTCCCGACCCGGCCAGATAGATCGGCACGGGGTTCTCCGGGCGGTCATAGATGGTGGCGCGGTCGGTGCTGTAGAAATCGCCCTCGAAGGACACCCGGTCCTCGCGCCACAGCTGCTTGATCAGCCGGATGGCCTCCCGGAACCGGGCGAACCGTTCCTTGCCGTCGGGCCATTCCAAACCGAGCGGAGACTCGTTCATCGACTCGCCGGTGCCGGCTCCGAGGATCACTCGGTCGGGATACAGACAACCCAGGGTCGCGAACGCTTGGGCCACCACCACCGGGTGGTAACGGAACGTCGGGGTGAGCACCGAGGTGCCCATCGCCACCCGTTCGGTGCGAGCGCCGAGCGCACCCATCCACGCCAACGCGAACGGGGCGTGACCGCCGTCGTGGCGCCAAGGCTGCAGATGGTCGGAGACGAAGACGGAGTCGAAGCCTGACTCCTCGGCCAAGACGCCGAAGTCGAGCAGTTCCTGGGGGCCGAACTGCTCGGCCGATGCCTTGTAGCCAAAACGGATCACCTGGCCATCCTGACACGCTGGTGGAGACCGGCAGCCCCAGAGGCGCTAAGTTGCCTGGGTGAGGCTTTCCACGATGCTGCAGTACGCCGGCAACCCCCGCGAGACCGCCGACGAACTGGCGACGTGGGAGAAGGCCGGCCTCGACATGATCTGGGTTCCGGAGGCCTACGGCTTCGACGCACCCACCCTGATGGGCTACCTGGCCGCCAAGACCGACACGGTCAAGATCGGCAGCGCCATCCTCAACATCTTCTCCCGCACCCCCGCCGCGCTGCTCCAGACTGCGGCCGGTCTCGACCACCTCTCCCAGGGGCGTGCCGAGATCGGACTCGGTGCCAGCGGGCCGCAGGTCATCGAGGGATTCCACGGTGTCCCCTACGACCGGCCCCTGACCCGCACCCGCGAGATCGTGAAGATCCTGCGCCAGGGGCTTCGTCGTGAACCGTTGGTCAACGAAGGCATCTACACCCTGCCGCTGCCGCCCGACCAGGGCACCGGCCTGGGCAAGCCGTTGAAGCTGATCACCCACCCCGAGCGGGCCGACCTGCCGATCTGGATCGCTGCACTGGCCGAGAAGTCGGTGACCGCCACTGCGGAGATCGCCGACGGTTGGTTCCCGTTCCTGGTCTATCCGGAGAAGGTCGACGCCGTCTGGGGTGCTCAGCTGGCCACGGGCACCGCCAGGCGCAGCCCGGACCTCGCCCCGCTTCAGGTCAGCGCCGGAGGCCTGCTCGCCATCGGCGACGGCCCCGACACCAAGGCGATGCTCGATCTCGCCCGCCCCAGCGTCGCCCTCTATGTCGGCGGCATGGGCGCCCGGGGCAAGAACTTCTACAACGACCTGGCCCGGGCCTACGGGTTCGAGGACGCAGCCACCCAGATCCAGGACCTCTATCTGGACGGCAAGAAGGAGCAGGCCGCCGCAGCGGTGCCGACCGAACTCCTCGAGGCCGGCAACCTGATCGGTCCGGCGTCCTATGTCAAAGAGCGCGTCGAAGCGTTCCGGGAGGCCGGCATCACCGACCTCCAGATCACCCCGGTCGGCCCGGACCCCAAGAAGCTCATCGAACAGGTGAAGTCCTGGCTCTGAGGCCGGCTCACCCGTGGCCCGCCTTCACAGCAGCCGGCGGTCGGAGGCCCAGCGGGACAGTTCGTGACGTGAACTCAACTGAAGTTTGCGCAGCACGTTGGACATGTGGGTCTCCACGGTCTTGACCGAGAGGAACAACTCCTTGGCTGTCTCCCGGTAGGTGTAGCCACGCGCGATCAGTCGCATCACCTCCCGCTCGCGCTCGGTGAGCCGGTCCAGGTCCTCATCGACCTCGGGCACCGAGATCGACCCCGAGAACGCGTCCAACACGAACCCGGCCAACCGCGGCGAGAACACCGCATCGTCGGCGGCCACCCGGACGATGGCGTCGGCGAGTTCCGGCCCGCTGATGGTCTTGGTGACATAACCGCGGGCCCCGGCCCGGATCACCCCGATCACATCCGTCGCAGCGTCCGAGACCGACAGCGCCAGGTAGCGAGGACCCGCAGCTCGGCGGATCACTTCCGCGCCGCCGCCGCCGGGGAGGTGCACGTCGAGCAGCACCACCTCGGGTGCGGTGGCGGCGATGACCGCAACCGCCTCGTCGACGTCACCTGCCTCACCGACGATCTGCACTTGGTCCAGGTCGGGCAGGTCACAGCCGGCCAACTCGGCGCGTACGCCGGCCCGGAACATGGCATGGTCGTCGACCAGCACGATCCGAGTCATCAGCCGGCCACCGGCATCGTCAGCTTCACTTCGGTCCCTTCCCCCAGAGTCGATCTCACCTCGGCGCAGCCGCCGTGGCGTTCCATCCGACCACGGATCGAGTCAGAGATCCCACGCCGGTCCTCAGCGACCGTGACGACATCGAAACCAGCACCGCGGTCGCGGATGAAGACCTCGACCACCTGCGAGCCTGCCTCGGCATAGACACTGATCACTGCCGCGCCGGAGTGTCTGGCGGCATTGGTCATCGCCTCGCGGGCGGCAGCGACCAGCGCCGGCACCGCCGGCCCGTCACCGACCACCACCACCTCGATCGGGACCGCGAAGGCGTCTTCGATCTCGGCGGCGCACTCCCGCAAGGCGGCCGCCACAGAGTCCCCGGGATCGGTGGGGCTGGTGAACAGCCACCGGCGCATGTCGCGTTCCTGGCCCCGGGCCAACCGAGCCACCTCGGCGGGGTTCTCGGCGTTACGCTGGATCAGAGCCAAGGTCTGCAGCACCGAGTCGTGTAGGTGGGCGGCCACGTCTGCTCGTTCCTGGCTGCGGATCCTCTCGGCCCGTTCAGCGGACAGGTCACTGACCAACCGCACCGCCCACGGGCCGAGCACGACCGCCAGCCCGACCACCCCCAGCAGCACCGCGACCGTCAGGTCCCAGGCAAGCCCGAGGGAGCCGTCACGAACCGCGATCAAGAACACGGCCGAGACGATCAAACAGACCCCGATCCCGACCCGGGCGTAGGCGGCCGGGCCACCGTCGCCGAAAACGACCCGGAACAGGTCGATGCGGCCGTTGGCGTCCAACCACCGTTCCCGCTGGGAGGCATCTGCCTGCATCCACAACACCCCGACGCCCAGGGCGCCCAACGCCAGTGGCCACACCGCGGCCACCGATCCGGTCAGCAGTGCCACGATCCAGGCGACCGTCACGATGATCGCGACCAACGCCCACACCGACGGTTCGCGCCACTGACTGACCAACCTGGGCCGTTTGTTGGCCCGGGAGGCACCTTCGAGTCCGGGGGCATCGGCGGCGCTGGCCACCGCGGCCGGCAGGAACAGCCACAGCGCGCCGTAGAGCATCACCCCGAACCCGGAGAGCAGCACGGTGACCACGAAGAAGACTCGCACCCAGGCGACCGGTAGCCCGAGATGCTCGGCCAACCCGGCGGCAACCCCGCTGACGACACCGTTGGTGGTGTCGCGGTGGGCACGCCGGACGTCGGCGTAGAGGGGTTCGGTCACGGTCCCACCCTGACACGCGAAGCGCCCGCGCGCATGAGGGAATCCCCCGAAACGACCCCGAAGCGACCCTGAGTGAGCCGCAGCGAAGCCGGGGTCGTCTCAGGGTCGTCCCCGATGGTGGCGCCGCCTCGGCTCGGCCAGTCTGGTGACATGACGATGACCGACCCGACCCAGACCGATGGGCCACGCCGCAGTGCCGAGGAGATGCGCGACCTGACCGGGCTGCGCCGCCATCCGAGCGAGAAGATGATCGCCGGTGTGGCCAGCGGGATCGCCCGCCACCTCGACATCGACCCTCTCGTGGTCCGAATCACCTTGGCGGTACTCACCTTCCTGGGCGGCGCCGGCCTGATCATCTACGTCGCCGGCTGGCTGTTCCTGCCCACCCGCGACGGTGAGGTCACCGGGCCGGCGATGGTCGACCTCGACCCCCGCAGTCGGGTGGTCATCGTGTGGGCCGCGGTCGGGATCGCCGTGTTGGCGATGATCCGTGGCTCGTTCAGCAACTGGAACTTCCCGTGGTGGCCCTTGGCCGGCGCTCTGATCTTCATCGCCGTGGTGAGTTTGCAGCGCCGATCAGGCACTCGCGGAAGCGGCGGTCCGCTGCTGTTCTGGTTCGGTGTTGGCTTGGCCGCTGTGGCGCTCGGCGCACTGGGGGTCGTCGACCTGAGCGGCGCCGACATCGTGGCGTCGGCGTACCCGGCTCTGGCTCTGGCGGTGATCGGGGCGATGCTGCTGCTCGGTGCGTTCTGGGGCCGGGCCGGCGGCCTGATTCTGGTCGGGTTGCTCGCGATGGGGGCGTTGGGTGTCACCACCGTCGTCGAACGGTTCGAAGGCAGGGTCGGCGACCTGCATGCGACCCCGACCGACGCCGCCTTGGTCGAAGACTCCTACCAGGTTCGGGTGGGCGATGTCGTGCTCGACCTGACCCAGGTCAGCGACCTTGAGGAGTTGGATGGGCGCACCGTCGAGGTCGTTGGCGGACTGGCCACGGTCGAGGTCATCGTGCCCGGCGATCTGGCCGTCACAGTGGAAGCGACCTCTGACCGGCTCGGGTCGATCGACCTCTTCGGACAGCAGACAGACGGCTGGCAGGCAGAGCTCAGCGGCGGCATCGGCGCTGGCGACGGACTCCACCTCGATCTCAGTGTCGGGGTCGGCGAAATCATCGTGAGGAGCAAGTGATGAAGGTTGGATATCTGATCATGGGCGTGGTCTTCCTGACTGCAGTCGGGTGCTGGGCGCTGGTGCAGACCGACGTGGTCTCCACCGATGACCGTGCCTGGCTGCTGCCGGTGCCCTGGGTGCTGGGGGTGGGCGTGGGACTGATCGTCATGGGTGCCGTGTCGATGGGGGGCTCCCGCGGACCTGGGACCACCGACGCGCAGACACCGCCGCAAGCCAGCCCCGGCGACCCGACAACGCACAGCCAGCCCAGCGACACCTGACGGGCCTGTGGTGGCCGCCCACCGCGTGGGTACTGTTTTCCCGTGGAGCCCACCCCTCAGCAGATCCGACGAGCGTTGGCCCGCGCCGAACGCGGAGCAGCGCTCGACGTCGGCGAAGCAGCTGCCCTGCTGGCCGCTCGCGACGAATCCCTGGACCGTCTGGTCACCGTCGCCGGGCGGATCCGTGACGCCGGTCTGGTCGCCGCGGGACGGCCCGGCGTGGTCACCTACTCCCCCAAGGTCTTCATCCCCATCACCCACCTGTGTCGGGACCGCTGCCACTACTGCACCTTCGTCACCACTCCGGCGGTGCTGCGTGCCCAGGGCAAGGAACCGTTCCTGTCTCCTGACCAGATCGTGGAGATCGCCTCCCAGGGTGCCGCGCTCGGTTGCCTCGAAGCGCTGTTCACCCTCGGTGACCGGCCCGAGGAACGCTGGCCGGAGGCGCGGGAATGGCTGGAGTCTCGCGGCTACGGGTCGACGCTGGACTATGTGCGCGCGATGGCGATCCGGGTGCTGGAAGAGACCGGTCTGCTGCCCCACCTCAACCCCGGGGTGATGAGTTGGACCGAGTTGAACCGGCTCAAGGCGGTGTCCCCGTCGATGGGGATGATGCTGGAGACCACCTCACGTCGGCTGTATGAGACCAAGGGGGAGGCGCATTTCGGGTCGCCGGACAAGGACCCGGCGGTGCGGATCCGCACCCTGGAAGACGCCGGACGCCTTGCCATTCCCTTCACCACCGGGCTGCTGGTCGGGATCGGGGAGACACTGCTGGAGCGGGCCGAGACGATCTTCGAACTGCGCAGGATCGCCAAAAGCTTCGGCGGCATCCAGGAGGTCATCGTGCAGAACTTCCGGGCCAAGCCGGACACCGCGATGCGCCACGCCGACGACCTGGGCCTGGACGAATACCGTGCGGCGATCGCGGTCACCCGGATCGTGCTCGGCCCGTCGGCCCGTCTTCAAGCCCCGCCGAACCTGGTGGATCTGGCCGAATGTGCCGCGCTGCTGGCCGCCGGTGTGGACGACTGGGGTGGCGTCTCACCGTTGACCCCGGACCACGTCAACCCCGAACGCCCGTGGCCCTCCATCGAACGGCTCGCCGCGATCTCGCGGGCCTCCGGTCTGGAGTTGCGGGCTCGACTGACGGTGCACCCGCGCTATGTCCGCGCCGGTGAACCGTGGCTGGACCCCCGCATCAGTGCCCACGTGGCTGCCCTGGCCGACAGTGACGGACTCGCCGTGGCCGGCGTACGGCCTTCGGGGCTGCCGTGGCAGGAGCCCGACGGCGGGTTCGCCTCGGTGGGTCGCACCGACCTGTTCGAGGCCGTCGACACCGAGGGCCGCAGCTCGGATCGACGCGGCGACTTCGACAACGTCTACGGCGACTGGGACGAGATCCGCCACGCCGCCGTCAGCACCGGCGCGCCAGCAGTGCTGCACGGCGAGGGACGCGAGGCGCTGGCAGCCGCAACCGCCGACCCGGGCGGGCTCTCGCTCGAACACGCGCACACCCTGATCACAGCCGAGGGCGATCTGCTGCGCGAGGTGGTCTCGTTGGCCGACCACCTGCGCCGACAGACCGTCGGAGACACCGTCACCTACGTGGTGAACCGGAACATCAACTTCACCAACGTGTGTTACGTCGGCTGCCGGTTCTGTGCCTTCGCACAGCGTCGCACCGACGCGGACGCCTATTCGCTCTCCTATGCCGAGGTGGCCGACCGTGCCGAGGAAGCCTGGCACCTGGGTGCCACCGAGGTCTGTATGCAGGGCGGCATCGACCCCGAGCTGCCGAGTTCGGCCTACTTCGACCTGGTGACTGCGGTCAAGCAGCGGGTGCCGCAGATGCACGTGCACGCGTTCTCTCCCATGGAGGTCGTCAACGGCACGGCCCGTACCGGGTTGAGCATCGAGGACTTCCTCATCAAGTGTCGTGAGGCCGGGTTGGGTTCCCTGCCCGGCACGGCTGCGGAGATCCTCGACGACGAGGTGCGTTGGGTGCTCACCAAGGGCAAACTGCCCGCTGCCACCTGGATCGAGATCATCTCCACAGCCCACCGTGTCGGCATTCCGACAACCTCGACGATGATGTACGGCCACGTGGACAACCCGCGTCACTGGGTCGCTCACCTCGATGTGTTGCGGGGGGTCCAAGACGCCGCAGCCGAACACGGCCGGGCCGGCTTGACCGAGTTCGTGCCGCTGCCTTTCGTGCATCAGTCGTCGCCGATCTATCTGGCCGGCGTGGCTCGACCGGGCCCCAGCCTGCGCGACAACCTCGCCGTGCACGCGCTGGCCCGGATCATGTTGCACGGCCGGATCGACAACATCCAGACCAGTTGGGTCAAAATCGGCGTCGACGGCACCCGCGCGATGCTGCGGGCCGGCGCCAACGACCTGGGCGGCACGCTGATGGAGGAGACGATCTCGCGGATGGCCGGCTCCGAGCACGGCTCAGCCAAGACGGTCGCAGAGATCACCGAGATCGCGGACGGGATCGACCGACCCGTCGCAGAGCGGACCACGCTCTACCAGCCCCGGGTCTGACGGAGCGGGGTCGCCGGGGTCGGCGAGACGGCGGCGAGACAGCGTCAGCGAGAATATCCCCTAAAGTGAGGACGTGTCGGGGTTCCCTGGCACGACGTCCGGTGGTTTCATTGGGTTATCCCCCTGTGTGGTGCCCATCGCGACGGATCGCCCTTCCCGACCCGCCCGGTGGGCACCACTTATTCTGTCGGGGGCGCCGATCCGGCGGCCCTGGCATGAGGGGGCAGCTTCACGGCCTCAGTCGGGTTCGATGCGGTTGCCGTCGGCGTCCCAGTGGTCCGCCCGCTTCTTCGACGGCTGCACCCGAGGCGGTTCGCCGGGCATCTTGGGGTAGTCCGGCGGGAAGTTCGCCTCACGCGGGTCCGCCTCCCACAACTCCATGAGTTGGGCCAGGTCGGCTGCGGAGTCCGTCATGGACAGCCACGGGTCCGGCCGGTCGGCCAGCACATCTCGGACCGTCGAGACGTTGAAGGTGCGCGGGTCGTCCAGGTCGGCCAGTTCGTCCCAAGTGACCGGCATACTCACCGGGGCACCCGGCCTGGGCCGGATGGAGTACGCCGAGGCGATGGTGCGGTCCCGGTTGTTCTGGTTGAAGTCGACGAAGATCCGGGAGCCGCGCTCCTCCTTCCACCAGGCCGTGGTGACGGCGTCGTCGTCAGCCTCCAGGAGGCGCCCGAAGGCGAGCGCGGCATGGCGCACGTCCTCGAAGGTGTATGCCGGTTTGATCGGAACGAACACGTGCACGCCCCGGTTGCCACTGGTCTTGGCGAAGGCGGTCAGCCCGAGGTTCGCGAGGCGTTCGCGGGCCAGCACAGCGACCCGGACAACGTCGGTGAAGGTAGTGCCGGGTTGGGGGTCCAGGTCGATGCGCAACTGGTCCGGGTGGTCGACCTCGGGCGCGGTCACCGGCCACGGGTGAAACGTCAGGGTGCCCATCTGCGCACACCACACCGGAACGGCCGCATGGTCGGGACAGATCTCCTCCGCGGTGCGGCCGCTGGGAAATCGAATGGCGATCGGGTGCACGAAGTCGGGTGCACCCTTGGGGATCCGCTTCTGGTAGAAGCCGTCACCCTCGCGGTCGGTCGGCCCGGTCGCCAGCCGCATCCCCTCGCGCCACCCGTCTGGCCACCTCTCCAGGGCGGTGGGGCGGCCCCCGATCGCAGACATCAGCTCGGCTGCGACGTCTGCGAAGAACTGGGCGACGTCGAGTTTGGTCACCGCCTCGGTCGCCTCGGTCGCCTCGAAGACGACCCGGTCAGGGCTCGAGATCCGGATCCGCTGGTCGTCGACCTCGACGTGAGCCTCGCGTGCCATGCCTGCCAACCTAGCGCCACCTAAACTGGAGTCATGGCTTACAACGTGGACAAGTCCGACGCCGAGTGGCGCGAGCAACTCTCGCCCGAGGAATTTGCGGTGCTGCGCCAGGCTGGCACCGAGCGCGCCTTCACCGGCACCTACACCGACACCGAGACTCCGGGGATCTACTCCTGCAAGGCGTGCGGCACCGACCTGTTCGAGGCCGACACCAAGTTCCACTCCGGCTGCGGCTGGCCGAGTTTCTACCAGCCGATCACCGACACGATCGAATACATCGATGACAGTTCGCTTGGAATGAAGCGGGTCGAGGTGCGGTGCTCCAACTGCGGATCACATCTGGGCCACGTCTTCCCCGACGGTTACGGGACCCCCACCGGTGACCGCTACTGCATCAACTCGATCTCGATCACGCTCAAGCCGACCCAGCCGGAGTGAACGCCCTGACTCCCCAGGGGTCAGGGCAGCCGGTCGAGCAGGTCGGCGACCTCGACCCGGGCGCCGGTGTAGAACGGCACCTCTTCACGCACATGGAGTCGGGTCTGGGAGCCGCGCAGGTGACGCATCAGGTCCACGATGCGGTCTAGGTCGTCAGCCTCGAAGGCCAACATCCATTCGTAGTCCCCCAATGCGAAGGCCGGCACCGTGTTGGCCCGCACGTCGGGGTAGTCCCGAGCCATCTGGCCGTGTTCGGCCAGCAGCGCTCGGCGTTCGTTCTCCTCCAGCAGATACCACTCGAAGGACCGCACGAACGGGTAGACCGCGACGTAGGGGTGCGGCGTCTCCTCGGCCAGGAACGCGGGGATGTGGCTGCGGTTGAACTCCGCCGGACGGTGCAGCGCCATCTGGGACCAGACCGGAGCCAGGTGCTGCCCGAACTCGGTGCGCCGCAACCGGTGGTAGAGGTTTTGGAGCTGGTCGGAGCTGCTCGCGTGCGACCAGACCATCACATCGGCGTCAGCGCGGAACCCGGCGACGTCGTAGACGCCGCGCACGACCACGTCCTCGGCGGCGGCCGCGTCGATCAGGTCGTTGAGTTCACGGGCCTGGGAGTCCCGGTCGGTGGACCCCAGCTGTTCGGCGAGCCGGAAGACGGACCACATCGTGTACCGAAGGGTCGCGTTGAGCTCGTTGAGTCGTGCTGCATTGGTCTTGAGGTGTTCTTGCGGGTCCTGGGAGCTCACACAGACGATCCTAGCGAGGCCTGTCGAAGCACCTCGCGGGCCGCCGCCCGTCCGGACGCGATCACCGCTGGTATGCCGACGCCGTCGTAGGCCGCACCGCAGACCGCGATCGGCGGATCGCCCTGGATCGCCGCCCGGATGCGGGCGACTCGCTCCAGATGCCCCACGGCGTACTGCGGCAGCCCGTCGTTCCAACGCTGGACGTGAACGTCGATCGGTGAGGCATTGACGTAGGCGAGTTCGGCCAGGTCGACCAGCGAGGACAGGATCAGATCATCGTCGTCGTCGGGCAACGTCTGCTCGGCGCGCCCGATGCTGGTGCGCAGGTAGGCGTGTTCGAGGCCGTGGACCCAACCCCATTTGGCGAAGGAGAAGGTGCTGGCCTTGATCGTGCGGCCTTCGATCGGAGGGACGAGGAACCCGCTCGCATAACGAAGCCGCTGCACTGCGGCATGGGGGAAGGCGAACGTGATCACCGCAACTGAGGCGTAGTCGATCTGACGCAGTTCCAGGGCCGCGGCCGGTACCAGATCGGCCAACAGGTGAGCCGCCGGTCCTGCGGGCAGCGCCAGCACGTAGCCGTCGGCATCCGGCAGGTCCTCCGGGGTGCGCACCGGAGTCTCCAACCGCACATCCAATCCCTCGGCGAGAGTGCGGGGCAAGGCGGCCATGCCGCCGGGGATGGCCGCGAAAACCGGTTCGGCCGACTTCTTCGGCTTCGGGATCGGCCTGCCGGTCAACAGTTGGGGCACCGCTGCCCGGGTGGAGATCTTGCGGGCATGCCCGGCGTACACACCACCGAGCAGGGGTTCGACGAGCCGGTCGACCACCTCGGCACCGAAACCCACCTCGACCAGTTCGCCGACGGAGATGTCGCCCTCGATCACGGGCATCGGCTCGGGTGCCAGGGCCCGTCGAAGCCCGGCAGGGGTCAGCACACCGGCGGCGCGCAGCGCCTCTTGGTCCAGAGGAACTCCCATCATCGACGGCGGCAGTGGGCGTAGTGCTGCGTGGCTGAGCACCTGGGAGGCGGCGGCCGTCGGGTGCACCAGCGGCAGTCCGAGTCGGGTGGCCAGATCGATGCCCTCGGGTCGACGGGCGAGCATGGCTTCTGCGCCGACGTCGACCACCGAACCGGCGACCTCGACGCCGTGCAGCTTTCCGCCGACACGGTCGCTGGCCTCCAGGACTTGGACCTCATGTCCTGCAGAGGCCAGGTCATGGGCAGCTGTCAGGCCCCCCAGCCCGGCACCGATTACCACGATGCGCACCGTTCCAGTGTGACAGGAGTCCCACGCTTGATCGAGGATTTCGGCCATTAGGCGATCAAACTCGGCCGACTCGGGGGCCAGAGTGAGCGCAACCACGCTCGCGGAAAGGTGCCACGGGAACCCATGCGCCTCCCGGCCCGTCGGATCTGCATGAGACGAAACAGCACCTTCGCGACCGCTAGCGCCACCGCTGTGGTGGCCCTGCTGGCGGTCGGCCTGTCCGCGTGCGGGGCAGGCGACTCCGATATCTCCGGTGAGGTGGCCGCGATCGGCGCACCGGCAGCGAACCCCGCCGAAGAGGTTGCCGAAGACGTCGCCGGCGAGGTCGACCTGCCGTACAGCGACGCAGCCCGATCCACCGGGACCGGTGCCGTTGCCCCCGAAACACCGCCCGGAACCGACACGTCGGGCACCGAGGCACTGCTGGCCCAGGACGCCAAGATGATCCGCACCGGGACTGTGGCGTTGCGCAGCGAGGACGTCGACCAGACCCGCTTCGAGGTGATCGAGATCCTCGACGCCTACGCCGGCACCATCGCCAGCGACGAGACCAGCACCGACCAGGACGGCTTGGCGCGCACCGTGCGACTGGTGCTACGCGTTCCGTCGCAGGACTTCCGGGCGGCGATCGAGCAGATCTCGAAGCTCGCCACCTTGAACTCGGTGTCCAGCGACAGCGTGGTCGTGACCAGCGACTACATCGACACCAAGTCACGTCTAACGACCCAGAAAGCCTCCATCGCACGGATCACCGCCCTGTTGTCGAAGGCCACCTCCATCGCAGAGATTGTGGCGATCGAGGCCGAACTGTCGCAGCGACAGGCCACCTTGGACTCCTTGGCACAACAACTGCGATACCTCGAAGACCAGACGGCGCTGTCGACCTTGACGGTCTCGATCGCACGCACCGACGTCGAGCCCTCCCCGGTCGAGTCCGACGATGCCGGGTTCGTCGGGGGACTCCACCGTGGCTGGGATGCCTTGGCGTCGACCGTGGTCGGCATCGGCACCGCGGTGGGACTGCTGCTGCCCTTCACGTTGGTGCTCGCAGTGATCGCGGTGGCGCTGCGGAGCCTGCGCCAGCCGATCAGAGCACTGGCGCGCCGCCGCACGCGGGTTCCCGCGACGCCGGACTGACCTGCGACCACGGTGCATACCAACCGGGGCAACCCCGACTGTTCACTCCCTCGGCAAGCGGGAATGCCTTAACCTTGGGGTGAACACCCTGATCCTGGGAGGGACTATGAGCCCGACGTCCACGCGTGTCCCCCGGCGCATGGCTGTCATCGTCGCCGCCGTCACCACCATCGCAGTCCTCGTGCCTCTTGCCGGTCAGTCCCCAGCGGCCACGGCTCCGCGACAGATCGTGACGGAGACCTTCGACAGCGCACCAGCGAACCTGGCGCCCTTCACCGGCACCTGGCGAACCTCCAAGGGTTGGTACCGCAAGGCCCCCGGGCCGGGACTCTCCGCCAGCACCGCCTCGTTCGGCGCCACGAACTGGAGACTGGCAACAACGGTCCGACCGCTGCGCGGCTCTGACCGGGAGGCATCGATCATCTTCTCGTTCACCAGCCCGGACGACTACTCCTACGTGCATCTGGACCGCCACGCCTCACGCAGCGGGATCTACCTGGTCTCCAACGGGCAACGCGACCGGGTTCGCAAACTGTCGGCTACATGGGACAAGAACAAGGCATACCGGGTGGCGCTGCGCCAGCGTGACGGAGTGCTGTCGGTGTCCATGGCTCCCAAGGGCCGGTCCCTTAGCGTTGTCGCGTCCCGGCGCAACACCTCCCCGCTCGGCGTCGGGCTCGGTGCGTGGCGGTCTCCGGTGGCGTTCGACAAGCTCGTTGTCACAGGAGCGACCTCTACTCCGACCGATGAGGACCCACCCGAAGAGCCGCTGCCTCCGTTCGTGCCGAACAGGACGGTCAACGTGACGACCTCCGACGAACTGACCGCGGCGCTGGCCGACGCCCGACCGGGAGACCTCATACAACTCGCCGACGGGACCTACACGACCAAGGGAACCGCCGCACCCTCCCCAGTCGGAGACAAGACCTACGTCGGCACGTTCGTGCTCGCAAAGTCCGGGACCGCCGAGAACCCCATCGTGGTTCGTGGGTCCCGCGACGCGGTCATAGACGGGAAACCCGGAGATGACGGAACCGGCACGCAGTACGGGTTCTACCTGATCGATGCCGACTACACCCGGATCGAGGGGTTGACGGTCACCAACGTCGCCAAGGGGATCGTCGCCGACAGGTCCAGCAACTCACGCATCCAGGGGGTGCTTGTGCACACAGTCGGTCAGGAGGGCATCCACCTACGTTCGTTCTCCAGCGACAACGTGGTCAAGGACAACGTGGTACGCCTCACTGGTATGAAGAACTCCACCTACGGAGAAGGCATCTACGTCGGGAGCGCCAACTCGAACTGGGGCACCTACTCCGGCGGAGAACCCGACGCATCGGACCGCAACCTCATCCTCGACAACGACATCAGCCAGACCGGGGCCGAGAGCATGGACATCAAGGAGGGCACGACGGGCGGCACGATCATGGGCAACACCTTCGACGGCGCCACGATGACCGGAAGTTGGGCGGACTCGTGGATCGACCTCAAGGGGAATTCGTGGCTGGTCACACAGAACGTCGGCTCCAACGCGCTCCTGGACGGGTTCCAGATCCATGGTGCATTGTCGGGGTGGGGCAACAACAACGTCCTGAAGGACAACACGGCCGCGGTGAATGCCGACGGCTACGGTTTCTGGCTGCAGAACAACGTCAGCGGCAACTTGATCTCGTGCGACAACGCGGTTTCCGGAGCCGAGCTAGGGTTCGCGAATGTCGCCTGCGCCGATTGAGACGTCCATCGACGCAGGAGCGGCGCCTCACGAGGACAGGGGGCCGGCATCCTCGGGTTCGGGTTCGGGTTCGGGCCTGGGTTCTATGTCCCCGGCGATGATCGCGTCGGCAACCAGTCCGGCCACCAGCCCGACCTGCCAACTCCGCGCGCCCAGTTCGAGCAGCCGGCCGGCGACCTGATCGAGCAGTTCGCCCGGCTCGCGGGTCCTCGGTGGAGCCCACAGCACCCGGCGCAGGGTGTCGGGGGTCAGCATGTTCTCGACCGGGATGGATCGTTCCTCGCCGAGTTCGGCGAAGGAGACCTTCGCGGCCGCCAGTCGTCGAGCAGCCACCGGGTCGCGATCGGCCCAGGTGCGCGCCTGTGGTGGTCCGTCGAAGTGAGTGACGCGCCCCGGCAGATCGGCCTCGTCGGCGGCCAGCACCTGGACCAACGCGTTGGTCCAGGTGGACACGTAACGCTCGGCGCCTCGGCCGTGGAACCCACTGGTCGCCAGCAGAGCCGCACGGGTGGTCGGCAGCGCTGTCGCGGCAGCAACGATCGCTGAGTCGGGGATGATCCGTCCGGGTGTCACGTCGCGCTGTTGCGCGATCGCGTCCCTGGCCTCCCACAGTGCCTTGACCGCCCCCAGGCCACGACGACTCCGGATTCGGTGCATTCCCGAGGTGCGGCGCCAGGCATCGACCCGTGGCGTCGGTTCGAAGCCGCGCAGGTAGTCGAACTCCTGCCGCGCCCACTCGTCCTTGCCTGCCTCGGCCAGTTCGGCGGCCAGAACGTCGCGCAGTTCGATGAGCACCTCCACGTCCAAGGCGGCATACTCCAGCCAGGGCACCGGGAGCGGTCGGGTCGACCAGTCCGCAGCCGAGTGCTCCTTGAGCATCCGCATGCCCAGCACCGCCTCCACCAGCGTGCCCAGACCGACGCGGGGGTAGCCGAGTAGGCGCCCGGCGAGTTCGGTGTCGAACAATGCCGCCGGGCGCAGACCGAGCTCAGCCAGACATCCCAGGTCTTGGGTGGCGGCGTGCAGGATCCACTCGGTGCCGGCCAGAGCGTCCACCAGCGGCTGCATGGTCGACATAGCGATCGGGTCGATCAGCCAACTGCCTGAGCCCTCGCGGCGCAACTGCACCAGGTAGGCACGATTGGAGTAGCGGTAGCCCGAGGCGCGCTCCGCATCGATCCCGACCGGACCGCTGCCAGCAGACAACGCAGCTGCCGCCTCGCGCAGGCCCTCATCGGTGTCGGTGACCCCCGGCAGCGGCTCGCGCAGGGTGAGCAGGGGGGCGACGTCGTCCGCTGAGGTCATCCGCGCTGTCCGCGACGGTTCGCCAGCACCGCCACACCTTCGGGCACCGGGGGGAGACCGGCCGCCGCGCACAACAGTTCCGCCCATGCCTGGACGTGCGGGGCGACATCGAAGGAGTCGCTGAGCACCGGACTCCACGACGCACGGACTTCCACCTGAGCGGCGGCGCCCTCATCGGCCATCCCGCCGAAACTCTCGGTGGAGACCTTGGTGACGGTCCCGGCGATCGCGACCGCGTCGGCACCGTGGGACTCCAGCGCCTCGGTCAACCAACTCCAGGCAACCTCTCCCAAGAATGGGTCACCGGCTTGTTCGACCTCGATGTCGACCCGGCAGTAGGCCACACACCGGAAGGTCTGATGGCCCCAGGCCTCGTTGCCGTCGGGATCGTGCAGCAGGATCAGTCGGCCGGTGCCGACCTCGTCGTCATCGACCGTGAGGTCGGCCGTGATGGCCGAGGCGTAGGGGGCGATCCGTTGGGGTGCCGGCATGGGCTCGCAGAAGATCTCGGGGCGCAGCACGGCTGCGTTCATTGACGCCACAGCGGCTCCGAAAGCGGGGGGCGGCCCACCTCCGGACTGCTGGGTGGTCGATTCTCCGCGTGCAGCCACCTGCCCACCATAGGTCGATTCGGTCGGCTTCGATGTGCGCACACGCCGTTCCACCTGCGACGCTTGGCGGGTGACCAGCACCTCCCCCGCCCTGCACGACTCCGCCTTCCTGCGCGCTACCCGCGGTGAGACGGTGCCTCACACTCCGGTGTGGTTCATGCGCCAGGCGGGGCGCTCGTTGCCCGAGTATCTCAAGATTCGTGAGGGCGTCGGGATGCTGGAGTCGTGCCTGAACCCCGACCTGGTCACCGAGATCACCCTGCAGCCCGTGCGTCGCTACGGCGTGGACGCGGCCATCTTCTTCTCCGACATCGTGCTGCCCCTCAAGGCGGTCGGTGTGGACCTTGAGATCAAGCCCGGGGTCGGCCCTGTGGTCGCCGATCCGGTCCGCACACTGGCCGACGTGGCCGCGATTGCGGACCTGACCCCCGAACACGTGCCGACCATCACCCAGGCGGTGCGCAATCTGGTCGGTGAACTCGGCGCGACCCCGCTGATCGGGTTTGCCGGTGCGCCGTTCACCGTCGCGTCCTACCTGGTCGAGGGCGGACCGTCCAAGGAGCACGCCCGGACCAAGGCGATGATGTTCGGTGCTCCACAGGTGTGGGATGCCCTGATGTCGAAGATCGCGCAGATCTCGGCCGCCTATCTCGCCGTCCAGGTCGAGGCCGGGGCCTCCGCCATCCAACTGTTCGACTCCTGGGCTGGCGCGCTGACTCCGCAGGACTACCGCGAGCATGTGATGAGGCACAGCGCGGCGGTGCTCGCTGCCGCCGGCGAACTCGGCGTGCCGCGCATCCACTTCGG
>JBPPMQ010000078.1:0-4828 GCA_051306135.1 Nocardioides sp. | reverse complement strand
GGGCAGTTCCACGCTCACCGGGGTGTGATTGCGTGCCAGCATCCAGATCATCGTGCCCCACGAGCCGATCCGCAGCGCCCAGCCGAGCCCGAGGCGCAGCACCGCGATGATGGCCACCGCAGCACCAGCGGAGATCACCTCGGTCTTGCCGAGGAACCAGATCGGTCCTTGCAGCAACACCCCGATCGCCCCGGGGGCGGAGAAGACCCACGTCAAGCGCACACACAGGTCGACCACCTGCGGGTTGCGCCGCCACTTGAACGGATCCTCGTTGTCTCCGCCCACCAGGAAGCCGATCATCGGCCACCGGGTCAGGCAACTGAGCGCCAGAGCGATCGTGTAGGCGCCCGACCACAAGATCCCGGGCAGGAAGAACGCGAGCGCCTGATCCTGTTCGCTACCCCCGGAGGATGCCGCCCAGCGAATGAACAACCAGCCGATCAGCATCGAGAACGTGGCGTTGGCGACGTACTGAAGGCTTTGGCGCCGCACGATGCGGTTGACTGCGAAGAGCCCCACCACCACGCCGCCGCTGACCAGCGCCACTTTGACGTCCTTGGTCAACAACCACAAGACGGTGAACACCAGGCCCGGTATGCCGGCCTCGACCATGCCCATCCGGCCGCCCAGCGAAGCAGCCATCTGTCGCCGCACGACGGCCTCGACGGAGTCGATGGCACGCCTGGTCGACGCCTCGTCGACGCCGCGGTCCTCAGATCCCATCTCGGCGTTCACGGCATCAGTTCGTAACGAGGGTTGAACATCACCCGGAACCCATCCTGGCGGCCGATGCGGCCCTTGGCGCGCACCGTGCGCCCGGGGGTGATCCCGGTGATACGACGACGTCCCAACCACACCAACACGATCGAGCCGGTGCCGTCGAACAACTCGGCTTCCAGGGCCGGCACGCCCCCGCGGGGCCGCAGGGTGACCGTCTGGATCGACCCGGACAAGCTGACCACCTCTCGGTCCGGCGCATCGGAGATCGCCACGTCGGAGGAGACGTCTCGTGCTTCGCGCAGGTCGCGAGCGTTCTGCTCCGAGGCGTTGGCCCACCGACTCAAGGAGGTGCGGATGCGACCCTTCACGACCCTGGCTCCCCGGAGGTCGGCTGGTTGAGCCGCTCGGCGAGTTCGTCAGGCACCGAGATGGGCAACTGCTCGCCCACCGGAACCGGCTGCTTGCCACGGCGCACCACCAGAGTCTCCACCACGGCGTACCAGCGGTCGTCGGGCTTCAACGCAGGCTGGCCGACCAAGGTCGCCCGGAGCAGCCACCGCGGACCGTTGAACCCCATGAACCGGCTGACGTTCCATCCCTGCTCACCGTTGGGCATGGTGGTCGGGATCTGGGCCATCAGTTCCGGCCCGAAGCGACCCTCGACCTCGGTGGCCCGACCACTGCGTCGTTCGACGTCGGCTTTGAGGTTCACCATGGTCTCACCCCACAGGTCACCGTCGCGGGGAGCCCCGAAGGCCCGCAGTTCCAGCGCACCGGTCTCTGCGGCGACCAGCACCGACAAGATGTTGCCGGACTTCTGGTCGAACTGGAGGCGCAGGTCGAACCCGACCGGAGGACGCAGCAGCAGCGAACCCAGATCGAGTCGCTCCACGGACAGTTGGTCGGCGGGAACATCGTCGATGTCGTAGGGACCGACGACCGGAGCCGGCGTCTGGTCGTCCCCGGTGGTCTCCGGCTCGGCGTCGGACTTGCGGCGGAACCTCACGAGGAACCTTCCTGTGCTGGTGGGAGCTGGGTCGAGTCCTCCGACACCGAACCGGCCGGTGCGGCGAAGCCTCCGGTCGAACCGTAGCCGCCGACACCGCGTTCGGTGGCGTCGAGGGCGTCGACCTCCACAAAGTGTGCGCGTTCGACCTTCTGGATCACCAATTGGGCGATCCGGTCCCCTCGCCGCAGTTCGATGGTGTCGACGGTGTCGTGGTTGATCAAGGACACCTTGATCTCACCACGGTAGCCGGAGTCGACCGTACCTGGTGTGTTCACAATGGACAGGCCCTGTCGGGCGGCCAGTCCGCTGCGGGGATGAATCAGGGCGACATACCCCTGCGGGACGGCGATGGCGATCCCGGTCGGCACCAGGGCACGCTCGCCGGGTGCGAGCGTCAAGTCGACCGTCGTCATCAGGTCGGCACCGGCGTCTCCGGGCATCGCATAGGTCGGCAGCGGCAGTCCGGGATCCAACCTGGTGATCGCGACGTCGAGTTCGGGCACGCCGGAACCCTACTGCGCCGGTGGTGGTTCGCCGGCCCTCGGTGCCTACGCCGAGTTCCCCTGCTTCCCACGGCCGTGGGAGACTTACCTGCCGTGAGCCCCACCGAGTACGACGAGCGCCTGTCGGTGCCGCTGCGTTGGTGGGTGCAGGGCACCATGCTGGTCGCCTCAATCTGGTTGGCCTTCATCGTCGCGGTGCCCCCCGGGCTGGCGTGGGCCGTCGGCGG
The DNA here is from genome assembly GCA_051306135.1 of Nocardioides sp. Taxonomy (GTDB): domain Bacteria; phylum Actinomycetota; class Actinomycetes; order Propionibacteriales; family Nocardioidaceae; genus Nocardioides. Next base: position 2,369 of record JBPPMQ010000078.1, on the reverse strand, counting down.
TGCCCTGTTCGCGGTCATGGCAGGTGTGTTCTGGTCCTATGGCTCCACGCGCATCCGCGTCCACGACGGGTGGCTCGACGCCGGCCATGCTCGCATCGAAGTGAGCTGGCTCGGCTCGGTGCAGGCCTTGACCGCCGCCCAGACCAAACGCCTGGCCGGTATCGACGCCGACGCTCGCGCCTACCTGCAGTTGCGCCCCTACCTGGCCCGCGGAGTGCGGGTGGACGTGGTCGACCCGTCAGACCCGGCGCCCTACTGGCTGCTCACCACCCGCCACCCCGAGGCGCTCGCGGCCGCGATCCAGGCCTCCCAACGCGGCAATAGCCTGAGTCCCAAACACGGCTGACCGAGGACGTAATAGTCTTCAACCATGGCTCAGGACTCGAAACTCTCCCCGATCATCGCCGGGCTGGCCGCCATGGCGGCCGCCAAGGTGTCCATGACCATCCTCGACAAGGGCTGGACCGCCGCCACCGGCAAGAAGCCACCCCAGAACCCGGCCGACCCCGAGGTCGACGTGTGGGAGGCCGTGGCTTGGGCTGCGGCCACCGGCGCAGCGGTCGGGCTGGCCCGAATGCTCGCCCAGCGCAAGGCCAAGAGCTACTTCGCCAAAGCGGCCCCCCAGGTCGCTGCCTCCGCAGACGGAGCCGCCTGACCGTCCCACCAGCGAGTCGGCGCATAATGACTGATCGGGACCCGCCCCAGGCAGGTCCCGATAGGCGGAACCCGCTGTCGGGGTTCCGGTCAGGTGCAGGATCGACGCTCAGGCGCAGTCCTTGCAGATCATCGCCTTCGGGTCCGCGAGTTGCGACCGGTGGTGAACCAGGAAGCAGCTCATGCAGGTGAACTCGTCATCCTGCTTGGGCTTCACCTCGACGGCGAGTTCTTCGTGGGACAAGTCGGCGCCAGGGAGCTCGAAGGCTTCAGCAGCCTCGGTCTCGTCCTCGTCGACCTTGCCTGAGTTCTTGTCGTGGCGCCGCGCCTTGAGTTCTTCGATGCTCTCCTCGGACTGCTCGTCCTCGTTTTTGCGCGGTGCGTCGTAATCGGTGGCCAACGCTGATACTCCCCTTCTGAGGTCTGATGAGCTCCCGAGGATCACCCGGTCGCTCGGACGCAGATTGTGCACCATCCCTGACGAATTCGCACACTGACGTCTCGTTGCAGCCGGTCAACGGTTCTCGAACCTCAGCTATTCCCGCTCACTGGGCGCGGTCAGCCGCCATACCCGGCGCGATGCACGGCCTCGCTCAACGATGCGAACCCGGCGGTCGGGGCACAGACCACCAGCGGCACTCCGCCGAGACCAGGCTCGACGCTGAACGCGGCGCCGGCGCCGACGGCGATGAGGGCGCCTGCGGCGTAGTCCCACTCGTTGAGCGCCGACTCGAAGTAGCCGTCGAGTTGGCCTTCGGCGACGTGGCACAACTCCAGTGCGGCGGCCCCGTTGCGTCGGATGTCACGCACTCGCCCGATCAGGCGGGTCAGGCACTCTGCCTGCCGAACGCGCAGTTCGGGGTCGTAGGAGAAGCCGGTTGCAATCAGTCTCTGCGACAGTTCAGCCTCGGGCCGGACCCGGATCGGGGCGCCGTTGCGCCGGGAGTGCACAGTGCCTTCCGCGTCGCGGTAGGCGGTGTACTCCACGTTCTGGGCGACGTTGATGACCACGCCTGCCACCACCTCGCCGTCAACCTCGGCGGCGATCGAGACCGCATATTCCGGTAGCCCGTAGAGGAAGTTGACGGTGCCGTCGATGGGGTCGACGATCCATCGCACCGACGAGGTGCCCTGCTGGCGACCGCCTTCCTCTCCGACCAACGTGTCGGTGGGCCGGTGGCGCCGGATCACCTCGCCGATGAGCGCCTCGGAGTCCCGGTCGAACTGAGTGACCGGATCGACCGGACTCGACTTGGTCGCCGCCACCTGGACTCGCTCGGCTGTGCGCACCAACCCCGCTGCTGCGCGGGCGGCGGACTGGGCGACGCCGAGCAGGTCGAGGCTGTCGGTGCTCATCGACCGGCGACCAGGCCGCACAGAGCAGGGCGATCCGGGTCCCGACCGTTGATGCAGCAGTCTGGCTGGCAGCGGTCCCACATCGGGCCGCGCTCCCCCACCCAGTTGCGGGTGACCGGCTCACCGCGCTCGACCGCGGCCCGCTCTAGGAGCAGGTCGCGGACCATCGCCACGAACCGCGGGTCGGTGCCAGGCGTCGGGACTCGACGCGCGGCCAGGCCGAGCCGCTCGCAGGTCGCGAGAGCCTCGGTGTCGAGGTCGTAGACGACCTCCATGTGATCGGAGACGAAGCCCACCGGCACCAGCACGACCGCTTGTACGCCGTCGGCTGCGAGGTCGGCCAGGTGGTCGTTGACGTC
>JBPPMQ010000054.1:0-15985 GCA_051306135.1 Nocardioides sp. | reverse complement strand
AGAGTGTTGGCTGGCATCGCCGCGGCGACCTCGATCGATCCGGCAGCATCGGAGTCGTCGTCCAAGAACTTCACCGCGCCGAAGGCGGCTCCGGCGACCACTGCCACCGCGACGGCGGCACCGCCGACCATGAGCACGGACTTTCGGGTCGAGCCGCCGCTCAGGGTCTCGGGCGGCGCGGATGCGCCCGGACCCATCGGGTCCTCAGAGCCTGGAAACTGTTCGGACACGCTGACTCCCACAGATGCGCGCAGCGAATCCCGGACGGACGCCGCTAGGTCGAGGCAAGCGTAGCCGAGAACGACCACCGCGGGGTCACAACGTGGAGGCGCCCTCACCGTCGCGTCGAGCGATGAGCAGGAAGACGATCACGAGCACCGCCAGCGCCGCCAACGGGCCCGCAGCCATCGGTACCCAGGAGTCCCAGCCCTTCCAGTCCGCGATGGTCAACGGTGCCGAGAGCACGGTTCCGTCGGGGGCCGCGCTAGCCAGCGTGGTCGGGCTGTCGGGCTGCCCGGCGCGAGCAACCTCACGAGCGATGACCGCCATCAGCGAACTCCCGACGGTCACCGCCATCAGGGTGGCCAGTTCGGAGGCTGTGAGCCACACCGCACAGACCAGTCCGATCACCAAGCCGAAGCCGCCGGTCCACAGCACCATCCGGCCGGAGCCGTCGAACGTCGAGCGCAGGAAGCCCTCGAAGTCGTCGGGGACCCAGGCACCGTCGGTGACCGTGCCGGTCGGTGCGTCCCAGCCGACCGACCAGAACAGCCCAGAGACCACCCCCGCGGCCACGAAGGCGGCGACGATGACACCGACCTGAATCAGCACAGGGCGCCACGACCGCTGCGGCGTGGAACTCTCCACGACCACCGAACCGCTCAAGAATTCAGACATCCAGGACCTAGTAGGTGTTTCAGATCGGCGAACAAAGCAGACGAGACCGTCACCCGCAGGTTGTCGTCGAGACGAAGCACCTTGGTCGAGTCGCGCGTGAGCAACCGTAGCCGCACCTCGGTGAGACCGGGGTGGGTGGCCAGCACGTCACGCAATTGAGCCACGACCGGCGGTGTGCAGCGAGTCGAGGGCATCGAGATGACCACGGGCCCCGTTCCGGTGGCCGAGAGGTCCGGCACCGTGACCTCCTGCCCACGCATCTGGAGCTGGTCTCGGTCGCGGTCCAACGAGCCTCGCACGGTGATGATCGAGTCCTGCACCAAGTGGGGTGCGGCCAAAGCGTAGGAACTGGGGAAGAAGATGATGTCGACAGCCCCCTCGAGGTCCTCCAGGGTGATCTGCGCGTAGGGTTCGCCGGACTTCTTGGTGTAGCGCCGAGTCACCTGGGTGACAAGTCCGGCGACCTTGACGGTGCTGCCGCCGGGTCGGTCTTCGTCGGTGAGCAGTTCGCCGATCGTGCAGTCGGTGCTGTTGGACAGCACATGCTCCAGCCCGAGCAGCGGGTGGTCGGAGACGTAGAGCCCCAACATTTCGCGCTCGTGCTTGAGCAGCACCGTCTTGTCCCATTCGTCCAGGTCGGGGATCGCGACGGTGAGTCCGAAGGCTGAGTCGTCGGCTAGTTCACCGAACAGGGAGTCCTGACCGATGGCCTCGTTCTTCTTCAGGTCGACATACTGGCTCACTGCAGTCTCGTGGACGGCCAGCAGCGCGCGGCGTCGGTGCTTGAGTTCGTCGAAGGCACCGGCCAGCACCAGCGACTCCACGACCCTCTTGTTGCAGACCACCGCCGGCACCTTGTCGAGGAAACTGTTGAAGTCGTCGTAGCGCCCCTTCTCGGTGCGGCCGGCGACGATCCCGTCGACCACGTTGTGGCCGACGTTGCGGATCGCGGTGAGGCCGAAGCGGATGTCGTTGCCGACTGCGGTGAAGTCGTGGGAGGACTCGTTGACGTCCGGCAGCAGCACCTGGATCTTCATGCGGCGACACTCGTTGAGGTAGATCGCCATCTTGTCCTTGTCGTCCTTGACCGAGGTCAACAGGGCGGCCATGAACTCGGTCGGGTAGTTGGCCTTCAGATAGGCGGTCCAGTAGGTGACGACGCCGTAGGCAGCCGAGTGTGACTTGTTGAACGCATAGTCCGCGAACGGCACCAAGGTGTCCCACAACGTCTTGATCGACGCTGCCGAGAAGCCGCGCTCGAGCATGCCGGCCTCGAAGCCGGCGTACTGCTTGTCGAGTTCTTCCTTCTTCTTCTTGCCCATCGCGCGGCGCATGTTGTCCGCTGCACCCAGAGAAAACCCGGCGAGCGCCTGCGCGATCGCCATCACCTGCTCCTGATAGACGATCAGGCCGTAAGTCTCCCCCAGCACCGGCTCCAGCGCCTCGGCCAGATCGGGGTGGATGGGCTCGATGTCTTGTCGACCGTTCTTGCGGTGTGCGTATTTGGTGTGCGAATCGGCGCCCATCGGGCCGGGCCGGTAGAGCGCGGAGACAGCGGTGATGTCGGCGAAGGTGTCGGGTTGCAACGACCGCAGCAGTGAGCGCATCCCGCCACCGTCGAGCTGGAAGACGCCCAAGGTGTCGCCTCGGCCCATCAGCTCATAGGTCGCCCGGTCATCGAAGGGCAGGTCCTCCAGCACCACCGTCTCGCCCCGGTTGGCCACAATGTTGGCCAGCGCATCCTCGAGCGTGTGCAGGTTGGACAGACCCAGGAAGTCCATCTTGACCAGACCGAGAGACTCACACGTCGGATACTCGAACTGGGTGATGGTGGCGCCGTCCTGCTTGGGATCCATCAGCGGGACGATGTCGATCAGCGGTTCGGAACTCATGATCACCCCGGCCGCGTGCACCCCGGTCTGACGGATCTGACCCTCCAAGCCGAGCGCCGTCTTGTAGATGGTCTGCACCTCGGGGTCGACCTCGTAGAGAGAACGGAACTCGGCGCCGTCGGCGTAGCGCTTGTGCTCGGGGTTGAAGATGTCCTTGAGCGACACCCCCTTGCCCATCACATCGGGCGGCAGCACCTTGGTGATCCGATCCCCGATAGCGAACCCGTGATCCAGGATGCGGGCGGCGTCCTTGATCGCCTGCTTGGCCTTGATCCGGCCGAAGGTGGCGATCTGGGCGACCCGGTCCGAGCCGTACTTATCGGTGACGTAGGCGATCACCTCGCCGCGGCGTCGGTCGTCGAAGTCGATGTCGAAGTCGGGCATCGAGGGTCGTTCCGGGTTGAGGAAGCGCTCGAAGAAGAGGCCGTGCTCCAGCGGGCACAGGTCGGTGATCCTCAGCGCGTAGGCTGCGATGGACCCGGCGCCCGAACCACGTCCGGGGCCGACCCGGATGCCGTTGGCTTTGGACCACGCGATGAAGTCGGTGACCACGAGGTAATACCCGCAGTAACCCTTCTGGGAGATGACCGCGAGTTCCATCTCGACCCGGTCCCGGACTGCCTGGGTGAGAGCCTCGCCCGGGTAGCGGGCCTCGATGCCGCGCCAGACCTCGGAGCGGAACCAGGACTCCTCGGTCTCCCCCGCCGGGATATCTGCCCGAGCCATGTAACCGCCGGTGGACTCGCTGAACTCGACCTCGCAGCGTTCGGCCACAGCCAAGGTGTTGTCGCAAGCTTCTTGGAGACCGTGTTCGTCGGCCCACAGCGCCCGCATCTCAGCGGCCGACTTGATGTAGTAGCCGCCCCCGTCGAACTTCAACCGATTTTCGTCGGCCAGGCGCTTGCCGGAGGCCACACAGATGAGTGCGTCCTGCGCCTCGGCGTCCTCGGGGTTGTTGTAGTGGGAGTCGTTGGTAGCCAACGGCGGGATGTTGAGCATGGTGCCGAGTCGCAGCAGATCGGCCTTCAGGCGGCGCTCGTCGGGAATGCCGTGGTCCATCAACTCCAGGAAGAAGTTGTCGCGACCGAAGATGTCCTGAAACTCCCCGGCGGCCCGCACGGCCTCGTCCCACTGTCCCAGCTTGAGCCGGGTCTGAATCTCGCCCGACAGGCAGCCGGTGGTTGCGATGATGCCCGAGGAGTAGCGCTGCAGCAGCTCACGGTCCATTCGGGGCTTGTAGTAGTAACCCTCCTTGGATGCCAACGAGGTGAGGCGGAACAGGTTGTGCATGCCCTCGGTGGTCTCGGCCAGCATGGTCATGTGGGTGTAGGCCCCACCCCCGGCGACGTCCTTGCCGCCCTCCTCGGCCAGGTCGCCCTGACCCCAGCGAACCCGTCGACGATCGCTGCGATGGGTGCCGGGCGTCAGATAGGCCTCGATGCCGATGATCGGCTTCACCCCGTGCTGACGAGCCTTCGACCAGAAGTCGTAGGCACCGTGCAGGTTGCCGTGGTCGGTCATGGCGACCGCGGGCATCTCGAGCTCGGAGACCCGGCTGAAGAGTCCATCCAGCAGGCTGGCGCCGTCGAGCATCGAGTACTCGGTGTGCACGTGCAGGTGAACGAAGGAGTCGCTCGCCATGGATCTGGAGGCCTCCGAAGGACATGGGTGAAAGGACTACAGCGGATGCTGTCGCCGGGCCTGGGGAAGACCCCCAGCCTACGCGACCGGTGGCACCGATCTTGCCCGACACCTCCGACGATGACGAACTCACCGACCACGAGCAGCCGAAGCTCGGTCAGAAACCAGCCGCTGGACCGGGCCGACCTCGGCTCAGTGTCGATCCGGCTGCCACACGCAGCGGATGTCGGGCTCTCGTTCCTCGTTGGCGGAACCGTCGGTGCGCTCCACCTCGCGCAGTCCTTGAGCCCGGTAGAAGGCTCGGGCCGGAGCGTTGGACTCGAACACCCACAGTCCGAAACCCTCGGGGTGGGTGGCCTTGACCACCCCGAGCAGGGCCGACCCGATCCCTTGGCCCTGGTGTCCCGGATCGACGTAGAGGTCATCGAGCCAGGTCTGTGTGCAGCGGGCGTAGCCGACGATGTCGACCCCGAGCGCTGCGATCCAGGTTTGGTCCAGGCTCAGTCGTCCGAGGAGCCAGCCCCGGACCTCGTCATCGGTGTGTATGCCGGCGGGCATCGGTGCCGCACGGCGAGCCGCGAGGTGGACCTCGGCGACCTGGCCGGCATCGTCCGGGACGGCCGGACGCACCACCACGTCGTTCACGCGGTGATCTCTCGGATCACCTCGAGGGCATGGTCCAGATCCGGCGGGTAGGGCGAGGTGAACTCGACATAGTCCCCGGTGCCGGGGTGGGTGAAGCCGAGCCGGACCGCATGGAGCCACTGCCGGTTCAGCCCCACCCGCTTGGCCAGGGTCGGGTCGGCGCCGTAGGTGATGTCACCGACGCAGGGATGGTGCAGGGCGGACATGTGCACCCGGATCTGGTGGGTGCGACCGGTCTGGAGATGAATCTCCAGCAGCGAGGCGAAGCGATGCGCTTCCAGGGTTTCGTAGTGGGTGACCGAAGCGCGTCCATCGGCCATCACCGCGAACTTGTAGTCGTGCTTGGGGTGTCGCCCGATCGGAGCGTCGACCGTGCCCTCCAAGGGGTCGAGGTGGCCCTGGACCAGCGCGTGGTAGACCTTGGTCGGCGTGCGGTCCCGGAAGGCCTGCTTGAGCACCGAGTAGGCGTACTCGGACTTGGCGATCACCATCACCCCGGACGTGCCGACGTCGAGACGCTGGACGATACCTTCGCGTTCCTTGGCGCCGGAGGTGGAGATCCGGAAACCTGCTCCGGCTAGGTGGCCGACCACGGTCGGACCGGTCCACCCCACCGAGGGGTGCACGGCAACCCCGACGGGCTTGTCGATCACCACGATGTCGTCGTCGTCGTAGATGATCCCGATTCCCTCCACGACCTCGGGCACGACCCGGAGGGGGTCGCCCACGGTCGGGATGGTGACCTCGACCATCAGTCCGGGCAGGACCCGTTCACTCTTGGCGACCCTTTGGCCGTCCAGGAGCACCAGGCCCTCGCCGATCAACTCGGCTGCGCGCGAGCGAGAGAGCCCGAACATCCGCGCGATCGCGGCATCGACCCGTTCGCCTGCGAGGCCCTCCGGCACCAACGTGACCCGGTGATCCGCGTTGTCCTGAGTCACGCCCGCTCGGACCCGTCTGCTCGGCCGTCGCCGTCATGGGCGGGGGTTCGGTCGCTCTCGGCTCGCCGACCGTCCATCTGAACGCCGCGCAAGCTCTGCACGATGATGATTCCGGCAGCGATATTGATGCAGATGTCGGCGATGTTGAAGATCGGCCAGTTAGGCAACTGGAGGAAGTCCACGACGTGACCGCGCATGGGGCCGGGTGAACGGAACAGCCGGTCGCAGAGGTTGCCTGCCACGCCGGCGAACAGTAGTCCGAGACCGAGGGCCCAGATCCGGTCTCGGACCCGCAGGCCGAACCAGCTCACCACCACGGTTGCCACCACGGCCACGCATGAGATCAGCAGGGTGAACCGGGTGCCGGTGGAGAACGCTGCTCCCGGGTTGTAGGTCAGATGCAGGGTGAGCAGCGACCCGATGAGCTCGGTGTCGTTGGTCCAGTTGGCCACGACCCACGCCTTGGAGATCTGGTCGACGGCCAGCCCGATCAAGGCCACCGCGGCGAAGACGGGCCAACGACGCGGATGCGACGTGACCTCGTGGTCTGCGTCGCTCAGCGACGCTCCTCCCGCTGCTTGCATGTCATGCACAGTGTGGCACGCGGAAACGCCATCAACCGCATCTTGCCGATCGGCTCCCCGCACGACTCGCACATGCCGTAGGTGCCTTGGCTGATCCGGTCCAGGGCACGCTCGATCTGCGCCAACTTGTCTCGTTCGGAGTTGACCACGGTCAGCTCTTGGTCGCGCTCGAAGCTGCTGGCGCCGACGTCGGCTTGGTCTAGGCCCGCACCGTCGCCGGAGTCGTGCATCAGCCCGGAGAGCTCCTTCTCCTGGGCGGCGAGGATCTCCAGGGAGTGAGTCCGCTGCTCGTTGAGTTCCTCGACGACCTCGGTTGTCTCGGCTTTGGTCCAGGGCTTCTCGCCGTCTTTGACGGGGAGAGTCGGGGTGGTCTTCGGAGCGGGCATCTCGAACCCTTTCTTGGCGGCCTTGCTCGGCGAGGTGATCCAGCGCGGTGGTGCGTCATATTTGTAGCAGGCCACACAACCGGGGTGCGGCCTCGATGCTTCCTGCTCTGCGTGCGTGTCTCTGCGTGCGTGTCGGTGGAGGCTACTCTCTGAGGCCGCCGAGCTCAACGTCCCACGCACCTACTCGCGGACTATCGCCGCCACAGGACGGGTGCCGCCACAGGACGGGTGCCGACACAGGATGGGTGCCGACACAGCAATGATGGCCGGCCCCGCGGGGCCGGCCATCATGGTGGATCGGGTGGTTCAGGCGTCGCCTTCGCCGATGTAGGCGCGCGCACGCCGAGGTGCGGGCTCTGGCTCGACCGGCGAACCGTCCCCCGTCGTGGTCAGCGACTCAAGTTGCTGGGTGAAGTAGGTCTTCAGGCGAGAGCGATACTCACGCTCGAAGGAACGCAGGTTCTCGACCTCGACCGAGAGGCGGTCGCGCTGCTTCTCCAGTTCGCCGAACATCTGCTGGCGACGCTCGGAGGTTTCGGAGTCCAACATCTGCGCACGAGTGCGGGCGTCTGACTCGAGCTTGTCGGCCCGCTCCTTGGATTCGGTCTCCAAGCGATCGGCCTTGAACCGGGCCTCGGAGAGGATCTTGTCGGCCTCGTCCTTGGCGGCTTCCTCCAGCTGCTCGGCGTTGTTGGCTGCGATCTCCAACAGTCGGGCGGCAGCGTTCGAGGCCTGCGGCACCGTCTCGACGCGGATGGTCTCCATCGGGCTCGAGGCGGCGACTGGAGCCGGAACGACCGCAGGCGCGGTCACCACGGGCTCGGCCACCACGGGCTCGGGTTCGGGCACGAAGATCGGCTCAGGCGCCGCCACCGGCACCGGTGCCGGCATGGGAGCCATCCCGCCTTGAGCGGCGTCGAGCTGGGCCCGCAATTCGTCGTTCTGCTTCACCAGGCGGGCGAGTTCGGCCTCCACCTCGTCAAGGAACTGGTCAACCTCTCCCATGTCGTAGCCCTCACGGAGCCGGACTGGAGTGAATCGCTTGTTGCTCACGTCCTCTGGAGTCAGCGGCATACCCTCACCTGTTCGTTGCTTGGTCAAGATGGACTCGACACTGTGGCTGGTGTTACTCAGGGGATCACTCTAGCGTCATTGCCCAGGGGGCATAACCCATACCCGCAACCTTGCCCCGTTCCAGCGCAGCACGCAATGTCCCCGACGATGATCCGGGCCACGGCTCCGCCGAATCGGCGGCGATGACGCTCAGGACTGGTTGAAGAAGTCCGGCGCAGCGAGTTTGGCCTTCTCATCGGGACCGACGGTGACGCCCGGAGGGCTCAACAGGAAGACTTTGCTGGTGATCCGCTCGATCGACCCGCGAGTGGCGAACACCAGGCCGGCAGCGAAGTCGACGAGGCGCTTCGCGTCGGCGCCGTCCATCTCGGTCAGGTTCATGATGACCGGGAAGCCTTCACGGAACTGCTCGCCGATCGCGCGGGCGTCGTTGTAGGTCGTGGGTTCGATCGGCACGATCCGAGCCATGTCGGTGCTGACCTGTTGCGCGAGGACCACCGGTCGCTTGGCTCGTCGCTTGTCGGACAAGTGGGCGACGGGTGCCCGATCCGGTTCGGAGGGGGCGACTGCTCGCACAGCCGGAACCTCGGCGGTCGCACCGTAGTCGTCGTACTCGTCGTAACGACCGGTGTCCTCAAGCAGGCCGAGGTACTCGCCGATCCTGCGCATAGCGCCGCTCATGGTCTGCCTCCTACGCAATGGTGTTGATGGCGACGCTATCGGAGGGTGGGCCGCGATCCGAGGATTGCCGATCCGACACGCACGAGTGTCGCCCCGTGGGCGATCGCCGACTCCAGGTCACCGCTCATTCCGGCGCTGAGTACGCCGGCCCCGGGGTGCACGGCGAGGAAGTCGTGCTGGATCTCGCGCAGTCGGCCGAACGCGACATCCGGGTCCTGGCCCAGCGGGGCCACCGCCATCAAGCCCGCCAGTCGCAGTGAGGGGGCCGATCGGACCGCGGCGCCCAGTTCGCCCAGGTCGCGCGGGTCCGCTCCTGCCCGCTGGTCCCGTCCGGGTGGGTCCAGACTCACCTGGAGCAGTATGTCGACCACGCGTCCGGCCTGGGCTGCAGCCCGAGCCAGTGGAGCGACCAGTTTGGCTCGGTCGACGGACTCGACGACGTCGGCATACCGGGCGACCGCGGCAGCCTTGTTGGACTGCAGTCCACCGATGAAGTGCCAGCGCAAGCCGAGATCGGCGCACTCGGCGGCTTTCTGCTCGGCCTCTTGGTGGCGGTTCTCCCCGACGTCGGTGACGCCGAGGTCGGCCAGCAGGCGCACGTCGCTGGCAGGGAAGTATTTGGTGACGACCACGAGGTCGACCTCGTCGTCCGGGCGTCCGGCGGCGGCCCGGGCGGCAGCGATGCGGGCCTTCACTGCAGACAGGTTGTCGGCAAGTTCGAGCGACCGGCTCACGGCCGCTCCCGAAGCATCACGATTCCGGCGTGCCGACCAGAGCGACCGGCGTCTCGCCGGTAGGAGAAGAAGTCGTCGTCTTCCAGGGTGCATCGGGCCTGGAGGTGCACTTGCACTCCGGCCGCCCCCAGTTGGGCGGCGATCCCCGCGCCGAGGTCGAGGCTCGGGGTGCCCCAGGATGTCTCGGCCCAGGTTGCGGGCACCGCCGCGGCCACCTCCTCGCGCATCAGGGCCGGCACCTCGTAGCACCGGCCGCATATGTGTGGCCCGATCCAGGCGTGCACGCCGCTCGCGCCGAGTTCGGCCATCGTGTCCACGACCCGGGTCACCACGTCGGCCTGCACCCCTCTGCGTCCGGCGTGAGCCGCACCGACGACGCCGCGTTCGGGGTCGGCGAACAGCACCGGAACGCAGTCGGCGGCGCGGACCAGCAGCGGTGTGCCCGCACGCGCTGTGACGATGCCGTCCGCCTCGGGCCTGCCAGGGCCCGCGCCGCGTTCGAGGACTACGACCCGGCTTGAATGAACTTGATACAGGTCGGCGTGACTGTGCGCGCCGGGAGCGAACTCGGCCAGCAGGAGACGGTGGTTCTCAGCTTTGGCCCGCTCGTCGTCCTCTCCGGCGATGGAGAGGTTGAGGGAGTCGAACGGGGCAGCACTGACACCGCCGTGCCGGTCTGTGAAAGCCAGTTCGACGGGGCCGATGGTGGTGCGGAACGCGAACACTCCTCAGCGAGTCACTTCAGAAAGTCAGGCACGTCCAGATCGTCACCGACGCTGGGGCGGGCTGCCGGACGAGGGGTGTAGCTCGGCGCTGCCGGAGCCGGAGCAGAGACCCGGACCTCCTCGCGGCGAGCCTGGGCAGCGGGCGCCGGCTGGGCCGCAGGCGCGGGGCGGGTCACCGTCGACTCGGCCCGCGTCTTGGGCTGGCCGCCGTCGAACCCGGCGGCGATGACGGTGACCCGGACCTCGTCGCCGAGGGCGTCGTCGATGATGGCTCCGAAGATGATGTTGGCTTCCTCGTGGACCGCGTCGGCAACCATCTGAGCGGCGTGGCTGATCTCCATGATGCCGAGGTCGGACCCGCCGGCCACGGAGAGCAACACGCCGTGGGCGCCGTCGATGGACGCCTCCAGCAACGGCGATGAGACGGCCATCTCGGTGGCAGCGACTGCACGATCCTCACCTCTGGCCGAGCCGATGCCCATCAGGGCAGAGCCTGCGTTGCTCATCACCGCCTTGACGTCGGCGAAGTCGACGTTGATCAGACCCGGGGTGGTGATCAGGTCGGTGATGCCGGAGACACCCTGCAGCAGCACCTGGTCGGCCTGGCGGAAGGCATCGAGCACGCTGGCCTGCCGATCGGCGATGGAAAGCAGCCGGTCGTTGGGGATGACGATGAGTGTGTCGACCTCGTCACGCAGACGCTCGATGCCGGAGTCGGCAGAGCCCTTGCGGCGGGCGCCCTCGAAGGTGAACGGTCGGGTGACCACACCGATGGTGAGGGCACCCAGGCTGCGGGCGATCCGGGCCACGACGGGTGCGCCTCCGGTGCCGGTGCCACCGCCCTCGCCCGCGGTCACGAAGACCATGTCGGCCCCCTTGAGGACCTCCTCGATCTCCTCGGCGTGGTCCTCGGCCGCCTTCTCCCCGACATCCGGGTTGGCTCCGGCGCCGAGGCCCCGGGTCAAGTCGCGACCGATGTCGAGCTTGACGTCGGCATCGCTCATCAACAACGCCTGTGCGTCGGTGTTGATGGCGATGAACTCCACGCCCTTGAGGCCGACCTCGATCATCCGGTTGACGGCATTGACGCCGCCGCCGCCGATGCCGACGACCTTGATGACTGCCAGATAGTTCTGTGCTGCGCCCATTGTGCCTCGTCCCCTTGGCTTGTCACTGGTGGCCCTGGGTGGTGGACCGTGTGCAAAAACTGTGTTCGACAACCGTGTTCAACAACTTGGGTGTGAAACCAGGTGACGAGGTTCGGTGTGTCGAAACCGTCACCCTCACCCAGAGAGTTATAGTTATGTCAACCTCGTCGTGTTCAGAACACTAGGCAGCGCAGTGGATCAGATGGTGGCGACACGCGGGCGCAACCCCGATTGGAGTTGCCCGGGACGTGTCACTGCTCGCGCAGATTGCTGGTGGTCGGGCTGCCGGGCACCGAGACGTCGATAGTGACCCCCGGCTTGTCGAGCATCACCGCGAGCACGTCTGCCTTCAACGCCGAGTCCTGGGAGCTCCCCCACACCACCAGGCGACCGTCCTTGAGGTCCAAGGTGATCTTGTCGGCGGTGACCACCTCGAGGTGATCGACCAGGGTGCGGATCCGGTCGGGCAGCGCTGCGGTGACCGCGGCCGCCTCGCGCAGAGCGTCGGTGGCCGTCCCGGAGGGGGTGACCACCCGCGGCAGGCCGGCGGGCAACCCGGCGCTGGTGGTGAAGGCGATGCCGTCCTGGTCCAAGCCCATGGTGCGGTCCCCGATCTCGAGGCGGGCGACCGGAACGCGTTCTGTGACTGTGATCAGTACCGTGTCCGGCCACTGCTTGGACACCTCGACGGTGCGCACGGCGGCGATGGACCGCACCCGGGCAGCGATCGCGTCGGTGTCGGCGCCGATGAGCGGACTCCCGAGGTCGACATCGGCCACCTCACGAATCTGGCTCTGGGGAACGGCACCGGCACCGGAGACCTCGATCCCGTCGACCGAGAGCCACTCGGAGAACCACACCGCCCAGATAGTGGCTGCCAGCAGCCCGACCCCTACCAGGGTGGCCAACCAGATCCGCCAGTTGAGCCAGCGTCGCCGCCACATCCGTCGCGAGAAGGCTCGTCGTTGGCGCTCCATCACCTCAGCCATCGAGAGTCTCCAGCAACATCGGCCCGACGTCGGTGATGGATCCAGCGCCCAAGGTCAGCACCACATCGCCGGCACGAACCAGGGCGGCCAACGCATCCGATGCATCCGCCAGGCCGGCGACTCGGTGGACCCGGTCGCCCGGCAGGCTCACCGCAGCGGAGATCAGGTCGGAGGTCACCGCCGGGTCCGGCGCTTCGCGGGCCAGATAGATGTCGAGTACGACGACCTCGTCGGCCGCAGACAGTGCCTGCCCCATCCGTGCCCCGAACGCACGGGTGCGCGAAACCAGATGCGGTTGGAAAGCCACCACCAGCCGGCCATCTGAGACCAGCGACCGACCCGCGTCCAGGTCACCAGAGATCTCGCTGGGGTGGTGGGCGTAGGAGTCGTAGACCCGAACAGAGCCGGCCTCTCCCTTGAACTCCATCCGTCGGCGGGTTCCGGTGTAGCTTTCCAGACCGCGACGCAGGTCGTCGAAAGCGAAGCCGAGGCGCAGCCCGCAGGCCACGGCGGCCAGTGCGTCGGCGACATAGTGACGGCCCGGAATCTGCAGCGTGACCACGCCGAGCCGGATCCCGTCTCGGACGACCACGAACCGTGACCTGCCGCCGGCCACCTCGACATCGACGGCCCGCAGGTCTGCTCCGGGTCGCAGTCCGACGCTGATGAACTCCACACCGGCAGCCTCGGCGGGGGCCCTGAGGGCTGCCGCCCCCGGATCGTCGGTGATGGCGACCACGAAGTCCGAGACTCCGGTCACGAACTGGTCGAAGGCCGCTGCGTAGGCCTCCTCGGTGCCCCACTGGTCGAGATGGTCGGCCTCCACACCGGTGACGATGGCCCCGAAGGGTGAGTAGACCAGGAAGGCGCCGTCGGACTCGTCAGCCTCGGCCACGAAAAGGTCGCCGGCGCCGACTGCAGCGTTACGCCCGCTGGCGGCGAGGTCGCCACCGATGGTGTAGGTCGGATCGGCCCCCGCCCCGAGCAGGGCACAGGTCAGCAGCGACGTCGTGGTGGTCTTGCCGTGGGTCCCGGCCACCGCGATCGCCCGGTGGCCGGACAGGATCGACGCCATCGCGGCCGAGCGAGGGTAGATTCGGATGCCGGCCGCACGCGCGGCGACCACCTCAGGATTGTCCTCGGGGATCGCCACCGAGACCACTACCGTGTCGGCCGAGCCGAGGTTGGCGGCGTCGTGGCCGACATAGACGGTCGCGCCGAGGTCGCGCAGCGCCTCCAGGGTGGGCGACTGGCTGCCGTCGCTGCCGCTGACCGGCACGCCGAGGCCCAACAGCACCCGGGCGATGGCCGACAGGCCGGCGCCGCCGATCCCGATCAGGTGCACCGAGCCGAGGTCGTGCGGCGCCAAGATCGTCGCGGGGACCTCAACCCGCATGGCGAGCGGTCTCCATGATGATCCGGGCGAGCCGGTCGTCGGCGTCGCGCGGCACCAGACCCGCGGCGGCAGCGCTCATGGCCTCCAGGCGGGCGCCGTCGGTGACCAGGCCGACCAGATGGGCGCGCACCCAGTCCGGAGTGAACTCTGCGTCCTGGATCAGCATCGCTCCGCCGGCGTCGACGACGGGCTGGGCGTTGCGGCGCTGCTCTCCGTTGCCGATCGGCAGTGGCACGAACACCGCCGGGACCCCGACACAGGCGGCCTCCACGACGCTGTTGGCCCCGGCGCGACAGATCATCAGGTCGGCGGCCGCCAATGCCAGGTCCATCCGGTCGACGTAGTTGACGACGTGGTAGCCCTCGATAGCGAGGTCGAGGACATTGTTGGGCCCGATCACGTGCAACACCTGAACGCCCGCTGCGGTCAATTCGGCGGCTGTGCTCGACAAGGTCTGGTTGAGCCGGCGGGCTCCCTGGGAACCGCCGGTGACCACCAGGGTGGGTCGGGTCGGGTCCAGTCCGAAATGGGCGCGTGCCTCGTCCCGGGTGGCTGCACGGTCAAGGGTCGAGATCATCCGGCGAATCGGGAGCCCGACGTATTCGGCGTGCCGCAGTCTGGTGTCGGGGAAGCTGACCGCGACCCGGCGAGCGACGCGCGCACCGACCTTGTTGGCGATGCCGGGCATCGTGTTCTGTTCATGCACCACGATCGGCACTCCGCGTTTGCGCGCTGCCAGGTAGGCCGGCACCGAGACATACCCACCGAATCCGACCAGCACGTCGGGGTCGATCCGGTCGAAAACCTCGTGGGCTGCCCGGACGGCTCGACGCAGGTTGCGTGGAACCAGGAACAGTTCCTTGGTGACTTTGCGGGGCAACGGCACCGGCGGCACATGCTCGAGTGGAAGACCGGCCTCGGGGACCACCTTGTTCTCCAGCCCCCGTGGGGTGCCCAGACAGGTGAGGTCGATCTCCGGATCGAGACGCTGGAGGGCTGCCGCGGTGGCCAGCAGGGGCGACGTGTGGCCGGCCGTACCGCCGCCGGCGAGAAGAACGCGCATCGACCCGACCCTATCGAGCCGAACCCGCCCGGGTCGAACGCCCGGACCTGCGCGTCTGGTCGCGCAGCGCGAGGGCCGCCGCGGCAGCGGGTTCACGGCGTGCGAAACCCAGCACCATGCCGATGGCCACCAGGGACGGCACCAGTGCCGAGCCGCCGTAGGACAGCAGCGGCAGCGGGATGCCGATGACCGGGAGCATGCCGAGCACCATGCCGATGTTGATCACCGCCTGACCGACCAGCCAGACCACCACACCGAAGGTGAAGTAGCGCACGAACATGTCGGTGGCCTCCCGCGCAATCCGGAGCGCGGAATAGGCCACCACCAAGAACAGCGCGATCACCAGCAGAGTGCCGATCAGACCGAGTTCCTCGCCGAGGACGGCGAAGATGAAGTCGGTGTGGGCCTCCGGCAGGTCGCCCCACTTCTGCTGGGAAGCGCCGATGCCCTGACCCCAGATCCCTCCGGAGGAGAGCGCATACAACCCGTGAACCGGCTGCCAGCCGGAATAGAGGTAGTCGGAGAACGGGTCGGTGAAGGTGGCGATGCGGTCGAGCCGGTGAGGACTGGCCTTGGCCATGTAGGCCGCCGCAATCGCGATCAGGACGAATATGAAGCCGAAGGCGCGCCCCGGTGATCCGACGATCCACAGCAGGCCCAACAGGATCGCGAAGATGATCATCGCGGTGCCCAGGTCATCGCCGACGATGACCAGCGCTGCCGCGAGGGTCATGATCGGGACGACCGGCACCACGATCTGGTGCAGCGTGTCGAGTCGACGATCCTTGTTGGCGTAGACGTGTGCGGCCCACAACACCAGGGCCAGTTTGGCGAACTCGGCGGGCTGGATTCGGACCGGTCCGAGGGCCAACCAGTTCTGGTTGCCGTTGACCGCGACCCCGGCGACGGCCGTGGCTCCGAGCAGGACCAGTGCCATCAGCACCGCGACCCAGGAAAGGCGTCGGAACCAGCGCACCGGCATCCGACTGGCTACGAAGGCCAGTGGGAGTCCCAGGACGACCCAGACCAACTGCCTCTTGACCACCGAGTAGGAGTCGGCACCGTCGGTGACGCGGTAGGAGTAGACGCTGGAGGCGCTGAGCACCATGATCAGGCCGATCACCAGTAGGAGCGCCGAGGAGACCAGCAGGAGGTAGTACGAGGTCAGCGGTTTGCGCAGTGCGTCCTG
>JBPPMQ010000044.1:0-40672 GCA_051306135.1 Nocardioides sp. | reverse complement strand
CTGGACCCGCGCCGCGAAGCAGCCAACGCCCTCGCACTGGAACGCTTTCTCGCCGTCACCGCATCCCTGGTCGACGTGGCGCCGGCCAGCGAGGTGCTGGGCCTGGAGCGCGGCCAGTTTCTGCACGCCGGCCCGCCGTTGACCTGGGACCGGGCCTCCGGACCGATGCGCGGCGGGCTGATGGCCGCCGCCGCGTTCGAGGGACTGGTCGACGACCCCGAGGATGCCCCGGCTCTGTTCGAGTCAGGGTCGGTGAGCCTAGAGCCGTGCCACCACCACCACGCCGTCGGCCCGATGGCCGGTGTGGTCAGCCCGAGCATGTCGATGTTCGTGCTGGAGGACACCACCACCGGCCGACGCACCTACTGCTCCCTCAACGAGGGCTTGGGCAAGGTGCTGCGCTACGGCGCCTACGAGGGGTCGGTGCTGACCCGGCTGGCGTGGATGCGCGACGTGCTGGGACCGGTGCTCCAGCGCGCGGTGAGAGCTCAGCGGAGTCCGATCGACGTGACCGGCATCCTGACCCAGATGCTCCAGATGGGCGACGAGGCCCACAACCGCAACCGGGCCGGCACCTTGATGCTGCTGCGCGACCTCAGTCCACAGATGGTGCTGGGCTCGGATACCGCCGAGGTGGCCGAGGTGTTGGGCTTCATCGGCGGCAACGACCACTTCTTCCTCAACCTGGCGATGCCGGCCTGCAAGTTGGCTCTCGACGCTGCCCGCGACATTCCCGGATCGACGATGGTCGTCGCGATGGCCCGCAACGGCACCGACTTCGGCATACAGGTCTCGGGCACCGGTGACGAATGGTTCACCGGGCCGGCCCAGGTGGCCGACGGGTTGTTCCTGGGCGCCTTCGGCCCCGAGGACGCCAACCCGGACATCGGTGACTCCGCGATCACCGAGACAGCCGGCATCGGAGGCTTCGCGATGGCCACCGCACCGGCGATCGTGCGCCTCGTGGGCGGCTCGGTGCCCGACGCGCTGGCCACGACCCGCCGGATGCACGAGATCACCCTGGGGGAGAACCCGCGCTGGACGGTGCCGGTGCTGGAGTTCCAGGGCACTGCGTCGGGCATCGACGTCACCAAGGTATGCCGGACCTCGATCCTGCCCCAGATCAACACCGGAATGGCCGGAAAGGTCGCCGGCACCGGCCAGGTCGGTGCCGGGCTGGTCACTCCCCCGGCCGAGATCTTCCCGGCCGCGCTGCACCGACTGGCCGAGCTCGCCGACCGAGCCGGCTCAGCTGCGGCGGATCAGTAGACCGGCTGGGAGGGGTCGATCTGGTTGACCCAGGCGACCACGCCGCCGCCGACGTGCACGGCATCGGAGTAACCGGCACCCTTCGCGATGGCGAGCGTCTCGGCCGAGCGCACCCCGGACTTGCAGTGCATCACCAGCGGCCTCTCACCGTCGTGGGTGAGCTGAGCCAACTTCGGCAGTGCTTCACCGGTGAGGAACTCGCCCTTGGGAATCAGCACCGAGCCGGGGATCTTGTTGATCTCGTACTCGTTGGGTTCGCGCACGTCGACCAGGACGAAGTCACGTGACCCCTCATCCTTCTCCTTGATCATGTGGGACAGGGTGGTGACCGAGATGGTCGAACCGACGGCGGCGTCGGCGGCCTCGTCGGAGACGGCTCCGCAGAAGAACTCGTAGTCGATCAGGCCGGTCACGCTCGGGTGTTCACCGCACAGGGCACAGTTCGGGTCCTTGCGGATGCGGACCTTGCGGTATTCCATCTCCAGGGCGTCGTAGACCATCAGTCGGCCGACCAGCGGGTCGCCGATGCCGGTGAGCAACTTGATGGCTTCGGTGACCTGGATCGACCCGATCGAGGCGCACAGCACCCCCAGCACCCCACCTTCGGCGCAGGACGGAACCATCCCCGGCGGCGGCGGCTCGGGGTAGAGGCAGCGGTAGCAGGGCGCATCCTCGGACAGGGACGGGGCGAACACCGACGCCTGACCGTCGAACCGATAGATCGAACCCCACACGTAGGGGATCTTCAGGAAGTACGCCGCGTCGTTGACCATGTAGCGGGTGGCGAAGTTGTCGGTGCCGTCGACGATCAGGTCGTAACCCTCGAAGATTCCGAACACGTTGTCGTTGTCGAGGCGCTCTTGGTGCACCACCACGTTGACGTAGGGGTTGGTCTCGGCGATGGCGTCGGCGGCCGACAGCGCCTTGGGCCTACCGATGTCGGACTGCTTGTGGATGATCTGACGTTGCAGATTGGACTCGTCGACCTCGTCGAACTCGACGATTCCGATCGTGCCGACACCGGCGGCAGCCAGGTAGAGCAGCGCGGGGCTGCCCAATCCACCGGCGCCGATGACCAACACCTTGGCGTTCTTCAGCCGCTTCTGGCCGGCCATCCCGACGTCGGGGATGATCAGATGGCGGCTGTAACGACGCACCTCATCGATGGTCAACTCGTCGGCGGGCTCCACCAAGGGGGCGAACGACATCTCGGCTCCTGGAATCTCTCGGGTTTGTCGATGGTGCCAACACCATCGACGGGTTCCATGTTCCCCGAACGGCCTTGGCCTGTCGGCCGCGTCCCGAATGCCGGACCCGGCGGTAGTAGGCTCGCAATCGTGAGTGCAGACATCGAAGTGCCGGTCTCCGTCCCGGACGGCGACCACTCGTCACCCCGACCCCGCGGCGGACGGATGCCCCGTGGTGAGCGTCGGGCGCAGCTGCTGGATTCAGCGCTGGAGATCTTCGTACAGTCTGGCTATCACAACGCGGGAATGGACGATATCGCCGTGCGGGCCGGGGTTTCCAAGCCCGTCCTCTATCAGCACTTCCCCGGAAAGCGGGAGCTCTATCTGGCGCTGCTGGAGAGTTCCTGCGACAACATCATCGACAGTTGCCGCGACGCTCTCGCCTCGACCTCGGACAACAAGCAACGAGTCACCGCGGCCATCCATGCGTTCTATGCCTACGTCGCGGCCGAGACCGGTGCGTTCCGGCTGGTCTTCGAGTCGGACCTGACCGGAGAGCCCGCCGTGCGTGAGCAGGTCGACCGGGTGACCCTGGACTGCGCGAACATGATCGCCGAGGTGATCCACGACGACACTGGCCTGCCGGACGAGGCGTCCCGGCTGCTCGCGGTGTCCCTGGTCGGAATGGCACAGGTCAGCTCACGGTTCTGGCTTGCGGAGTCGGGCACGATCTCCCAGAACGATGCGGCGGCTCTGGTGGGCGGCCTCGCCTGGCGAGGAATCCGCGGTTTTCCCAAGCACTGAGCGTCGAAGCCTGAACACACCTACAAGCAGCACACACCCACCCAAGCAGTGAAAGCAGGAGGACCCGTGGAGGTCAAGATCGGCGTGCAGTACGCCGCCCGTGAAGTGGTCATCGATTCCGACCAGACCGTCGAAGACATCGAGCAGGCTGTCACCGAGGCGCTCGGCGGGGGGCTGTTGAGCCTGCTGGACCGCAAGGGCCGTCACGTGATGGTGCCCGGCGACAAGATCACCTACGTCGAGATCGGCGGAGGTACGGTGGGGGCAGTTGGCTTCCGCGGCTGACCCGACCGACCGCCGCTCGATGAACCCGACTCGACGAACGTCGCGACAAGCTAGGTCGCGACAAGCTAGGTCGCGACAAGCTAAGGAGTGCTGATGACTGTTCTGTGGTTCCTGATCACAACCCTCGTCGGTGGCACGGTCATCGGCCTTCTGGGGAAGTTCTTCGCCCCCGACGGCAAGGACAACATCCCGTTCGGTGCGGTGATCGTGTGCGGCATCGGCGGCATGCTCATCGGCAGCTTCTTGTACTACGGCCTGTTCGGAGTCGCGGACAACGTCTCCGGCCTGAAGGACTACGGCTGGGACAACACCACCAAGGGCATCGACTGGTGGCGCCACCTGTGGCAGATCGCGACCGCAGCGCTGCTGGTCAGCGCCGCGTCGTATGTGACCGGTCGGCCGCGCGCCGTCCGCTGAGCGACCTGGTGGTCGGCCGAGTGAGGGCGCTCTAGTGGTCCAGGCCCAGTGCCTGCATCCTGAGCACGTGCTGCTCGGTGATGTTGGCGAAGATCGACGTCATCGCGGCTAGGTCCAAGCCGACGATGGTGCCTGAGGTGAGCAGGTCGGCCAACGTCTCCCGGTCGGCGACGACGTGCTGGGCCTGCGCGAGCGCCTCACCCATCAACCGCCGTCCCCACAGCGCCAGCCGCCCCCCGAGGGTGGGATCCAGCGAGGTGCCCAGACGGATCGCCTGCACGGCGTAAGCGGCGTGTCCGGCGTCCGCGGTGGCCGCAGCAACGACCTCGCGAGTCTTCGGATCGAGATGGTTGGCGATCTCGCGGTAGAAGTCGCGGGCGATACCGTCGCCGACATAGACCTTGACCAGTCCCTCCCACCAGTCCGAGGGCTTGGTGAGGCTGTGGAACTTCTCGAAGGGCGCCCGGAACGGCGCCATCGCATCCGACGGCTCGACACCGAAGTCCGAGAGCCGTTCGCTGAGCAGCGTGACCTTGGAGAACTCCACCACCGCCAACCGCGACATCTCCATCTGGTCCCACAGCGACGGCGCCATCGAGGCGTCCTCGCACACCCGCCAGAACGCGGACAACTCCCCGTAGGCGAAGGCGCCGAGGATGTCGACGACGGCGTCGGTGTAGATCGGTTGATCGAAACTGGACTGCTGCGATGCGGCCATGCCCGCACCCTACCGATAGACTGGACATCAGTTCGGCGTAGCGGCCGCGTGGCTGCCGTCGACATCCGTATGTGCGCGGGCCGTTGATCTGGACGGGCCGCATGCGATGACCCGCTTCAGAGAAATGTTGAACATGACCACCTTTCGTGAACTCGGGGTGCTCCCCGAGATCTGTGACGCGCTTGAGCGCAAAGGCATCACCACGCCCTTCGCCATCCAGGAGATGACCCTCTCGGTCGCCCTGATGGGCACCGACCTCATCGGTCAGGCCCGCACCGGCACCGGCAAAACGCTCGCCTTCGGCATCCCCGTCGTGCAGCGCACCGTCGCCCCTGGCGACCCCGACTACTCACAACTGCCTCAGGGCAAGCCGCAGGCGTTGATCGTGGCGCCGACCCGCGAGCTGGCTCTGCAGGTTTCCGGCGACATTGCGCTCGCCTCGGCCGATCGAGGAATCCGGGTGCTGACCATCTACGGCGGGGTCGGTTACGAACCGCAGATCGAGGCACTGCAGACCGGTGTCGACATCGTCGTGGGAACTCCCGGCCGCATCATCGACCTGGCCAACCGTCGGGTGCTCGATCTCGGCCACGTGCACGCTCTGGTGCTCGACGAGGCCGACGAGATGCTCGACCTGGGGTTCCTGCCCGACGTGGAGCGGATCCTTTCGCTGACTCCTGAGACCCGCCAGACGATGCTGTTCTCGGCCACCATGCCGGGGGCGATCGTGGCCCTGGCGCGCAGCCACATGCGTACGCCGATGAATATCCGTGCCGAGGCCTCCTACGAGAACGCGATGGTGCCGGCGACCGCACAGTTCGTCTACCAGGCCCACGACCTGGACAAGCCCGAGATGATCGGCCGGATCCTGGTCGGTTCTCCCGAGGTCGACAAGGTCGTCGTCTTCGCGCGCACCAAGCGTCAGGCCCAGCGGGCCGCCGACGAACTGGTCGACCGGGGCTTCAACGCAGGATCGCTGCACGGCGACCTTGCCCAGGCTGCCCGCGAGAAGACGATGCAGCGCTTCCGCGAAGGCGCGATCCAGGTCCTGGTGTGCACTGATGTCGCGGCCCGCGGCATCGACGTCACCGGCGTGTCCCACGTCATCAACTACACCACTCCGGACGACGAGAAGACCTACGTGCACCGCATCGGCCGCACCGGTCGTGCCGGCGCCTCGGGGATCGCGGTCACACTGGTGGACTGGGCCGACATCCACAAGTGGAAGATGATCAACAAGGCGCTCGACCTGCCCTACGACGCCCCGCCGGAGACCTACTCCTCCTCGGAGACCTTCCTGCACGACATGGGCATCCCGAAGGGGACCAAGGGTCGCCTCAAGCCGTCCGCGGGCCTCAAGCCCGCGGAGCGTTCAGACCGTTCCGGTGGTCGGGGCCAGGGCCGTGGCAGTGAGAACCGTGGCGGCGAGCGTCGCGGAGGCGAGCGTCGCACGGAGGCGAAGACCGAGGCCGGCGCCGAGGGCGCTCAGGCCCGCAACCGGAGCCGCAACCGCAGTCGCACCCGCTCACGCGCCGGCAAGCCGGTGCAGGCGCCCACCAGCGACAGCTGAGCCGCTACGCCGATCAGGACCCGGCCCGGGACATCAGGTTGGCGGCCACCTGGCGGTAGGCCTGTGCCCCCTTCGAAGACTTCGCGGTGGCCAGGATCGATCGTCCGGCCGCCGGTGCCTCGGCGAACTTGATGGTCTTGGGGATCGGTGGCTCGATGACGTCGAGCGAGTAGGTCTCCGAGATCGTCTCCAACACGGTGCGGGCATGGTTGGTACGCCCGTCGAACAGGGTCGGCAGCACACCCCACACCTGCAACGACTTGTTGGTGAACCGGCGTACGTCGTGGACTGTGTCCAACAACTGCCCGACCCCGCGGTGGGACAAGGTCTCGCACTGCAGCGGCACGATGACCGCGTCGGCTGCGGTCAGGGCGGCCACGGTGAGGACCCCCAGCGACGGCGGGCAGTCCAACAGGATCCAGTCGTAGTCGTCGATGTCGTCGAGCACCACTTTGAGCGCCTGTTCGCGGCCGGTCCGGGTGAGCAGGTCGGCCTCCGCGCGCGCCAGTTCGATGGTCGCAGGCAGTATGTCGACCTCGTCCTCGGTGGTCAGAATGACCTCGTCGACGTCGATACCTTTGGTGAGCACGTGGTGCACCGAGAGTTCGAGGTCCTCGGGGTCGATGCCAAGGCTGAAGGTCAAGCAGGCCTGCGGATCGAGGTCGACCAAGAGCACCCGCTGACCGAGTTCGGCCAAAGCGGAGCCGATGGAGGCTACGGAGGTGGTCTTGGCCACCCCGCCCTTCTGATTGGCGATTGCCAGCGTGATCGTCACGTGTCCATCATGCCTGACGCGGCACTACTTTGAACCGCCGGCTTTGAACCGCCGGCTACGAACCGCCAGGCGGGACGGCGCACTAGGGTCGGTGTCATGACCGCACTCGTCACCGGCGCGACAGCCGGCATCGGACTTGCCTTCGCCCAGCACCTCGCCGCCCGCGGCGAGGACCTCGTGTTGGTGGCCCGCAACACCGATCGCCTCCAGCAGGTGGCCGAGGACCTGCGTGGCTCCCACCCGATCGCGGTCGAAGTGTTGTCTGCCGATCTGACCGATCGGGCCGCGATGACAGCGGTGGAGCAGCGCCTGCTGGCAACTGAGAAGCCGGTCAGCCTGCTGGTCAACAATGCCGGCTTCGGCCTCAAGAAGCGGTTCCTGGCCAACTCGGCCGACGAGGAGACCGCGATGATCGAGGTGTTGGTGGTCGCACCGTTGCGCCTGTCCCACGCGGCGTTGTCGGCAATGACCGAGCAGCACAAGCAGACCGGGGCCACCGCAGGGATCATCAACGTCGGGTCGGTGGCGTCCTACCTTCCACGAGGGACGTATTCGGCCGCCAAGGCCTGGATCAACTCGTTCACCGAGTGGGCCCACAACGAATACCGGTCCCAGGGCGTCACCGTGATGGCACTGCTGCCGGGGTTCACCCGCACGGAGTTCCACGAACGGATGGGGGTCGGCCCAGACTCCGCCCCTCAGTGGCTGTGGCTCGACGTCGACGACTTGGTCTCGGCTGCGCTCGCGGACTTCGACAAGGGCAAGGCCTTCTCGATCCCGTCGGCCCGATACAAGGTCATCGCCACCGCTGCCCGGCTGGCGCCGACCCGTGCGTTGCAGCGCTTCCAACTCATCGGCCGCAAATAGGCGGCCACAAGGGTCCACTCGCAGGGCCGGGAGGGTCCTTTCGGCAGTCAGTAGGTCTGGATGAACTGGTTCACTGCGTCGGCGACCATCTGGACGGCGATGGCCGAGAGCAGCAGACCCGCGATCTTGGTGACCAACTGGACCCCCGACTCGCGGATCAGCCGCAGGATCGGCAACGAGAACCTCATCGCCAGCCACAGGGAGATGTGCACCGCGATGATGCCCAGGCCGACCGCCGCGAAGGTGCCCACCGAGTCGACCTGGCGGGAGTAGACCATGGTGGCCACGATCGCTCCCGGACCGGCCAGCAGCGGGGTTCCCAGGGGCACCAGAGCCACGTTGGCGTCCTGCTTGGCCATCGGTGTCTCGTCGTTGCCAGTCAACAGTTCCAGGGCGACCAGGAGCAGCAGCAGGCCGCCGGCACACTGCAACGCCGGCAACGAGATGTGCAGGTAGCTGAGCAGGTTGCGGCCGAAGAAGGCGAACGCGACGATCACCACGAACGACACCGTCACCGCCTGCCAGGCGGCTCGGCGGGCGGTCGCTCTGGAACGACCCGAGGTGAGCGACAAGAAGATCGGGATGGTGCCGACCGGGTCCATGATCACGAACAGGGTCACGAAGACCGAGACGGACAGTTCAATGGGCATCGACGTGGCCCCGGGACCCTTTGATTCGCTCGAACTGCTCGGGGGCGGTGGTGTTGCAGCCCAGGCCGTGGTCGACCTTTCCGGTTCCGTGGTAGTCGCTGGACCCGGTCACGACCAGGTCCAGGTTGGCAGCGATGGCCCGCAACGCGTCTCGTTGGGCTGGAGGGTGGTCCTGGTGGTCGACCTCGATCCCGACCAGGCCGACCGCGACAAGGTCGGCGAGCACTGGTTCGGTCAGCACCGGGTTGGACGTCCTGCCCCAGGGGTGCGCGATCACCGGCACTCCCCCGGCGCGGCGCACCAACCGGATCGCCTCGGCCAGGTCGACCGCATATCTGCCGACGTAGGCCGGCCGACCGGGAGAAAGGAATCGTTCGAACGCCTCGTCTCGGTCCGCGACCGCACCCAGGTGGATCATCGCGTCGGCGACGTGGGGGCGGCCGGTGGCGGTGGTGTCGGCCGAGAGTCGGCGGACCAAGTCCACCGTGATCGGTATGCCGAGCTCGTTGAGGCGCTCGACCATGCCGGGGACCCGGCCATCTCGACCGGACAGGACCTTGTCGAGTTCGGCGACCAGGTCGGGGAGGGTGGGATCCAGGTAATACCCGAGCAGGTGCACGCTGTGGCCGCGACCGTCGGCCTCCAAGCGGGTGCTGATCTCCATCCCCGGCACGAACTCGACGCCCACCTCGCTGGCCTGCGCGGCCGCCTGCGGCCACCCCACCGCTGTGTCGTGATCGGTCAACGCCACCACGTCGAGACCGACGGCCGCAGCCGCGTGGACCAGACCTGCGGGCGTGTCGGTGCCATCGCTCATCCGGGAGTGGGTGTGGAGGTCGATGCGCACACCGCAAGCCTAGTGGTCCTGAACGGGGTCAGGAGTTCCAGCGAGCCACCACTGGGCGTTCCCGATCCCAGCCGAGCACCGACATGGTGGCGGTGTCCAGGGTGAAGTGTCGTCCGCCGCGGACCGAGAGGCCCAGCCAGAGCCCGGTGAAGGACCGCAGGATATGCCCGTGGGCGAAGAACAGCACCCGACCGGGGCGCTCGGAGCCATCGCTCGGCTGGACTGCCTGGACCCGTCGACTGACCCGCAGCAGTCGGGTGGCCACGGTCGTGGGTGAGTCCCCCGATGTCCACGGCCCGTTCCAGACCGACCAGCCCGGGCAGGTTTGGAAGATGTCGGCCTTGGTGAGCCCCTCGTAGTCGCCGTAGTCCCACTCCATCAGGTCCTCGACCTGCTCTGCGTCCGGATAGCCGGCCAGTTCCGCGGTCCGCCAGGCGCGCTGCAAGGGCGAGGTCAGCACCAGGTCGAAGGTGAGGTCCGCCAACCGGGGCGCCAACGCTCGTGCCTGGGCCTCACCCTCGGGCAGGAGCGGCAGGTCGGTACGTCCGGTGTGCTGCCCGGAGACACTCCACTGAGTCGCCCCGTGCCGCACCAGGTAGACCTCTGCCATGGCACCATCCCTCCATGTCGATCCCGTCGAGCCGCCGTCGGGCCGGCTCGTTGTGATCATTCCGCCGGCGCGTCGGTCCGACGGTCGACGATGGTCACGTCCGCGGTGACGGGCGGCATCCACCTCATCCGGTTGCCGGTGGCGCGGCCGGCCAACCACACCGCGGCTGTGCCCAGCGCGATGCCACCGAAGACGTCGGCGGTGAAGTGCCACCCGAGATAGATCGTGGCCAGCATGGTCAACACCAGGCTGCCCATGATGCTCGCTCGCAGCCAGGACCTGCGCGTCTTGGAGAACACGATCAGCGAAGCGATCACCATGATGCCGACGTGCAGCGACGGCCAAGCCGCAATCGTCTGCAGCACGTGGGCCGAGTGCGGGTCGCCGGTGGGTGGCACCACCGCGAGCCGGTCGTCGGCCAACTGTTGGGCTAGCCAGGCCGACCGGGTCTGCGGCAGGTCGGTGAATGCGGTGGGGTCGGAATAGATCGGCCCCAGCGACGGAATCGCAAAGTATCCCAAGGCGCCGAACGCCCAGCCGAAGCCCAACGCCGTCACGTACCAGGCGGCGGTTGCGCGGGCGCGCGTCCAGACCAGGGCCCACCAGATGCTGATCGGCACGAAACCGATCCACACCACGTAGATGGTGGAAAACAGATAGGCGGCTGCTCCGGTGCCGAACACCTGGTGCAACACCTCCCAGGGCGTGTTGCCCAAGAAGAGCGCCTGGTCGAAGTCGGTCAGTTCGGTGTCCCAGAGCCGGTCAGTGACGAAGGGAACCGCGTGCTTGAGGTTGCGGAAGGCGCTGTAGCACAGATACCAGCCGAGGAGCCCGAGCACTAGGAACCGGCGCTGGTCCCGGGGCCAGCGCCGGGCCCACACCTCGCGGACTCGGGCGGCGAAGTTCGGCCCGTCGGACTCCGACACCAGTCTGGCACGCAGCGCCGCCAGCGCGACTCGACCCAGCACGTCCACACCGACCGCGACCACCACGATCATCGGGATCACCAGCCATCCGGGACCGACCAGAGCGTAGTCGGGGTCGCGGATCGGGAGTTGCTTCCAACCGAAGATCAACGCCGTGGCGACGATCATGCCGAGGGCCGTCCAGCTGAGCGCTCGGAGGTCCGAAGGAACCAGTCGTTGGCGCTGCATCCCGGCTCCTAGGGCTGTTCTAGCGGTAGTTCGCGACGGTCCGCTGGCTGATGAATGAGCACAGACTACCCTCAGGACGGTCCCGACGGGATTCTGCGGG
The DNA here is from genome assembly GCA_051306135.1 of Nocardioides sp. Lineage (GTDB taxonomy): Bacteria > Actinomycetota > Actinomycetes > Propionibacteriales > Nocardioidaceae > Nocardioides. The sequence goes on along the minus strand of JBPPMQ010000044.1, from coordinate 29,419 downwards.
GCTGGCGCCGGGTGTGCGGTCGAGCACCACCACCGACCTCACAGCGCGGTCAGCACCCACACGTCCAGGTCGAGCAGCACCTGGGCGGCGTACCTGCCGGTCTGCGGATCGCGCAACGTCATCGACTCGTCGCGGCCCTTGGTGGCCACCAGTCGCAGTCGCAGGGCGCCCACTCCCGGGGCGGCGGTCTCGGCCTTGTCGAGCACCTCCGACCAGGCGTAGACCGTGTCGCCGGCGAACGCTGGAGCCGCGTGGGCACCGGCGTTGATCGCTGCGATCAACTGGGCGTTGGCCAGACCGTTGAAGCTCAGTGCGCGGGCCATCGAAATGATGTGCCCGCCGTAGACCAGGCGGTTTCGGTCGGGTCTGGCTTCGATGTTGAAGTGCACCTTGGCGGTGTTCTGCCACAGTCGGGTGGCCATCATGTGCTCGGACTCGCTGAGCGTGACGCCGTCGACGTGGTCGATCCGCTCCCCGACTGTGTAGTCGCCGAACCGGTGCGGTTCGCCCGCCGCGACCACGTCGTAGTCGGTGAAGTCGAGTCCGGTGGGGATGACCAGGTCTCGCGCGGGGACCACCGCGGCGAGGTCGGGCACCACCGCTTCGGGGGCCGGTGCCTGGGGGTCTCGCTTGTGCACCATCACCCAGCGGGCCCACTCCAAGGCCACCTCGCCGCGTTGGTTGGTGGCGGTCGAGCGCACGTAGACCACCCCGGAGCGGCCGTTGGAGTTCTGCTTGAGCCCGATGACCTCCGATCGCGTCGACAGGGTGTCTCCGGGCACGACCGGCTGGCCGAACCTGCACTCGGCGTAGCCGAGATTGGCGATCGCGTTGAGGGAGATGTCGGGCACTGTCTTGCCGAAGGCGATGTGGAAGGCGATCAACTCCTCGACCGGATGGGTCTGCAGGCCCACCGACGCGGCGAAGGCGGCAGAACTCGGCACCGCGAAGCGAGTCGGGTAGAGGGCGCCGTACAGGGCCCGGTCGCCCTCGGTGACCGTGCGTGGCGTGGCGTGCTCGATGACTTGACCCAGGGTGAAGTCTTCGAAGAAGTTTCCCGGATTGGTCTTGACCGGCGCACTCACCGCGTGTGGTCCTTCACAGTCTGTAGTCCTTGAGCAGTGCGCGCCCGATGATCATCTTCTGGATGTCCGAGGTGCCCTCGCCGATCAGCATGAACTTGACCTCGCGCATGATGCGCTCGATCTCGTACTCCTTGGAGTAGCCGTAGCCACCGTGGATGCGGAAGGAGTCCTCGACCACCTCGTTGGCGTATTCGCTGGCCACCATCTTGGCCATGCCCGCTTCGACGTCCATGCGCCGACCGGTGTCCTTCAGTCGGGCCGCCCGAACCATCATCGAGTGGGCGACCTCGACCTTGGTGCCCATCTCGGCGAGCCGGAACAGGATCGCCTGGTGGTCGGCGATCGGCTTGCCGAAGGTCTTGCGCTGCTGGGCGTAGGCGATACCGAGTTCGAAACCGCGGATCGCCAGACCACAGGCGCGCGCTGCGACGTTGACGCGGCCGACTTCGACACCGTCCATCATCTGGAAGAAGCCCTTGCCCGGTTCTCCGCCGAGGATCTGGTCGGCCGAGATCTGGTGGCCTTCGAAGATCATCTCGGTGGTGTCGATGCCCTTGTAGCCCATCTTGTCGATCTTGCCGGGCACCGTCACGCCCTGAGCCACCTCGCCGAAACCGGGGGTCTTCTCCACCAGGAAGGTGGTCATGTTCTTGTAGACCGAGTCCGCGCCCTCCTCGGTCTTGGTGAGCACCGCAACCAGGTTGGAGGAGCCACCGTTGGTCAGCCACATCTTCTGGCCGGTGATCTGATAACTGCCGTCGGCCTGTTTGACCGCCTTGGTGCTGACTGCCGACACGTCGGAGCCCAGTCCCGGCTCCGACATCGAGAACGCGCCTCGGACGTCGCCGGTGGCCATCTGCGGCAGATACTTCTGCTTCTGCTCCGCGGTGCCGTGCTGCATCAGCATGTAGGCCACGATGAAGTGGGTGTTGATGACACCCGACACGCTCATCCAGCCGCGGGCGATCTCCTCCACGCACAGCGCGTAGGTCAGCAGGGACTCACCGAGACCGCCGTACTCCTCGGGGATCATCAGACCGAAGATGCCGAGTTCTTTGAGCCCCTCGACGATTTCGGTCGGATAGGTGTCGGAGTGTTCCAGGTCCTGAGCGACTGGGATGATCTTCTCGTTCACGAACTTGCGAACGGTGGCCAGGATCTCGTCCTGGATGTCGCTCAAACCTTCGGTCTGACACAAGCGGCTCATCTGTCCTCCACGAATCTCGGTCGTCCTGCTCGACCCGGCTGGTGCGCGTCAGCAAGGAATCTCGGGGAGGGTACCCGATCATTCGATTCACGCTACAGCCCCGGTAGGCTTATCCTGCTCGCAGCGGGTGCGGTGGGCCCGTGGATGGGAGTTCGTGGTGAAGGGCAGTGGCGGCGCGCGCAAAGCGCCCAAGACGCCTGCCCGAAGGCGCCCGGACCAGCCCCCGCGAGCCGCTTCCACGGTCTCGACCGTGGCGAGTAGCCGACGACGCGAGCTCACCTTCGGGGAGCGGGCGCTTGGCTGGGTCCAGTCGGTCGGCATACTCAGCGCCGCGGCGATGGTCGTGACCTCGCTGATGCTCGGCATCCTGCTCAACGGTCCCGACCAGGCGCAACCCAGCTCGGCCTCGCAGACCGTGGACAGGCCGATCGACGTCTCACAGATGACGCCGGCCGAGGCTCGCGAGGCGATCTCTCGGGCTCGGGAGGCGGAGAGAACCACCCAACTGGCCGCTGCCCTCGACGAGGTGGTGCCGGGGATGAAGGTCGCCAAGGGTGGCGACGAGATCGAGTTGACCCCTGCTGCGCAGTACCGGCGGTTGCTGGCACGCTACCGCGGGAAGGGTATGTCGCTGGTGCCGCCCAGCCAGTACGCCGGCACGTCGTTCAGGGTCGCCTCGTTCAATATCCTCGGTTTCGACCACACCCGCCCGGGCGGCAATCATGCCTCGTTCCCCGACGGCTACAGCCGGATGACCCGAGCGGCGGCCCTGATCCGCAACACCAACCTGAGTGTGGTGGGGCTCCAGGAGTCCCAGACTGAGCAGATCTATGCCTTCCGGAGTCGGATGCCGGGGTGGGGCATCTTCCCGGGGACCGCAGGACCGGAGCCCAAGGCATCGCAGAACTCGATCGTATGGAACACCGCGATCTGGGACGTGGTGGAGACCCACACCATCATCATCCCGTACTTCGGCTGGGAACCGTTCCCGATGCCCTACGTGCTGTTACGGCACAAAGAGTCCGGACGGGAGGTCTGGTTCGCCAACTTCCACAACCCCGCGAGCGTGCGAGGTCCGGCTGCCGGCATCCGGCGCGCAGCCACGGCCAGGGAGGCCGCCTTGGCCAACCAGTTGCGCGCGGACGGGACGCCAGTGATCTTCACCGGCGACTTCAACGACAAGTCGGCGTTCTTCTGCCAGATAGCGGCCGCCACCACCATGCGGGGCTCCAACGGCAGCTATCACGACGGTTCCTGCCAGATGCGCGGCCCGATCAACATCGATTGGGTCATCGGCACCCAGGACATCTCGTTCAGCGAGCACGTCGTGGACAACTATCCGCGGGCGTCGCGCACCAGTGACCACCCGATGATCAGGGCGATGGCAACCCTGTCTCCGCCCTCCCAGCGCGAGGAGTGCTCGACCGAGAAGCTCCAGGGCAAGACCCTCTACTTCTGCCCGGACCCAGGGTTGGAGGTCGGCGATGAGGCCGACCGGTGAGCACACAAACTAATTACATCGGTGTAATTCGCGCGGCGTGTTGATAACGAATTGATAACAACAGGTCGTGAAGGCATGTTGTAGTCCCATCAGTGCCTCCTAGGGTGTGGCCCATGTGATGTCTGGGTCACATGTGACGAGTGTGACCACACCCTGAGATAGAGGACTTCTTCCCCCATGCCTCGACTGCTCCACCGGGCTGCCCCCCTAGCCCCCCGCTCCCCCCGGACGGGCCTGCGATCCGCGTTGACCAGCACGGCCGTCGGTCTGCTGGTCGCCGCTGTGGTGCTGCCGACCGCTTCGGCCTCCACCGCGCCGCTCACCGGCACCACCGGCACCACCGGCGAGGTGACCGTGGCGCCGCACGACGCGCCCACCACCTTCCGGATCGCTTCGCTGAACCTGCTCGGCAACGGTCACACCGCCCCCGGCGGCAACAAGACGGGCTGGGCCAGCGGCACCACCCGGATGAAGTGGTCGATGAAGGCTCTGGCCCAGGAGAAGGTCTCGGTGGCCGGCCTGCAAGAGCTCGAGACGCCCCAGTTCACCGCCTTCAAGAAGATGAACACCGCCCGCACCTACGGGTGGTATCCCGGCCTGTCGGAGGGACAGAAGGCGTTGGCCAACACGATCATCTGGCGACGAGACACCTGGCGCTTGGTGGAGGGACGCCTGCTGGAGGTGCCCTACTTCTACGGCGACCCCAAGCCGATGCCCTACGTGAAGCTGCGCAACCTCACCAATGGCAAGACCATCTGGGTCTACAACTCCCACAACCCGGCCAGCGTTCGTGGACCGGCCAAGCAGTGGCGCGACACCGGCTTCAAGCGCGAGGCCGCGTTGGTCAACCGGTTGCGCACCAAGGAGCCCACCGTCCCGGTCTTGGTCACCGGCGACAAGAACGACACCACCAACTACTTCTGCCAGGTTGCCAGGAGCGCCCCCCTCATCGCCCCCAACCGGGCGGGAGTGCTGGGCGACAGGTGTTACACCAAGGACATCCGCATCGACTGGGTGCTCGGCACCCCCGACGTCACCTTCTCCACCTACAAAGTGCGCCGTGACGCCCTGATCAGCAAGGCCACCGACCACCCTCTGGTGGTCAGCACTGCGATGCTGAGTTCGGAGCCCGTGGCCGACAGCGGCATCGAGCACGTGATCATCGTCGATGCCGAGGGGCTGACCCGACGGGCCGGGGTCCACGCGGCCGACGGCAGCAGGCTACGCAGGCTCATCGATGGTGGGGCCAGCACGATGGATGCCCGCACCGACCCGGACAGCCTGGATCGACTGGGCAACGTCACCAGCATCCTCAGCGGGCGGCCCACCGACCCGGCATACGGCGGCACCAACCTGACCAGCATCGGCACCAGCACCACCCACAAGTCGGCAGGTGAATACGTCAGCACCATCTTCGACAAGGCCCACAACTACGGGCGCAGCACCGCCTTCTTCGCCAGTTTCAGCGAAGCCGACCGCATTGTGACCAGTTACAACCGGGCCAACGGCGGAGTCGACCCCTTCGGGTACGACAACGGCACCAACAAGATCGACACCGCCGCGATCAACTCCGGGGACAGCGCCACCGTCAAAGCATTGCGCCAGACGCTGGCCGCCAAGCCGGTCGATCTCACCTACCTCCACCTGGGAGCCCTGGCCAAGGCCGGCTTCGCCCACGGCTTCAGGAGTGCTGCCTACCGCGAGGCGCTCGCCAGCACCGACAAGCGCCTGAACCAGATCATCGGAGCCATCCGACGCAATCCGGAGATGTCCGGCAACACCATGCTCATCCTCACGGCCAGTCGGGGGAACACCCGCAAGACCAGCCCGGTCACCTCCCGCAGCGCGTTCCGGGTCCCGCTGGTGGTCTGGGGCCCCGGCATCAGCGCCGGCACCGATCTCTACAGCCTCAACGCAGGTTTCGCCAACCCCGGCAAGGTGCAGGTCGACGAGAGTTCAGTCCAACCGATCCGCACTGGCGCCATCGCCAACCTGGTCGACAAGATGTTCGTGCTGCCCGCTCTGCCCGGCAGCACGATCGATCCGACCCAGTCCATGACGGTGCTCGGGACCACTCTCGGCAAGTAGGCGCTCCCTAACCGCCCCTGGCTGCGGCAGGGCACTTCGGCCCAGACCCCGGCGGTCGGTAGGTTAGGAACGTGAGCACAACCCCTGTCCGGGTCTACGTGGCCCGCCTCGTCGGCCTCCCGATCTTCGACCCGGTCGGGGATCAGGTCGGCAAGGTGCGAGATCTGGTCGTCACGATCCGGTCCGATACCAGTCAACCCCGCGTGTTGGGACTGGTGGCCGAGGTCTTCGGTCGACGCCGGATCTTCGTGCCGATGACCCGGGTGACCAACATCGACGCCGGTCAGGTCTACACCACCGGACTGCTCAACATGCGTCGCTTCGTGCAGCGGCCCAACGAGACCTTGGTCATCTCCGAGATCCTCGACCGGCATGTGACCATCGCCTCCGCCGGAGCCGAGATCCGCGGCACCGTCTACGACGTCGGGATGGAACAGGCGCGCACTCGGGACTGGGTGCTGTCCCGAGTCGCCGTCCAGGAACCGGGCAAGGGGCTGCGCCGACACGGGCAGACCCACCTGGTGGAGTGGCGAGACGTCCACGGCCTGGCCCAGACCTCCACCGCCCAGGGCGCCACCCACCTGGTCAACGCAATCAACGACCTGCGCCCGGCCGATGCCGCCCACATGATCCACGACCTCCCCCCGGACCGACGCCAGCAGGTGGTCGCCGCCCTGACCGACGAACTGTTGGCAACCGTGTTGGAGGAACTTCCTGAGGAGGACCAGGTCGAGATCGTGGCCGCGATGGACTCCGAACGTGCCGCCGACGTCCTGGAGGAGATGTCGCCCGAGGACGCGGCCGACCTGATCGCCGACCTCCCGCCGGAGACCGCCGAACTGCTGCTGGCGTTGATGGAGCCCGAGGAAGCCGAGGACGTGCGACGGCTGATGTCGTATGAGGAGAACACCGCTGGGGCGATGATGACCCCCGAACCGGTCATCCTCGGTCCCGATGCAACCGTGGCCGACGCATTGGCCCACGTCCGCAATCCCGACCTGACCCCCGCCCTGGCCGCCTTGGTCTACGTCTGTCGCCCTCCGTTGGAGGCCCCGACCGGCAAGTTCCTCGGCGTGGCCCACATCCAGCGACTGCTGCGCGAGCCTCCCTCGACGCTGGTCGCCGGCGCCCTGGACGACTCCCTGGAACCGCTGCGCCCCGAAATGACGCGCGATCAGGTGGCCGCGCACCTGGCGACCTACAACCTGGTTGCCGCGCCGGTGACCGACGACCAGGGCCACCTCCTCGGCGCGATCACCGTCGACGACCTGCTCGACCACCTGTTGCCCACCAACTGGCGCGACTCGGTGGTGCGCCAGTGAGCAGCCCGCGCAGCCGCCTGGACACGCCGACCGACCTGCGTCGGCGTCCGCTGTTGTCGACTCCGAACCTGAGCCCGGACCTGTTCGGCAGTTTCGCCGAACGGTTCGCCCGGTTCATGGGGACCGCTCGGTTCCTGCTGTGGATGACCGCAGTGGTCATCATCTGGGTGATCTGGAACTGGCTGGCGCCGTCGGGCTCCCGGTTCGACGAGTACCCGTTCATCTTCCTCACCCTGGCGCTGAGTCTGCAGGCCTCCTACGCCGCCCCCCTGATCCTGTTGGCGCAGAACCGGCAGGAACAGCGCGATCGTGTCATCGCCGAACAGGACCGTCAGGCCAACGCCCGGGCTCACGCCGACATGGAGTTCCTCGCCCGCGAGGTGGCCTCCCTGCGGATGGCCCTCCGAGAAGTCGCCACCCGCGATTTCATCCGTTCGGAACTGCGTTCCCTGCTCGCCGAGCTCGATGAACGCGCCACGGACGAAGCCACCGAATCCTGAGGCGCACCCACCGCGTCCCCGCCTCGGACTCGAATCAGAGGTTTTCGCTTCAGCAGCTAGGCTTAGGTCTTGTGAGCAGCACCATTCTGGAGCGTGTCAACCAAGCACTGGCGACCGTCAACGACCCCGAGATCAAACGTCCGATCACCGACCTCGGCATGGTCGACTCCGTCTCCGTCTCCGAGGGCGGCCAGGTCGCGGTCAAGGTATTGCTGACCGTCTCCGGCTGTCCGCTCAAGGACACCATCAACCGTGAGGTGACCGCCGCTGTCGGCAAGGTCGACGGCGTCACCGGCATCGACCTGGAGCTGGGTGTGATGACCGACGAACAGCGCTCCACCATGCGCGACGGACTGCGCGGCGGCGCGCCGGCCCGAGAGATTCCGTTCGCCAAGCCCGATTCGCTGACCAAGGTTTTCGCGATCGCCTCCGGTAAGGGTGGCGTCGGCAAAAGCTCGGTGACGGTCAACCTCGCGGTCGCGATGGCCAACTCCGGCCTCAAGGTCGGCATCGTGGACGCCGACATCTACGGTCACTCCGTGCCTGCCATGCTCGGCGTGGCCGATTCTCGTCCCACCCAGGTGGACGACCTGATCATGCCGGTGCCCACCGCGGCCGGCGTGTCGGTGATCTCCATCGGCATGCTCAAGCCGCGACGAGACCAGGTCGTCGCCTGGCGCGGCCCGATGCTCGACCGGGCCCTGGTGCAGATGCTGGCCGACGTCTACTGGGGCGACCTCGACGTGCTGCTGCTCGACCTGCCGCCAGGCACCGGAGACGTGGCGATCTCGCTGGGACAGCACCTGCCCAACGCCGAAATCCTGGTGGTGACCACTCCCCAGGAGGCAGCCGCGGAGGTCGCCGAGCGAGCCGGCACGATGGCCGAGATGATGCATCAGCGCGTGGTCGGAGTGGTGGAGAACATGAGTTGGCTCACTCTGCCTGACGGATCCAGGCTCGAGGTCTTCGGATCCGGCGGCGGGGTCCGGGTGGCGGCGACCTTGTCCACGCGATCCGGTTCCGAAGTGCCGCTGCTCGGGCAGATCCCGTTGGAGCCGTCGCTGCGCGAGGGCGGTGACTCCGGCAAGCCGGTCGTCGAGTCCGACCCGACCAACCCCGCCGCGAAGGTACTGATCGAGGTTGCCCAGCGGTTGGCCGGCCGCTCCCGTGGACTGGCTGGCATGCAGTTGGGTCTCACCCCCACATCGAAGTTCTGACGCTAGGCTGCCACCGTGTTCGGGGTCGGTCTGCCAGAGATGGCTGTCATCGCACTGGTGGCGATTTTCGTGTTCGGGCCCGACCGCATCCCGGACCTAGCCCGTCAGGCCGGCCGTTTCGCCCGTCGCGCCAAAGAGATGGCGACCACGGCGCGCGACGAACTGCGCAGCGAACTCGGACCGCAGTATGCCGACCTCGAACTGCGCGACCTGGACCCCAGGGCGTTCGTGAAGAAGCAGATCCGCGAGGCGATGGCCGAGATCGAGGCCGAGGAGGCCGCCAAGGAGTCCGCCGGATCGGCGATGGCTACTCTGGCCGAGGGCGAGGAACCGCCCTACGACTCCGATGCGACCTGATCGGGCACACTGACCGCGACGACGGCGCGCAGCGGCACCAACGCGCCGCCACCCAGTTCGATGAAGTCGGCTCCTACCCGCTGCACCCGCGACTCGATGCGGGTGCCGTCACTGAGTTGAAGTCCGAGGGCTGCGTCGCCGACCAGTCCACGCAGTCGCCCGCCGAAACCCACCTTCGCAGTCACTGGCCAAGCCTGTTCGGGAAGTGACCTGCCCGAACACCCGGCGACCTCCACGATGGCCGCCAGGTGAACCACCCAGCGCAATCCGGCATACCGGATCTCACACCAGTCGGCCCCGCTGGCGACCAGCCGGCCCGAAAGCCTGCCGAAGCCGGTCAGTCGCAGGCTGACCTCGCGCCCGACGCTGGCAGCAAGTCGCCCGGCGAAGGTGACGGTGCGGTACTCGGATCGACTCCGGTCGCTGAGTTCGGCCGCCCGCTCGGCCGCGAAGTTGGCCTCCGCCTGGGCTTCGAGGTCGTCCAGTACGGCGGCCAGGTCGTCGTCCCCCGAGTCGGGCATGCTCCCAGCCTGCCGACCCCGTCCTCCACAGGCAAGCCCGAGGGCCTTGACCTACCTTCAAATGCGTTGTTCGATATCTAAACAGACGCAAACCCAAGGATTCATCATGAAACCGATCCTTAGAGCATCAAAGCCCATGATCGTGATTCGTAGTCTGCTGGTCGCCACCACGAGTTGCGCTGTGGCCGCCACCGCGATCGCAACCCTGGGGGACCTGGCGCGTGGCGGGGGACCCACCGGCTTCGAAGACCTGCTGGTCACCGCGTGTGCCATGGCGCTGCTCGGGTGTCTGGCGTGGTGCTGCCTGGTGGTGCTGATCGACATCGGGGTCGCTGCGGCCACCGGTGGGCTGCGCACTGGCCGGCCCGCTGTCGTGCCGGTGGGCCCGCGGCGCTGGGTGCTGGCCCTGTGCGGCCTGGCCCTGGGTGCTCCGATCATGGCGGGGCCGGCCCACGCTGACGGCCCCGGACCTGATGGGGTGCACGACCGCAGCGCCGTGGCGGGTCTCCCCTATCCGGACCGCACCACCGACCGCCACCCAACACCGCCGGTGACCCCAGCGCAGCCGGTGACCCCTGCACCACCGGTGACCCCTGCACCACCGGTGACCCCTGCACCGCAACGGGCCGCGCCCGGCGCCTGGTCACGGACCGTGACCGTGCGGCCGGGCGACACGTTGTGGGCGCTCGGTGCGGCGCTTCTCGGCCCCGACGCCCACGACCAGGCGATCACCGCAGCCTGGCAGCAGTTGTTCGCAACCAACCGGGACGTCATCGGCGACGATCCCGGCCTCATCCATCCTGGACAGCGCCTCGTGGTTCCCGAGGAACTGTCACCTCTCGAGCAGGAGCAACCATGACCGCCACCGCATTCGCCCCGACCTCCACCCGACCGCAGACCGTGCAAGGAACCCTTGCCCTGGACATCCTGCCTCGTACCGACCCGCCCCGGCCTCACGGCACCCGCGTCGGGTCCGGGGCCGACATCGTCGACATCGCGACCGCCCGGCGCCGTCAGGTCGAATCGTGGGCGGCCCGTTTCGCCCAGGCTGCGGTCGAGATCGTCGGCGGGGACCGCCCGGTGTCGCAGTTGGTCCGATGGACCTCCGAGCAGGTCTTCAGCGAACTCGAACGCCGTGCCCAGTTGATCGCCCGCGCCGGCGGGGCACTTCCCGGCACCAGACGCCTCCAACCGGTTCGCCCCCGGGTGCACTCGGTGCGAACGTGCTTCCTCGGCACCGAGGTCGTGGAGAGCGCAGTCCACCTGCACTACGGCCCACGGTCCAGAGCCATCGCGCTGCGACTCGAGCGCCGCACGGACCGGTGGATCTGCACGGCACTCGAATGGGCCTAGCCCCACCAGAACGGCCCGGAGGTCGGTCAGCCGGAAACGCGGGCCGAGTTTCCAGTGGGACCGTTCGGCGCACCGTGGCACTGCTTGTACTTCTTGCCGGACCCACACGGACACTTGGCGTTGCGACCGATGTTGGCGAACGGATCGTCGGCGTTGCTGACCGTGGCAGAGCCCTGCACCTGCGCCTCCCCTGATTCGCTCGGAGCCGAGTAGGCCAACTGTGGAGCCTTCTTGGCCTCTAGGCCCTTGGCCTTGAGCTTGACCGCTGCCGGCGGCGTCGCCGTCGCCCCGGCGTGCACCGGCCCGCCATGGCGGGTCCCGTCGGCGTGGTAGTGGAACTGCTCGTCGTGAGCTGGACCCAGATGTCGAGAGCCGTCGGCATGGAGGTGGAACTCCTCCTCGCCGGAGTCGCCGGCGTCGTCGTCGACCTGGACGTCGAGGTTGAACAGGAAGCCGACGGCCTCCTCCTTGATGCCATCCATCATCGCGGCGAACATGTCGAAGCCTTCGCGCTGGTATTCCACCAGCGGGTCGCGTTGGGAGTAAGCCCGCAGATAGATGCCCTCGCGCAGGTAGTCCATCTCGTAGAGATGTTCACGCCACTTGCGGTCCAACACGCTGAGCAGCACCCGACGCTCGAGTTCGCGCATGACGTCGGTGCCCAGGGTTTCCTCCCGGGTCTCGTAGGCGGCCTGCGCGTCGGCCTGAAGCGTTGCGATGAGCTGGTCTCGATCGATGTCGTCGCGCGAGCCAGCCTCCTCCTCGACCTCGGACAGCGATACCGAGACCGGCCAGATCTGGCCCAGATCGGTCCACAGCTGCTCTAGGTCCCACTCTTCGGAGAACTCTTGGGTGGCACCGGTGACCATGCCGACCACGACGTCGTCGATGAAGGTGCGCACCTGGGACCCGATGTCAGCACCTTCGAGGACCTCACGGCGTTCGCCGTAGATGACCTTGCGCTGCCGGTCCATCACGTCGTCGTACTTGAGCACGTTCTTGCGGGAGTCGAAGTTCTGCCCCTCGACCTGGGACTGTGCTGAAGCGATGGCGTTGGTGACCCGCTTGTTCTCGATCGGCTGGTCGTCGGGGATGCGCATCAAAGTCAGCACCCGGTCGACCCAGTCGGCCTTGAACAGGCGCATCAACTCGTCCTGCAACGACAGATAGAACCGAGACTCTCCGGGGTCACCTTGACGACCGGAACGACCTCGCAACTGGTTGTCGATCCGGCGCGACTCGTGTCGCTCGGTGCCCAGCACGTAGAGGCCGCCGAGGTCCTTGACCTGCTCGTGCTCGGCGGCCACCTGCTCTTTGAGTCGCTCGACGGTCGCGGGCCAGGCTGCTTCGTACTCATCTGCGGTCTCGCCGGCCGGCTCCAGGCCCTTGGCTCGCAGCTCCTGGTCGGCGAGGAACTCCACCGAGCCACCGAGCATGATGTCGGTGCCTCGACCAGCCATGTTGGTGGCCACCGTGACCGCGCCCTTGTGGCCGGCCAGCGCGACGATCTTGGCCTCGTCGGAGTGGATCTTCGCGTTGAGGACGCTGTGCGGGACACCTCGCTTGGTGAGCTTGGCGGAGAGGTATTCCGACTTCTCCACCGAGACGGTGCCGACCAGCACCGGTTGGCCCGCGGCGTGGCGCTCAGCGATGTCCTCGGTGACCGCGTCGTACTTGGCTTCTTCGGTGCGGTAGACCAAGTCGGTCTGGTCTACGCGCAGCATCGGCATGTTGGTCGGGATCGGCACGACCCCGAGGCCGTAGATCTTGTCGAACTCGCTTGCCTCGGTCATCGCCGTGCCGGTCATGCCGGAGAGCTTCTCGTAGAGACGGAAGTAGTTCTGCAGGGTGATGGTGGCCAGGGTCTGGTATTCCTCGCGGACCCGGACGCCTTCCTTGGCCTCGATCGCCTGGTGCAGACCGTCGTTGTAGCGACGCCCGGACAGGATACGACCGGTGTGCTCGTCGACGATGAGCACCTCGCCCTCCATCACGACGTATTCCTTGTCGTTGCGGAACAGTTCCTTGGCCTTGATGGCGTTGTTCATGAACGAGATCAGCGGGGTGTTGACCGAGTCGTAGAGGTTGTCGATGCCCAGGTGGTCCTCCACCTTGGTGATGCCCGGCTCGAGCACCGAGATGGTGCGCTTCTTCTCGTCGACCTCGTAGTCGACGTCCTTGGTCATCCGGGCCACGATGCGGGAGAACTCGCCATACCACTTGACCTCGTCCTGGGTCGGACCCGAGATGATCAGCGGGGTCCTGGCCTCGTCGATGAGGATCGAGTCGACCTCGTCGACGATGGCGAAGTGGTGGCCACGTTGGACGCAGTCGGCCAGACTGGCCGCCATGTTGTCGCGCAGGTAGTCGAAGCCCAGTTCGTTGTTGGTGCCGTAGGTGATGTCGGCCGCGTAGGCCTCACGACGCTGATCCGGGGTCATCGAAGGCAGGATCACCGCTGTGCTCAGCCCGAGGAAGTGGTGGATGCGCCCCATCATCTCGGACTGGAACTTGGCCAGGTAGTCGTTGACTGTGACGACGTGGACACCCTTTCCGGTCAGAGCGTTGAGGTAGGACGGCAGGGTGGCCACCAAGGTCTTGCCCTCACCGGTCTTCATCTCGGCGATGTTGCCCAGGTGCAGAGCGGCTCCGCCCATGACCTGGACGTCGTAGTGACGCTGGCCGATGACACGTCGGGCAGCCTCTCGCACTGTCGCGAAGGCCTCTGGCATCAGATCGTCGAGATCTTCTCCGTCGGCATAGCGCTGCCTGAGCTCACCGGTCATCGCCTGAAGTTCGGCGTCACTCATCGCGACGAAGTCGTCCTCGATGGCGTTGACCGCCTTGGCGATCGACTCCAACTGTTTGAGGATCTTGCCCTCGCCCATGCGGAGGATCTTGTCGATGATGGCCACGGTGCTCCCTTGGCTTGACTGTGCGGTTGACTCGAGGTGCTGTCGGTCCGGTGCTGCTGTCGGGCCGGTGCGTTCGGTTCGGTGCGTTCGGTTCGGCGTTCAGCGGCCCCACTCTACCTGCGATCCGGTGAAGGTCCGCGTCGCAGTGGCTCAGCCGACTTGACCGTCCAAGGTGATGGCGACGGTCCGAGTCTGCGAATCACGTTCGAGGGTCAATTCAATGGTCTCGCCGGGCTGATGTGCTCTGATCGCGACGATCAGGGCGATGCCGTCGCTGACCCGCTCACCCTCGACCTCGATGATGACGTCACCGGTGCGTAGACCAGCCTCGCTCGCCGGTGTCCCGGAGGGCACCTCGGCAACCGTGGCACCCGCCCCTCCAGACGGTGAACCGGTGGCAACCTGCGCCCCGATCACGGGATAACGGGCCTGCCCGTCGCGCAGAATCTGGGCTGCGGTGATCTTGACCTGGTCGATCGGGATCGCGAAGCCGACGCCGATATTGCCTGCCTCGTCGGAGACTCCGGCGGTCGCGATGGCCGAGTTGACCCCGATCACCCGGCCCAGGATGTCGACCAGTGGCCCGCCGGAGTTTCCGGGATTGATGGCCGCATCGGTCTGGATGGCGTTGATGTAACTGGTGTCGTCGGCGGTCGCGCCGGTGGTGACCGGACGATTCAGAGCCGAGACGATGCCAGATGTCACAGTCGAGGACAGACCCAAGGGTGAGCCGATGGCCACCACCGGTTCACCGACGCGTAGTGCCTGCGCAGAGCCGAGGGCTACCGGTTTCAGGTCGGTGTTCCCAGAGACCGAGAGCACCGCGATGTCATAGACCGGGCTGCGTCCGACGACCTCGGCGTCGTAGACCGAGCCTTCGTGGTCGATGACCTGGATCGACCCGGTGCCCGAGGCCGCCTCGGCGATCACATGGTTGTTGGTGATGACGTGTCCGTCGTCGTCGAGCACGAACCCCGAGCCCGTCGCCCGTCCTTGGGCGCCGCCGAAGTCGGCCAGAATCTGAACGGTAGATCCGAGCATCGTCGTGGCGACGCCGGCTACCGAGGCGTCGGTCGGCGCGATCGGAGCCTGGTCGACCCGGACCACCTGCGAGATGGCCGCGTTGTCATCAGAGATCTCCTCGCCGACCAGGCTGCCGATCACTCCGCCGACCAAACCGAGCGTCGAGGCGAGGCCGGCGATGGCCATCCACGTGGAAGCGCCGAGCCGGCGCCCGATGCTGTCGGGTCGGCCTGTGCCCGTCGGTGGAGTGGAGGTCGGCGTCCAGAACGGCGGCGCGATGGCTGCACCTGCCGGGGGAAGCCAGTCGGTCCGCTCCGGTGGGTGCTGATCGGGGTTGGTCACCCGATCATTCTCGCCCAGGAGCGGACACCGGACGAACCGACGGACCTGCGGCCGGGTAAACCACCGGGCTGACCACCGGCGCCCGGCGGTCGGTGGTTGGCGCCATCGCCGGGCCGGCGCCCATCGCGATCACGCCGAGCACTGCGGCACCAACGGCACCAGTGCTGATGACCAGGAACCCAGCCGTCCTGCGGTGCCGGTCGTCGAGCCAACTCGACCCGGTGGTGAGGGCCACCGGGTTCAGCAGGTCCCCCTTCAGGGTGCTCGGGGCGTCCGAACACGGGGCCGTGGACAGACAGGCCAACCGACGTTTGATCCAGCTTTCACGCTGAACGAGGTCGTGGCAGTCCTGACACTCGGCGACGTGGGCCCATGCCCGCCGTTCCTGATCGGCCGGGAGTTGGCCGTCCAAGAGCGCGCTCGCGCGGTTGCCAAGGTGACCGAAGTGGGCGCTCATCGGCGCCCCCAGGCGATCGCTGGGCCGGCATAGCGCACCCGGCCAGCCGTCGGAGCGCGGTGGGCGAGCGCTTCACGCAGCATCTGGCGGCCCCGGTGGATGCGAGACCGGACGGTGCCGAGTTTGGCGCCGACGATGTCGGCGATCTCCTCGTAGGACAGACCCTCGACGTCACACAGCACCACAGCAGCCCGAAAGTCGGGCGGCAGCGTCGACAGGGCCTGCTCGATGTCGTCGTCGAACAACTGCTCGGCAACATGGTTGTCGGGAGTCGGCGCGGCACTGGCGAGGCGGTCGGTGCGAGCGTCGCTGAGGGCGTCGAACCGGATCCGCTGCTTGCGGCGGGCCTGGTCCAGGAACAGATTGGTGGTGATCCGGTGCAGCCAACCCTCGAAGGTGCCGGGCTGATAGCGGTCCAGGGAGCGGAAGACCCGCAGGAACACTTCCTGGGTCAGATCCTCGGCGTCGGGACGGTTGCCGGTGAGACGGTAGGCGAGCCGAAAGACACGGTCGGAGTGCAGTTCGACCACTTCGTCCCAGGTGGGGCTCGTCGTCATGGCCTGCACCCCTCTCTGCCGTGGACACCATCGCCGGCTAGCACGCTATCGCCTGTTTCTGACAGGAACCTGAGCGAACCTCTGTGCTGTGCCCAACGAACGATAGCGGGACGATGTTCCCTCAGAAGCCAACTCTTTGCCGCGGGCCCGCCCGGCCGCGTGCCCCGGCGAGGTGACCGGTTGGCCGGGCGAGGAGACGGTAGGTTTGCCGGCATGGCGCATCCGACCCCACCGAGCCCTGCCTCCTGGCACTATGCGGAGACGTTCGTACCCGAGGACGAGATCCTGGCCGCGGCACGCGAGCGCGCCGACCAGATCGGGGTCACTCCGATCGGCGCCGGTGGTGGCGCCACGCTGCGTTTCCTCGCCTCGGTGCTCGAGGCCCGCGCCGTCGTCGAGATCGGCACCGGCACCGGCGTGTCCGGGCTGTGGCTGCTGCGCGGCATGCGATCCGACGGCGTGCTGACCACCATCGACATCGAGACCGAGCACCAGCGGCTGGCGCGGCTGACCTTCAACGCCGCGGGCATCGCCGTGCAGCGGGCCCGGACCATCAGCGGCCCGGCGCTGGAACTGCTGCCCCGGCTCACCGACGGACACTACGACCTCGTCTTTTGCGACGGTGACAAGTCCGAGTACGCCGCCTACCTCGACGAGGCTGTCCGGCTGCTGCGGCCCGGCGGGATCGTGGTTTTCGACAACGCCTTGTGGCATGGCAGGGTGGCCGACCCAGCTGTTCGGGACGAGGACACCGTCACCATCCGCGACCTTGGTCGAGCAATCCTGGATCACGAGGAGTTCACCGGCGTTCTCCTTCCCGTCGGGGACGGCCTGCTCGCTGCCAAGAAGGAGTGGCTCCCGGAGTGAACTGGGCTCAGGCCTGAGCCCAGTAGCGGTCCACTGCGATTCGCATCGCGGCCTTCAACTGCTCGTGCCCGGTCACAGACTCGGCGTGGGTGAGGATGTCTTGGATGAATCGGGCGTTGTTGTCGGTGCGCAGGTCGATGGCAGCGAGGATCTCGGTGTCGACTCGATTCGGGAAGGTTTGGATCTGCTGGAGTTGGTCGGCCAACTCCAGCACGGCCATCGTGCGCAAGCACTTCTGGCAGCGCCCGCAGTTGAACCGCCGGCGTGCCTTCCAGCAGACCCTCAGATGGCGCTGAGCGCGCGGGTCCCGCGCCACTCGCATGGTCTTCTCGGTGCGGTCCAAGTCGTCACCGTGGCGGATCACCTGGAGCCTGTCGGTGCTCCACAGCGGGTCGAGGTCCGGGTGAGACCCCCACGGCATCGTGGGTCCGTAGGTGTCGGTGGAGGGGATCATCAGGACACCGATCGAGGACGAACACACCAAACCGAGGCTGACCAACACCGCTCCATGAAGCTCCGACGGCCAGCGCAACCAGCCGTTGAGCAGGTCGCGGATGTTGGTGGTCACCCGCACGGGTCGCACCCCGGACTCCTCGGCGATCTGGACCACCGCCCGCGACACCCGCCGGACCTGCTCGGTGTGTTTGCGAGGGAAGTCCAAGCCGATGCCGTAGATCACCGCATCGATTCGGTCGCCGGCGCGGATCAAGGTGTCGAATGAATCGACTCCGCCGGTGAAGCAGCTGCCGGTCACCGGAACGGCCGAGAGCCTGTCACCGGTGCGGGCATGGACCTCGATGGGCTGGAACCGATCCGGATACCACCGCGCGAACAGGTCCATGACCTTCTGCGCACTGGCAAGCATCGAATCGGAGACCTCGTCGTGGAACTTCAGGTCCATCCCCCGATGCATCGCCAGCAACAGCAGGGGTGGCAGCCAGACGTCGCCGAGGTTGCCTCGAACCGGTGCGATCTGTGGCGGGGTCGCGAACCAGAGGCGGTGGTTCTGCCCGGCGATCTCGACTCGGGTGATGGTGTGGTGGCGCCCCGCCCGGTCGCGCCGCTGACGAGTGGCGCCGACCTGGATCGACGCCGTCACGAGGCCAGGTCCGGGCCGCCGAGCAGGTCGAGCAGCAGCCGGGCGCCGAACCCGGTGGGGCCGGTCGTCCACTCCTCGCGTTCGACCGGCGCGTCCCCCACGCTGGCGAGGTCGAGGTGGATCCACGGCAGGCCACCGGTGAAGTGCTGCAGGAACAGCGCCGCGGTGATGGCGCCGGGGCCTGCGGGGGCGTTGTCCGCGTCGGCGACCGGACTGGACAGCCTGGGTTCGTAGGCCTCGGCCAGGGGCATCCGCCAGACCGGCTCCCCGCTGCGTGCCCCAGCGCGGCTCACTGCCTGGGCCAAGGCGTCGACGGTGGCGAAGAATCCGCCCACGTGCTGTCCCAACGCAACCTTCATCGCGGCGGTCAGGGTGGCGACGTCGATGAGCAGATCCGGTTTGATGGTGTCCACGGCGTAGGCGATCGCGTCGGCGAGCACCAGTCGCCCTTCGGCGTCGGTATTGGTGACCTCGGTGGTGCGACCGCCACGGTGCACGATCACGTCGCCGGGGCGCATCGCAGAACCCGAGACCGCGTTCTCCGCGACGGGGATCAGGCCGATCACACGCACCGTCACGTCGAGGGCCTTCAGAGCGCCGAGAACGGCCATCGTGACAGCAGCGCCGGTCATGTCGCGTTTCATCGTCACCATCGCGGCGCCGGGCTTGAGGTTGTAGCCACCGGAGTCGAAGGTGATGCCCTTGCCGACCACGACGACGGTTCGCTTCGCCCGTCGACCCGGGTTGTGCTCCAGTCGGATGAGGCGGGGCGGCGTCGCGCTGCCCTTGCCGACGGCAACCACCCCGCCGAAGCCTTCCTGGGCGAGTCGCACCTCGTCCCAGACACTGACCTCCAGACCGCGGTCGGCGGCCATGCTGACGGCCTCGTCGGCCAGCCACTGCGGGCTCTTGACGTTGCTGGGCACCGTCGCCCACCACCGCGCCTGCCAACTGGCGCGAGCGATCGTGACGGCACGGTCGAGGGGAGCACGGTGGTCCTCGGACAATCCAGTGAGGACGACTCGTCGCACCGGGGTGAACTCGGCGACGTTGCGCCACGACATCGTGAAACTGGACAGCGTCAGCCCGGCGACGAAAGGTTCGAGCGCTCGGTCCGGGTCGAGAGCGACGACTGCGACCTCGACCTCGTCGTGGTCCCGGACCCGACGACCCAGAGCCGCCCCTGCGCGTCGGAAGTCGTCGGCGCCGGCCGACCCGACTCCGACCAGGAGCAGTAGCCGTGCGGTGGAACCGTGGGTCGACGCAACGGCGACGACCTCTCCCGAACGCCCGGTTGCACGCTCCAAGGTGAGCACCTCGACCAGATCGAGCGGGATCCCAGACGCTCCCGGACCGATGATCAGGTCGCCGGATTCGTCACGAAAGTAGCCCACCGCCAGCACCGCGGCGCCAGGGGTGGAGTGGCCCAGATCAAAGTCGGGCGGTGATGCTCGTCGGGGAACAGCCGCAACTACTGCCGCCATGGAATCAGCCGACGACGCCCTTGAGAGCGTCAGCGAGGGCTGATGCCTCGTCGGCGTTGAGTTCGACTACGAGGCGCCCGCCGCCTTCCAACGGCACCCGCATGACGATGCCGCGGCCCTCCTTGGTGGCTTCCAGTGGTCCGTCTCCGGTCCTCGGCTTCATCGCCGCCATGCGGCACCCCTTCCTGGTTCACGGACAAACCGATGGCATCGGTTGGGCCCATTATCCCCCATCGCAGCAACGCAGGTCACACTGCCGGGTCTTGGTCGATCTCGGGGCGCTCGGGGGTGGGCGGTTCGCGGTGCTCCAACTGTGCGGCTAGCCGCTCCAGGAGCGCATCCACCTCCGACATCCGGTAACCCCGCACGGCCAGGCTGAACCGGACTCGACGCAGGTCGTGTGCAGCCAACGGTTCGTCGGCCGGCACGAGCGCGTCCGGACGGTCGTCGTACTCGGTGGCCAACGGCTCGCCCCGCCCCGCCGCCACGGCGGCGATGGCTCCCATCAGCAACACCAACCCGATCGCGAAGAGCCAGATCATCGTCGGTGGGCCTCCAACATCAGCTCGACCATCTCCTCGACGTCGTCGGTCAGGGTGAGCATGTCGATGTCGGACTGCGTGATCCGTCCGTCGGACAGCATCGTGTCCTGCAGCCAGTCGATGAGCCCCCGCCAATGCTCGACCCCCATCAGCACGATCGGGAACAAGGTGATCTTGTTGGTCTGAGACAGGGTCATCGCCTCGAAGAGCTCGTCGAGGGTGCCCACTCCCCCGGGCAGGACCACGTAGCCGCGACTGTATTTGACGAACATCGTCTTGCGGACGAAGAAGTAGCGGAAGTTGAGCCCGAACGTGCAGAACTCGTTGAGCCGCGACTCCCAGGGCAGTTCGATGCCAAGTCCGACAGACTCGCCGCCGGCCTTCGCAGCTCCCTGGTTGGCGGCCTCCATCAGACCGGGTCCACCACCGGTGATGACGGTGAAGCCGGCTTCGGCCAGCGCCGACCCGACCCGGACGCCGAGGTCGTAGGACTTGTCTCCGGGCCGGATCCTGGCCGAGCCGAACACCGAGATGGCCGGCCCGAGCTCCGCAAGGTCGTTGAAGCCCTCCACGAACTCGGCTTGGATCTTCATGACCCGCCACGGGTCGGTGTGGACCCATTCACCGTCGCCCGGGCTGTCCAGCAGGCGCTGATCGGTGGTGCTGCCTTTCGGCCGGCCTTTGGAGGGCCGAAGGCCCGGCGTGGTGCGGTTGGTCACGGGTGTGCTCCTGGTCTGCGGTGGTCGGTCGGGTGGTCGGGGTTGAGCCAGGCCCGCAGCACGGCGTGGCAGTGCTCGATCTGCGCGACGTCGACGTGCTCGTCCTGCTTGTGGGCCAGGCTCGGGTCGCCGGGCCCGAAGTTGACCGCCGGGATGCCGAGCTCACTGAATCGTGACACGTCGGTCCAGCCGAACTTCGGGGCGACCTCCGGCTCGGCTCCGGTCGCTTGGGCGAGCCCGGCGAGGAACGCCTTCGCCGCCGGACGGTCCAGGCCTGGCAGGGCGCCGGGACTCGAGTCTTCGACGACGACGTCGTAGCCGTCGAAGACCTCACGCAGGTGCGCCTCGGCCTCGGCGACCGGACGGTCGGGGGCGAAACGGTAGTTGACGGTGACGGTGCACTCGTCGGGGATCACGTTGCCGGCCACCCCGCCGGAGACGAAGACGGCATTGAGCCCCTCCCGGTAGGTCAGCCCGTCGATGTCGACCTTGCGAGCAGCGTAGGCATCGAGTCGGCGCAAAATCTCCCCGGCCTTGTGGATGGCGTTGCTGCCCATCCAGGCCCGGGCGGAGTGGGCACGCTCCCCGGTGGTGGTGACAGCGACCCGCATGGTGCCCTGGCACCCGGCCTCGACCCCGGCGTTGGAGGGCTCCATCAGGATCGCGAAGTCAGCGGCGAGCAAGTCGGGGTCGCTGGCGGCGAGGGTGCCGAGTCCGTTGTGGATCGCGGCGACCTCCTCGGCCTCGTAGAGCACGTAGGTGACGTCGCGGACCGGGTTGGCCACAGTGGCCGCCAGGTGCAGGATGATCGCGTCGCCGCCCTTCATGTCGACGGCGCCCAGGCCCCACAACTGGGTGCCGACCAGACGACTCGGGAGGTTGTCGTTGACCGGCACTGTGTCCAGGTGGCCGGCGATGACGACCCGCTCGGTCATCCCCAGGTCAGTTCGGGCGACGATGGTGTGGCCGCGCCGAGTGACGCTGAGGTGGTCGCATCCTCGCAGCGCCGCCTCGACGAGGTCTGCGATCTCCTCCTCGTGATGGCTCACCGACTCGATGTCGCACAGTGCCTTGGTCAGGCTCACCACGTCTGCGGTCAGGTCCAGGCTCACCCGGCCAGTGTCTCAGGTGGCTGCGCAGAGCGGCGGCAGGCCCGCCAGCCGCCGCATCCGCACTCCTGGGCCATCCCGGACGACTGCGCTATCGGAACAACTCGGCTATCAGTCGCGTGCCAGCGTGATGGTCGCCTCCCAGCCGTCGCCGACCGACACCGTGACGGTGAAGTCAGGGTCGCCGGTGGCACCGATCCGGTACGAGGTCGCCAGCGTCTCGGCGGCGATGAGCGACTCGTGGGCGCGGGCTGCGGCACGAACCTCGTCGGTGCCGTCGATACCGAGCTCGATGCGGTCCGAGACGTCCAGGCCGGCGTCCTTGCGGGCCTGCTGCACAGCGCGGACCAGGTCGCGGGCGGTGCCCTCGGCGGCCAGTTCGGGAGTGACCACCGTGTCCAGGACGACGAACCCGCCACCCGGCAACATCGCGGTGGCCACCTCGCTGCTGTCCGATCCGGTGACGGTCTCCAACGCGAACTCGCCGTCTACCAGTGCGAGCCCCCCTGCGGTGACGACGCCCGCAGCGTCCACGGACCAGTCGCCGGTCTTGGAACCCTTGATGGCCACCTGCACGTCCTTGCCCAACCTCGGACCGGCGACCCGGGCGTGCACCACCAGTCGCTGCTCGACGCCGTACTGCGTGGCCTGGGGGTCCTCGGCCGCGAGCAGGCTGACGGACTTGACGTTGACCTCGTCGGCCACGATGTCGGCGAAGTCGCCGAGCTCGGCGCCCACGACGGTCAGCCCCGCCAACGGCAGACGGTTGCGCAGGTTGCGGGCCTTGCGCAGGGCGCTCGTGGTCGAGCAGACCTCACGCACCGCGTCCATCCGGGCCACCAGGTCGGCGTCGGTGGGCAGGTCGGTGGCGACCGGGTAGTCGGTCAGGTGCACCGAGCGCTCACCGGTCAGGCCGCGCCAGATCTCCTCGGTGGTCAGCGGCAGCAGCGGCGCCACGGCACGGCAGGTCACCTCGAGCACCGTGTAGAGGGTGTTGAAGGCGTCGGTGTCCTCGTTCCAGAACCGCTCACGGGAGCGACGGATGTACCAGTTGGTGAGCACGTCGATGAACCGGCCGGTGGCCTCGCAGGCGTCCGCGATGGCGTAGGCGTCCATGGACTCGGTCATCTCGGCGACGAAGTCGGCGGCCTTGGCCAGGATGTAGCGGTCCAGCGGGTCGGTCGACTCGGTGGAGTACTCCGCCTCCAGTCCGGCTGCGTTGGCGTAGAGCTGGAAGAAGTACCAGCTGTTCCACAGCGGGATCATCACCTGGCGCACCGAGTCACGGATGCCCTGTTCGGTGACGATCAGGTTGCCGCCGCGCAGGATCGGGCTCGACATCAGGAACCAACGCATCGCGTCGGCTCCGTCGCGGTCGAAGACCTCGGAGACGTCGGGGTAGTTGCGCAGCGACTTCGACATCTTGTTGCCGTCGGAGCCCAGCACGATGCCGTGGCTGATGCAGGACGAGAACGCAGGCTTGTCGAAGAGCGCGGTCGCGAGCACGTGCAGGGTGTAGAACCAGCCGCGGGTCTGGCCGATGTACTCCACGATGAAGTCGCCGGGGAAGTGGCCGGCGAACCAGTCGGCGTTCTCGAACGGGTAGTGCTCCTGGGCGAAACTCATCGATCCGGAGTCGAACCAGACGTCGAGCACGTCGGTGACCCGGCGCATGGTCGAGGCCCCGGTCGGGTCGTCGGGGTTGGGCCGGGTCAGGTCGTCGACCCACGGCCGGTGCAGGTCCGGCTCGCCGGCGGCGTTGAGCGGCAGTCGGCCGAAGTCGCGCTCGATCTCGGCGAACGAACCGTAGACGTCGATGCGGGGGTGGGCCGGGTCATCCGACTTCCACACCGGCACCGGGGAGCCCCAGAACCGGTTGCGGGTGATCGACCAGTCGCGAGCGTTGGAGAGCCACTTGCCGAACTGGCCGTCCTTGATGTGCTCGGGCACCCAGGTGATCTGCTGGTTGAGTTCGACCATCCGGTCCCGGAACGCGGTGACCTCCACGAACCAGCTGCTCACCCCCTTGTAGATCAGGGGCTCGCGGCAGCGCCAGCAGTGCGGGTAGGCGTGGTCGTAGGTCTCGCGGCGCAGCAGCACCGTGCCCGGGCTGACCGATCCGGCCGCCTCGCCGCGCGTGGCCGCCCTGAGGTCGTCGATGATCGGCAGGTTCGCGTCGAAGACCTGCAGGCCCGCGTAGTCGGTCACGGGGTGCGTGAAGCGGCCGTCCTTGCCGACCGGCATCACGGCCTCGATGCCCTCGCGGTCGGTGACCACCTTGTCGTCCTCACCGAAGGCGCCGGCGGTGTGCACCAGCCCGGTGCCGTCGGTGGTGGTCACGAACTCGGCGAGAACCGTGCGGAACGCCCCGGCGTGACCCTCGAAGTAGGAGAACGGCGGCGTGTAGGTCCGGCCGGCCACCTCGGCGCCGCTGAGCCGGTGCAGCACCGTCGGCGCCTGCCCGTCGGGGGCCAGCTCGCGGGCGTAGGCACCGAGACGCGCCTCGGCGAGCAGGTAGCGCGCCGTCCGCTCCGTGCCCGGCACCGGGGCCTCGACCACGACGTAGTCGATGTCCTCCCCGACCATCACCGCCAGGTTGGAGGGCAGGGTCCAGGGTGTCGTCGTCCACACCAGGGCGAGCACCCCGTCCAGCGGGTCGTCCTCGCCGCGCCCGTGCAGCCGGGCCCCGACCGTCACCGATGGGTCCTGCCGGTTCTGGTAGACGTCGTCGTCCATCCGCAGCTCGTGGTTGGACAGCGGCGTCTCATCGCTCCAGCAGTAGGGAAGCACCCGGAAGCCCTCGTAGACCAGGCCGCGGTCGTACAGCGTGCGGAAGGCCCAGATCACCGACTCCATGTACGCGGGGTTGAGGGTCCGGTAGTCGTTCTCGAAGTCGACCCATCGCGCCTGGCGGGTGACGTAGTCGCGCCACTCGCCGGTGTACGTCAGCACGGAGGCGCGGCAGGCCTCGTTGAAGGCGGCGATGCCCATCTCGGCGATCTCGTCGGTGGTCTTGATGCCGTTGAGCCGCATCGCCTCCAGCTCGGCCGGCAGGCCGTGGGTGTCCCAGCCGAAGCGCCGCTCGACCCGCTTGCCCCGCATCGTCTGGTAGCGCGGCACGACGTCCTTGACGTAGCCGGTGAGCAGGTGGCCGTAGTGCGGCAGGCCGTTGGCGAAGGGTGGGCCGTCGTAGAAGACGAACTCGTTGCTGCCGTCGGGTCCCGGATCGCGCTGGTCGACGCTCGCCTGGAAGGTGCCGTCGGTCTCCCAGTGGGCCAGCACCCGCTCCTCGATCTCGGGAAAGCGCGGGCTCGCGGGGACCGAGCCGGACTCGGTGTGGCTGACCTTCGGGTACGTCATCGGGAACCTCGTCGTGGCGCTGGGCTGGGGCCTGACCCACGAGGACGACGTCTGCCGCGGTACCACCTCGCTTGCCGCACTGACGCGCGACCGCTCGTTGCGGCTGTGACGGGCCTACCCGTCCGGGTCTACTGGGCGAGCCACCCCGTCCGGTGGGCTCCGCCGTTCTTCCGGAGGCTCGCCGCTGATGACGGCTCGAGCGCCTGTGGGCGTGAGTCTACGGCCAGCCGGCGGGGGCGGCCCAATCGGATTCCGGGTCGTCAGACGACCACCGGCCGCGGGCGCGCCCGTGAGGAACGACACCGCCCTCGGAGAGCGCCCGTCGAGTGCGGACGGAGCGCGACACGGGAACCTCCTGTGCGGGCCCCGGGAGCCGCCTGGCGGGACCGGCGCCTCCGTAGACTGGGCGGCATCATGAGTCACCCCCTGGTCACCCCCCTGTCCGGCCCGGCCCACGGGTTCGCCGTCGTCACCCTGGACGCCGGCGGCGCCGTGCTCGACGCCTGGTTCCCCGAGCCCCGGCTGGGCGCCGCACCCGACGGCGCCGCTGCCCCGGACGAGCTCCGTGCCCTCGAGGGCGGGGACGACCTGCGCCAGGTCACCCGGGAGGTCCGCCTCGTGGAGATCGACGACGTGGCGGCCGCCCCGTCCAGCACCGAGGAGGTCTGGCTGCGCCTGCACCTGATCTCCTCGCGGCAGTGCGCCCCGCACGCCATCTCGACCGAGGGCGTCTTCGGGCTGCTCACCAACGTCGTGTGGACCTCGGCCGGCCCCTGCCCCGTCGAGGGCTTCGAGCGCACCCGCGCCCGGCTCAAGGCCGCCGGGCAGCACGTCACCGTGCACGGCATCGACAAGTTCCCGCGGATGGTCGACTACGTCGTGCCCACCGGCGTCCGGGTCGCCGATGCCGACCGGGTCCGCCTCGGCGCGCACCTGGCCAGCGGCACGACCGTGATGCACGAGGGCTTCGTCAACTTCAACGCCGGCACGCTCGGCGCCTCGATGGTCGAGGGCCGCATCTCCGGCGGCGTGCTGGTCGGCGACGGCTCGGACGTCGGGGGCGGGGCCTCGATCATGGGCACGCTCTCGGGTGGTGGCACCGAGGTGATCTCGATCGGCGAGCGCTGCCTGCTGGGCGCCAACTCGGGCCTCGGCATCTCGCTCGGCGACGACTGCGTCGTCGAGGCGGGCTGCTACGTGACCGCCGGCACGAAGGTCACCCTCGTCTCGTCCGGCGACGAGCCGAGACTCGTCAAGGCCCGGGAGCTGTCCGGCCAGGACAACGTCCTCTTCCGCCGCAACTCCGTGACCGGCGCCGTCGAGGCGGTGTCGTGGAAGAGCGACGGCGTGGCGCTGAACGCCGCGCTGCACGCCAACTAGCCGGGCACGAGTCGTGGGGACCGACAGGAGCAGGAGTGGCCTGGCGGGCGCGGTGATCGCGCTCGTGGCCGTGGTCGTCGTGGCGGGCATCGCGTTCGTCGCGGTCCGCGACGGCCTGGGCCCGTTCATCTCGGGCAAGCCGTGCACGGCGTCCGTCCGGGGCATCGAGGTGGACCTGACCCGCGAGCAGGCCGAGAACGCCTCCCTGATCACGGCGGTGGCGGTGCGGCGCGGCCTGCCGGCGCGGGCGGCGTCGATCGCCCTGGCGACGGCCTACCAGGAGTCCAAGATCCGCAACCTCGACAGCGGTGATCGCGACTCGCTGGGCCTGTTCCAGCAGCGTCCGTCGCAGGGCTGGGGCACGGCGGCGCAGATCCAGGAGCCCTACCACGCCATCAACGCCTTCTACGACGAGCTCGAGACCGTCCAGGGCTACCGGGACATGCGGATCACCGAGGCGGCCCAGCTGGTGCAGCGCTCGGGCTTCCCGGAGGCCTACGAGGACCACGCCGAGGACGGCCGCGCGCTGGCCTCCTCGCTCACCGGGAACTCGCCCGCCTCCTTCACCTGCCGGGTCGACAGCGGTCCGGAGGCCGAGCCGGACGCGCTGGGCAAGCGCGGCCTGACCGCGCGGGCCGCGGCGGTCGCCGCGGACATGGAGCGGTCCTTCGGCGACCTCGTGCTCGGTGGCTTCGCGCCCGGCGGCGTCACGGACGGCCACCAGGAGGGCTCGGCGCACTACGACGGCCGGGCCGTCGACGTCTTCTTCCGGCCGGTCAACGCCGCCAACAAGCGCCAGGGCTGGGCGCTCGCGCACTACCTCGTGGCTCAGGCCGACCGGCTCGACGTGGACACCGTCATCTTCGATGCGAAGATCTGGACCGCCCGACGGTCCTCCGAGGGCTGGCGCGACTACGAGGTCGACCGGGCCGACGACGTCGCGGAGTCGACCCGGGCCGTGCTGCTGCACCGCGACCACGTGCACGTCGGCGTGGCCGACTGACGGGGCCCGCCGGGCCGACCGGGCCCGCCGGGCCGCCTCACGCCGGCTCGGCGAGGCGGGCGGCGGCGGCGGCGACGCGCTCGTCGGTCGCGGTGAACGCCACCCGCACGTGCTGCCTCCCGGCCGCACCGTAGAACGAGCCGGGCGCGGCCAGGATCCCGCGCTCGGCCAGCCAGGTGAGGGTGTCCCAGCAGTCCTCGCCGACGCCGTCGACCGGGCGCTGCGCCCACAGGTACAGCGCCGCCTCGGAGTGGTCGATCCGGAACCCGGCCCGCTCGAGCGCCTCGCGCAGGAGCGCGCGGCGAGCGGCGTACCGCGCGTGCTGCTCCAGCACGTGCGCGTCATCGTCGAGGGCCGCGACCATGGCGTGCTGCTGGGGCCCGGGCATCATCAGACCGAGATGCTTGCGCAGGGCCAGCAGATCGCCGATGACGGCCGGGTCGCCGGCGACGAAGCCACACCGGTAGCCCGCGAGGTTGGAGCGTTTGGAGAGCGAGTGCACGGCCAGCAGGCCCTCGGGCGAGCCGCCGCAGACGTCGGGGTGCAGCACCGAGACGGGCGTCGCGTCCCACGCGCACTCGAGGTAGCACTCGTCGGAGACCAGCAGGGTGCCCCGCTCCCGGCACCAGTCGACCATCTTGCGCAGGTGCTCGACCGGCAGCACCCGCCCGGTGGGGTTCGAGGGCGAGTTCACCCACAGGATGTCGGGCGTCTCGGGCCCGAACGCGGTGAGGGAGTCGGTGGCCACCGCCCGGGCGCCGGCGACGGCTGCGCCGACCTGGTACGTCGGGTAGGCCAGCTCGGGGTAGGCGACCAGGTCCCCCGGTCCGAGGCCGAGCTGGGTGGGCAGGGAAGCAATCAGCTCCTTGGAACCGATCACGGGCAGCACGCCGTCGGGCCCGACCCCGGTGACCCCGGCCCGACGCTCCAGCCAGTCCAGGCAGGCGCGGCGCGTCTCGGGCAGCCCGGCCACCTGCGGGTAGCCGGGGCTGTCGGTGGCGGCTGCGAGGGCCTCCTGCACGACCCGCGGCGTGGGGTCGACCGGCGTCCCGATCGAGAGGTCCACGATCCCGCCCGGGTGGGCCCGGGCGCGCTCCCGCAACCCGTCGAGCTGGTCCCAGGGGAACTCGGGCAGCCGGTGGGAGACGACGCGTCGCCGGGACATCACTCCTGGTTCTGCGGCGGCAGGGCCTCGATCAGCGGGTGGTCCTTGTCGATCTCGCCCATCTTGGCCGCGCCGCCCGGCGAGCCCAGGTCGTCGAAGAAGTGCACGTTCGCGTCGTAGTACTCCTTCCACTGCTCCGGGGTGTCGTCCTCGTAGAAGATCGCCTCCACCGGGCAGACCGGCTCGCAGGCACCGCAGTCGACGCACTCGTCGGGGTGGATGTAGAGCATGCGGTCGCCCTCGTAG
>JBPPMQ010000036.1:0-78889 GCA_051306135.1 Nocardioides sp. | reverse complement strand
GTCTGACCAGAGGACGAGACGGAAAACTGTTCAGACCAGTCGGGTGATGTCGACGTAGGCAGTCATCTCTGAGGTCTGCGCGCCCGAGTAGATGCCGTCCAGCGGACGCACGTCGGTGTAGTCGCGTCCCTTGGCCACAGCTACGTAGGTATCACCCGGTTCGGAAGCGTTGGTGGGGTCGAACGGTTTCCACGAACCGTCCCAGAACTCCAGCCATGCGTGCGAGTTCCCGCGCAGCGTTTCGCCGATTCGGGGGTCCGAGGACGGGTGGGAGTAGCCCGACACATACCGCGCCGGTATGCCGGCCGATCGCAGACCGCCGATGGCCAGATGGACCATGTCCTGGCTGATGCCGGCCCGTTGGTTCCACACTTCGCTGGCCGAGGTCTTCACGTCGGTTGCTCCTGGTGCGTATTCCACGGCCGAATGGACCAGGGCACAGATCTCGCGGGCGGCCAGCGCGGGGCGCGCCGCCGAGGTGGCGATGGCCCTGGATTCGGAGGCGAAGTCAGCCGGGGGAGCAACCAGGTCGGGCTGCACCAGATACTCGGTCCACCGGTCCGCCACCTCGGGGGAGTCCAGGTCCGCCCAGTCCAACTCAGGCCACCCAGCCGGTGGCCTGGAAACCTGGACGGTGCTGGTCGCCGTCACCGTCAGTGACGAATGCGGTTCTGCGACTTCGAACGCGGTCACCCGGGTGCCGAAATAGTCGGTGTAGTCGTAGATCCACGGGTGCGGCGAGACCTCGACCCGGTGATGGATCACGATCTGCATCGCTGAGGTCAACGGAGTCAGACGTGCCTGGTTGTAGGACGCCGCCGCACGGCCGGCGTACTCGAACCCGGTCACGTGCACCACCCGCAACTGCATCATCGGTTCGCCCCTCCGGCCATGCTCCACACCAACGCCTCTGGACCGGCGAAATAGCGGTCGGTGGCGGCCTTGGTGGCCCGCGCACAGGTCATCTGCAATCGCTCCATCTCTCCGGGTAGGTCGGCCATCAGGTCGGTCAACGACCGGTATTCGAGTTCGGCGCGCATTCGGCCGACCAGCCGATGGGCGTCATCGCTGTAGCCCGCTCGGCGGGTAGTGGCCTCCAGGTTGTCCAGACTCTCCGCGGCCCGGCTCAACGCATAGACCACCGACCGTGGGAACAACCGGTCGAGGAGTAGGAACTCGACCGAAGCACGCACCGACTCCACGCCGCGGTAGGTCCGCACATAGGCGTCGTACCCACCGCAGGCGCGCAGCGTCGTAGACCAGGGCCCGGTGGACCCGGTCTGCAGCAAGGTGGTGGCAACCAGACGCGAGGTCATGTCGGCCCGCTCCAGATAACGACCGAGTTGGAAGAAATGCCACGCCTCGTCGCGCATCATCGTCGCGTCCGCAGTGCCCACGATCATCACCATCCGGTCTCGGACCCAGGGGAACAGCATGGGCGCCCGCATGGCAGCGAACTGTCCGGTCGGAATCGCCCGCCAACTGGTGTTGAGCACCTCCCACAGTGGCACCGAGAGGGCATCTCGGGCGCCGCGGGCCGACTCGCGGGCCGCGCCCAGGATGTAGGCGATCGAACTGGGTGCCGAGCCGTCGTAGGCCAACATCTGATGGATCAGATGCAGGTCGACTCCCGGTGGGTGCTCCTCGATTCCCATCACGGCCAGCAGGCTCTGGCAGGCCGTCTCCTCGTCGGTGGTGCCGTCCTCCAGGATCAACTGGGTCTGTACGTCGAGAATCCGAGCGGTGTCCTCGGCGCGCTCGACATAGCGACCGATCCAGAACATCGATTCCGCGATGCGGCTAAGCACCGGCCACCCCCTGGCTTTGCGTCTGGCCGTGGGTCTGGCTCGGTGTCGGGTCGTCGCTCTGGGTCTGGGACCGTCTGGAGTTCGGATCTCCGAGATGGTCGGCTCCCGGAGCAAGCACCCACGTGTCCTTCGACCCTCCACCGCGCGAGGAGTTCACGATCAGTTCGCCCTCCGCCAGCGCGACCCGGGTCAACCCGCCGGGCAGGACCCACACCTTGTCGCCGTCGTTGACGGCGAAGGGACGCAGGTCCACGTGGCGCGCCCCCAGGGCATCGTCTTGGAAGGTCGGCACCGTGGACAACTGCACCACCGGTTGGGCGATCCAGCCCCGCGGGTCGAGCACGATCTTGGCGCGCAACCGGTCGAGTTCCTCCCGGTTCGCGGACGGGCCGATCACGATGCCCTTGCCGCCGGAGCCGTCGACCGGTTTGAGGACCAACTCGTCGAGTCTGTCCAGCACCTCTTCGCGAGATGTCGGATCCTCCATCCGCCAGGTGTCGACATTGCGGATGACGGGATCCTCGCCAAGGTAGTAGCGGATGATGTCGGGCATATAGGTGTAGACCAGCTTGTCGTCTGCGACCCCGTTACCGACCGCGTTCGCGAGGGTGACGTTGCCCATTCGGGCGGCGTCGATGAGACCGACACATCCGAGCATCGAGTCGGCGCGAAAGTGCACCGGATCGAGGAACTCGTCATCGACACGACGGTAGATGACGTGCACGGGCGCGAGTCCCTTGGTGGTGCGCATCATCACATGTCCGTTGCGGCAGACCAGGTCGCGTCCTTCGACCAGTTCCACACCCATCGTGCGTGCCAGCAGATGATGTTCGAAGTAGGCGCCGTTGTAGATTCCCGGTGTCAGGACGACCACCGTGGGGTCGCCGATCCCGGCGGGTGCGGCTGCGCGCAAGGCTGAGAGAAGCTTCTGGGGGTAGTTGGCGACCGGCCGGATCCGGTGTTCGGCCACGGCTTCGGGCAATGCCGCAGTGATCGCCCGTCGGTTGGTCATCACGTAGCTGACGCCGGACGGCACCCGCACGTTGTCCTCCAGCACCCGGAACTCCCCGAGGTTGTCTCGGATCAGGTCGATCCCGGCGACGGTGATCCGCACGCCGTTGGCGGCCCGTACGCCGGCGGCCGCACGGTGGTAGTGGCTCGAGGTGGCAATGACTTCACGGGGGATCACCCCGTCGGAGAACACCTGACCGGCGTCATAGACATCGGCCAAGAACAGCTCCAGCGCCTTGACGCGCTGCTGGACGCCGGAGTTGATGGTGACCCAGGTGTTGGCCTCGATGATGCGAGGCACGATGTCGAGCGGGAAGGCCCGCTCCACTCCACCGATGTCGAACGTGACTCCCTGGTCGAGGTAACTGGCCTGCATCGCCTCGACACGTCCGGACAGTTCGTGATCGGTCAGTTGGGTCAGCGATCTGCCCAGTTGGCGGTATGGCGCACGCAGGGATCCGGTCCCGCTCGCGGTGCTCTCGACCATTTCGTCGAAGGCGGGGTCCCGCGTGAGATATCCGTCCAGAAGCCCCGTGTGCGTCTCCATATGCGCAACCTACCGAGATCTGTGTAACGGCGCTGTTGCCGACGCGCATTTCTTCGGGGAAGGTGGGCCTATGACATTCGACGGTGACGCACCACAGTGGTGGTTCTGCCTCAAACATCACACAGTGGAGCCCCGAGAAGGTTGCCCCCGGGCTGACCGGCTCGGGCCCTATCCCAGCCAGGCTGAGGCGGCCAACGCGCTGGAGACGGTCGCGGAGCGCAATGAAAGCTGGGACAACGACCCGGCGTGGAACGACTCAGAGGAGTGAGTGGTCGCCAGCCTCACCCCTGCGCTCAACTGCGGGTGACCCGCAGGATCTTGTCGTTGCCTGAGCCGTTGTCGGTCGCGACCAGCAAAGCCCCGTCACCGGCCACCACCACGGTGCGAATCCGACCGAAGGACCTCAGCGCCTGAGGTGCTCGGGCTTTGACGAGGGTGCCTTCGCCGTCGAAGGTCAAGAAGAGCACGCGGGTGCTCTTGAGCACCGCCACCGCCAAGGTGCCGGAATAGCTGCCGAACCCGCGAGGCACGAACGTCGCGCCGCTGGTCGCCAGCGTCGGACTGCCCGAACTCCACTTGGCCGGGATCTGTCGGCCCGGGAGGGACTGGTCGGTCATCGGCACGCTCTCGTCGTAGCCAGCACCGGGCTGGTAGCCGTAGTCGCCGCCGTTGCGCAACAGGTTGACCTCGTCGTCGACCCCGGTGCCCTGCTCGACGTTCCACACGGTCCCGTCGCCCCGTTGGGCCAGGCCCTGGACGTTACGGTGACCGAAGGTGTGCACCAGACGCTTGTCGGGGTCCTTCGCCTTCGCCCACGGGTTGGTCGGCCATGGCTTGCCCGTATGCCGGTTCACCCTCAGTGTCTTGCCGCCGAGGCTGCTCAGGTTGCGGGGGTTCGCCTCATCTGCGGCGTCGCCGGTCCCGATGATCAGGGCGCCGTTGGCGGTGATCAGCAGGCGACAGCCGCCGTGACGACCAGACGTGGTCGGGATGCCCTTGACCACGACCCTGCGATGGCTGACCGATCGGGAGCCAAGGTCCAGGTTGAAACTGGTCACCCGAATGTCATGCCCGCCGGTGGTGTTCCAACCGCTGCACACATAGATGCGGTTGTGCCCCTTGGTGCCGGACTTGGAGAAATCCGGGTCGGCGACCACCCCCATCAGTCCGGTCTCCCCGGAAACCCAAATCTTGGCGCTCGGGAACGACACGGGTCGCACCACGCCGTCGTTCCATAGCCGCAGGGTGGCTCGGTCACGCTGGGTGAACACGAAGCGTTTGCGACCCAGCGCAGTCATGTCCCATGGATGGTCCAAGTCACCGGCAAGTGTGGTGACCTGCCAACTCGACTTGGCCCCCGTGGTCCGGTCCACGGTGGCTTCGGGTGGTGCGGGTTCGACCGGCGCACCGGTGGGCGAGCAGGCCGAGAAGACCAGCGCTGCGAGCACCACGGCGATCTTCATGACTCGACCTTCATGACTCGACATTAACCGTGACCGCGGCTCGGGTCGAGGAGCGACCTGTCCGGTCGAGGCGACGGGTCTCCGCGGCCCTGCGTGGCGGTGCCGGCTTGAGAAGAGGTGGGCTTCAGAAAGTGTGTTCCTCGGCCGGGAAGGCCCCCGAGGAGACGTCGGCGTCATAGGCTCTCGCCGCGTCGAGCAGAACCTGGTGCACGTCGGCATACCGACGTACGAAGCGCGGCGTCTTCCCCGAGTTGAGCCCGAAGGCGTCTTGCCAGACCAGCACCTGGCCGTCGGTGTGTCTGCCGGCCCCGATGCCGATGGTGGCGATGTCGAGTTCCTCGGTCACCTGGGCAGCGACCTCGCCGGGAACCATCTCCAGCACGACCGCGAACGCGCCGGCATCCTGCACGGCGTGAGCGTCGGCCAGCACCCGGTCGGCAGCGTCCCCGCGACCCTGAACCCGGTAGCCGCCCAAGGCATGTTCGCTCTGCGGGGTGAACCCGATGTGCGCCATCACCGGGATCCCGCCGTTGACGAGTTTGGTGATGACCTCGGCCATCTCGACGCCTCCCTCGAGTTTGACTGCATGGGCGCCGCCCTCCTTCATGAAGCGCACCGCCGTCAGGTAGGCCTGCTCGGGGCTGGCTTGGTAGGAGCCGAACGGCAGGTCCCCGACCACCATGGCGCGGTGGGCGCTGCGCGAGACCGCCCGGGTCAGGGGAAGCAGTTCGTCGACCGTGATCGGGATCGAGTTGGTGTTGCCGAGCACCGTGTTGGAGGCGGAGTCGCCGACAAGCAGGATGTCGATGCCGGCTTGGTCGAAGGTGGCCGCGGTGTACATGTCGTAGGCGGTCAACATGGAGAACCGTCGGCCTTCGAGTTTCCACTGGGACAGATGGTGGGTGCGGACCCGGCTGGGCGCCTTCGGCGCTGGCTGTGGGGTGGGGGCGGCCGCTGGGCCGGTGCCGTAAGGGGCGGTTTCTTCGCTCATCGTTGAGCCTCCTCTGCGTCCTGGGACGCGTCATCTCGCGGCACCCCGATTGGTGTCCACGGACCGATCCAGATTAGCGCCGTACGCCGGCCAGGACGTCGTGGCTTAGGTCACACCGTCTGGTTGTCCCTTCGGTGCCCTAACGTGTGCGTCATGCCTGCTGCGCTTCGGGGGCCGGACGGTCTGCTCCGGTGTGCCTGGTCGATCTCAGTCGAGGAGTTCGTGCCCTATCACGACACCGAGTGGGGGTTCCCGGTCTCCGACGACGTGCGACTTTTCGAGAAGATCTGCCTGGAGGGATTCCAGTCCGGGTTGAGTTGGCGCACGATCCTGGCCAAACGACCTCGGTTCCGGGAGGTCTTCGCCGGTTTCGACGTTCATGCGGTGGCCGCCTTCGACGAGTCGGACGTGCTGCGCCTACTCGACGACGTCGGCATCATCCGCCATCGTGGCAAGATCGAGGCGACCATCAACAACGCCCAGCGTGCGATCGAGATGGTCGACGCCGAGGGCTCGTTGGCGTCCTACTTCTGGTCCTTCGAACTACCCCTCGGACAGGTGCCGATCGCGCAGGCGGTGTCGACAAGTGAGTCCACCGACCGGCTCGCCAAGGATTTGAAGAAGCGTGGCTGGAAGTTCGTCGGCCCCACCACCGCATTCGCGTTTGCTCAGGCGATGGGGCTGGTCAACGATCACGTGCAGGATTGTGTGGTTCGCGACGAGGTGGCCATGGCACGCGCCGCTTTCACCGTCCCGATCCCTCTCCCTGCCTAGCCCCGCCTACGCCTAGCCCCGCCTCGCCTAGCCCCGCCGCGCGCCTAGTCACTGACGTTGTGGTTGTCGATTCGTGATTTCGCGACCACAACGTCAGTGACTAGGCGCGTGGGTTGACGTTCGACACCGAATACCCGTCCGGTGGGCTGACCCGGACCAGCGCACTCCCGGAACCGAACAAGGGGTCACCAGCCGCGTTCGCGCCACTGGGCCAAATGAGGTCGCTCGGCTCCAAGTGTGGTGTCGTTGCCATGGCCGGGGTAGACCCAGGTGTCATCGGGCAACTGCTGGAAGATGCGTTCTTCGACGTCCTTGATCAGCGACTCGAAGTCGACCTCACGTGTTGTCCGGCCAACCCCGCCCGGGAACAGAGAGTCGCCGGTAAAGAGGTGGGGCGTGCCGTCCGGGTCGGCATACAACAGCGCGATGGAGCCTGGTGTGTGTCCGCGCAGCGCGATGACCTCTAGGTAGCAGTCGCCGACGCCGATGGTGTCGCCGTCGACAACCTTGCGGTTGATGATCACGCCCGTCTGCTCGGTGATCGCGGTGACGTCAGGCGCCCCCGCGATGGTGACGCAGCCGGTGTCGACGACCACGGGCTTCAGTGCACGGTGGTGGTCCCAGTGCTGGTGGGTGGTGATCACAGATTCCAGAGTCCCGTCGATCAGCGGGAGCAGCGTGGCAGGTTCGGCCGCCGCATCGATGAGGACCTTGGAGCCGGTGGCCTTGCAGGTGAGCAAATAGCAGTTGTTCGACATCTTGGGGTCCACGGCGACCTTGGTGATTGTCAACTGTGACAGTTCGCGCACCTCGGCCGGCCCACCTGGTGCGACGTTCCCTGTGTAGGTCATGTGCCTCACTCTGCCATCGGCGTACCCCGACTCTCCCGCTGGGGTCGGGCCCATTCGGACGAGACTTGCTTGGCACGGAAAACTGGAACTTGGCACGGGAAGCTTTCCGTGCCAAGTTCCAGTTTTCCCTGATATCAGGGAAAACCGGAGGCCCGGCGGAGCCGGGCTGTCCGCGCAGGCTGATAGGCTCTGCGAACAGGTGTTCGAACATCGTAACTGCGCAATCGGAAGGCATGGGTGTGGCGGACAAACTCGTCATCCGGGGAGCCCGGGAGCACAACCTCAAGGACGTCTCGCTCGACCTGCCGCGTGATGCGCTCATCGTGTTCACCGGATTGTCCGGCTCGGGCAAGTCGAGTCTGGCCTTCGACACGATCTTCGCTGAGGGCCAGCGCCGTTACGTGGAGTCCCTCAGCGCCTACGCTCGACAGTTCCTGGGCCAGATGGACAAGCCGGATGTCGACTTCATCGAGGGCCTGAGTCCGGCTGTCTCGATCGACCAGAAGTCGACGAGCCGCAACCCGCGCTCGACCGTGGGCACCATCACCGAGGTTTATGACTACCTGCGCCTGCTCTATGCCCGCGCCGGACGTCCGCACTGCCCGACCTGTGGGGCGACCATCGAGCGACAGACCCCGCAGCAGATCGTCGACCGAGTGCTTCAACTTGAGGAGGGTCGCCGCTTCCAGGTGCTCGCCCCGGTGATCCGCGAGCGCAAGGGCGAGTATGTCGAACTCTTCGCTCAGTTGCAGGCCCAGGGTTACTCGCGTGCTCGGGTGGATGGTGAGATCCACACTCTGGACAGCCCGCCGACGTTGGCCAAGCAGATCAAGCACACCATCGAAGTGGTCGTCGACCGCCTGGCGGTCAAAGGGTCCAGCAAGCGTCGACTCACCGACTCGGTCGAGACGGCTCTGGAGCTGGCCGGTGGGCTGGTCGTCTTCGACTTCGTCGACGAGACCCTGCCCGAGGGACAACGCACGATGAAGTTCTCCGAGAAGATGGCCTGCCCCAACGACCATCCCATCGACACCGACGACCTCGAGCCTCGGTCGTTCTCGTTCAACTCCCCGTTCGGCGCCTGTGCGGTCTGCGGCGGCCTGGGCACTCGGATGGAGGTCGATGCCGAGCTGGTGGTGCCGAACCCCCAAGCCTCCATCGCTGAGGGGGCGATTCAGCCGTGGAGCCAGGCCCACGTCGCCGACTACTTCCTGCGTCTGATGCAGGCGCTGGGTGAGGAGCTCGGGTTCGAGGTGACCACGCCGTGGGAGGATCTTCCGGCTCGGGCTCAGAAGTCGATCCTGGAAGGACATCCCACCAAGGTCCACGTCGTCACGGTCAACCGCTACGGCCGCCAGCGGGCCTACGACGCGGAGTTCGAAGGTGTGCGCTCCTACGTCGAACGCCGACATCGGGAGGCTGAGTCCGACACCGGCCGGGAACGCTTCGAGGGGTTCATGCGCGAGGTGGCCTGTCCGGCCTGTGGTGGCACTCGCCTCAAACCGGTCACCCTGGCCGTCACGCTTGGGGAGAAGGACCACGGTGGCAAGAACATCGCCGAGGTCTGCGCGTTGTCCATCGCCGAGGCATCGGACTACCTCAACTCGGTGGTGCTCAACGAGCGTGAACGACAGATCGCCGAGCGGGTGCTCAAGGAGATCCAGGAGCGGCTTCGGTTCCTGCTCGACGTCGGCCTGGACTACCTGTCGTTGGACCGGCCGTCCGGTTCGTTGTCGGGTGGGGAGGCTCAGCGCATCCGGTTGGCCACTCAGATCGGGGCAGGCCTGGTCGGGGTTCTCTACGTGCTGGACGAGCCGTCGATCGGTCTGCACCAACGCGACAACGCCAAACTCATCGAGACGCTGGTGCGCCTCAAGAACCTGGGCAACACCCTCATCGTCGTCGAGCATGACGAAGACACCATCAAGGTCGCCGATCACATCGTCGACATCGGGCCCGGTGCCGGGGAGCACGGCGGTCACGTGGTGCATTCCGGCAGCGTGGCGTCGTTGTTGAAGAACCAGAAGTCGATGACCGGCGCCTATCTCTCCGGCCGCCGACACATCGCCATTCCCGAAGTACGCCGACCAGTGACCAAGGGCAAGGAACTGACCGTCGTCGGCGCCCGCGAGAACAACCTCAAGAACATCGACGTGAGCTTCCCGCTGGGGGTGTTGGTGGCCGTCACCGGCGTCTCGGGGTCCGGCAAGTCGACCTTGGTCAACGACATCCTCTACACCTCGCTGGCCAAGCAGATTTACGGTGCGCGCACGATCCCGGGCCGGCACCGAACCATCGAGGGCGTCGACCACGTCGACAAAGTCATCCATGTCGACCAGTCGCCGATCGGTCGCACCCCGCGCTCAAACCCGGCCACCTATACCGGCGTCTTCGATCACGTCCGCAAGCTCTTCGCCAGTACGCCGGAGGCGAAGGTGCGCGGCTATCAGCAGGGCCGGTTCTCCTTCAACGTCAAGGGCGGCCGTTGCGAAGCATGCTCCGGTGATGGCACCCTCAAGATCGAGATGAACTTCCTGCCCGATGTGTATGTGCCCTGCGAGGTCTGCCACGGTCAGCGCTACAACCGCGAGACCCTCGAAGTGCACTACAAGGGCAAGAACATCGGCGAGGTGCTCGACATGCCGATCGAGGAGGCCGTCGACTTCTTCGCTGCGGTCCCCGCCATCAATCGGCACCTGACCACCCTGGTGGAGGTCGGCCTGGGTTACGTCCGGCTCGGCCAGCCCGCCACCACGCTGTCGGGAGGTGAGGCGCAGCGCGTCAAACTCTCCGCTGAATTGCAGAAGCGGTCCACCGGCAGGACCGTCTATGTGCTCGACGAGCCGACCACTGGCCTGCACTTCGAGGACATCCGCAAGCTCATCGCAGTGCTGTCCAGTCTGGTCGACAAGGGCAACACCGTGCTGGTCATCGAACACAACCTCGATGTCATCAAGACCGCCGACTGGCTGATCGACATGGGTCCCGAGGGTGGCAATGGTGGCGGCACAGTCGTCGCCGAGGGGACACCGGAACAGGTGGCCGCCCACCCCGACAGCCACACCGGGCGGTTCCTGGCACCACTGTTGGGAGTCGAGCGATGATCGGTCGGCGTCACCTCGCGGTGATCGCGGGCGCCCCGTTGCTGGCAGCGTGCGGGGGGGAAGACTCTGCGAGCACCTCGGACCCGACCGATGTCGCCTCGTCGGTCGGGACCACTCCGCCGGGCGAGGTCGAGACCACGCCCGTGGCCGAGGTGGCCGACGTGCCGGTCGGTGGGGGCGTCGTGCTGGGCCCTGAGAATCTGGTGATCACCCAACCGGTTGCGGGGCAGTTCAAGGCGTTCTCTGCCACCTGTACCCACGCCGGGTGCCAACTGGCGTCGGTGACCGATCGGATCAATTGTGGATGCCACGGGTCGACCTTCGCTCTCGCCGACGGCGCTAACACCGCCGGGCCCAACGGCTCAGCAGCCGGAACGATCGAAGGGTTGACCCCGAAGTTCGTCGAGGTCAAGGGCTCCACGATCCGCGTCGAGGTGTGAGGCTGGATCCCAGACCCCGAAGGCTCAACCGATATCGAGGTGAGTCCTGCGGCGACTCCCCGATACCATCAACGGGTGCCGCCAACGCGGGCGGCGGAGAAGTCAAGGAGTCAGCACGTGTCGGAGTTGAAGGTCGTCGTCATCGCACCCACAGGGCGTGAGGACCGGGCGGTCACCACTGGCACCAAGGCATGGGAGCTGTTCTCCGACCATCCCGACGTCATTGTGGCCCAA
The DNA here is from genome assembly GCA_051306135.1 of Nocardioides sp. Taxonomy (GTDB): domain Bacteria; phylum Actinomycetota; class Actinomycetes; order Propionibacteriales; family Nocardioidaceae; genus Nocardioides. The sequence goes on along the minus strand of JBPPMQ010000036.1, from coordinate 67,666 downwards.
GTCAACGGGGAGTTGAAGGATCTCTCCTATGAACTGGTTGACGGCGACGAGGTCGAGGGTGTGGCCATCGACAGCCCGGACGGGCACAAGGTGCTGCGCCACTCCACAGCCCACGTGATGGCCCAGGCCGTGCAGGATTTGTTCCCCGACGCCAAACTCGGTATCGGCCCGCCGGTCGACAACGGGTTCTATTACGACTTCGACGTGGAGACCCCGTTCGTGCCCGAGGACCTGGTCAAGATCGAGTCGCGGATGCGCAAGATCATCAAGGAGAACCAACGGTTCTCCCGCCGGGTGGTCTCCGACCACGATGCCATCGGTGAACTGGCCGAGGAGCCTTACAAGATCGAACTCATCGGGCTGAAGGGGTCGGGGCTGGCGCAGGCCGCTGCTGAGGGTTCCAGTGTCGAGGTCGGCGCTGGCGAGTTGACCATCTACGACAACATCGACCGCAGTGGTGCGGTGGCCTGGAGCGACCTGTGCCGTGGCCCGCACCTGCCGACCACCAAGCGCATCCCGGCGTTCAAGCTGATGCGCAGCGCGGCGGCATACTGGCGCGGCGACGAGAAGAACAAGCAACTCCAACGGATCTACGGCACCGCCTGGGAGTCCAAAGAGGCGCTGGACGCCTACCTGGTCCGGCTGGAGGAGGCGGAGAGGCGCGATCACCGCAAGCTCGGTCGTGAACTCGACCTGTTCAGCTTCCCCGACGAGTTGGGCTCCGGTCTGGCGGTCTTCCACCCCAAGGGCGGGGTCATCAAGCGCGTCATGGAGGACTACGTCAGAGCCCGCCACGTGGAGGAGGGCTTCTCCTACGTGGGCACCCCGCACATCTCCAAGGACGGCCTGTTCCACACCTCGGGACATCTGCCCTACTACGCCGACACCATGTTCCCGCCGATGGAACTCGAAGGCGCGAAGTATCAGCTCAAGGCGATGAGCTGCCCGATGCACAACCTGATCTTCGCCAGCCGCGGCCGCTCCTACCGGGAACTTCCGTTGCGGTACTTCGAGTTCGGGTCGGTGTATCGCTACGAGAAGTCCGGTGTGGTGCACGGTCTGACCCGGGTGCGCGGAATGACCCAGGACGACTCTCACTCCTACGTCACGCCGCAGCAGGCTCCGGCCGAGATCAAGCATCTGCTCGACTTCGTGCTCGGCGTGCTCAAGGACTTCGGTCTCGACGACTTCTATCTGGAGCTGTCCACTCGCGACGCCGACAACTCCAAGTTCATCGGCTCGGAGGAACAGTGGCGCAGTGCGACCAGTGTGCTGGAGCAAGCGGCCTCGGAGTCCGGCCTCGAGCTTGTGCCGGACCCCGGCGGGGCTGCGTTCTACGGCCCCAAGATCTCGGTGCAGGCACGCGACGCCATCGGCCGCAGCTGGCAGATGTCGACCATCCAGTACGACTTCAACCAGCCGGAGCGATTCAACCTCGAATACACCGGGCCGGACGGCACCAAGCACCAGCCGGTGATGATCCACTCTGCCAAGTTCGGCTCGATCGAGCGGTTCCTGGGTGTGCTGGTGGAGCACTATGCGGGAGCGTTCCCTCCGTGGCTCGCCCCGGTGCAAGTGCAGGGCATCCCGGTCGCCGAGCGGCACGCGGACTATCTGTCCGAGGTCGCTTCGCAGATGCACAAGCTCGGCATCCGAGTCGAGGTCGACGACTCCGACGACCGGATGCAGAAGAAGATCCGCAACGCGCAGCTGCAGAAGGTGCCGTTTATGATCATCGTGGGCGACGACGACGTTGAGGCTGGCGCGGTCAGTTTCCGTTACCGCGACGGCCGTCAGGACAACGGTGTCAGCATCGCCGAGGCGATCGCTCGGATCACCGAGGCTATCGACGCCCACGCCCAGGTCTGATCGGTCCGGCCGATCGGTCCGAACCCCAGCGCCGCAGCGTGGACGAATCGGATCACGAAAATCCTGAACACATGTGTGACAGGGTGTCGCACTAACGACACTTTTCGCCTATTATGTGGCTCATGCCACACGTAGTCACACAGTCGTGCTGCGCCGACGCATCGTGCGTGGTCGCCTGCCCGGTCAACTGCATCCATCCAGCCCCCGGGGAGCCCGGGTTCGGCACTGCCGAAATGCTCTACGTCGACGCTGACTATTGCGTCGACTGTGGGGCGTGCGTGACCGCCTGCCCGGCCGAAGCGATCGGGCCGCACACCAAGCTCACCGAGGCCGAGCAGCCGTTCTTGGCCATCAACACCGAGTACTACCTGCACAACCCACACAGCGACCGCACCCCGCTGGCCCACGTTCCCGAACAGCGTCGGCTGACTCGGCCGGGACCCTTCCGCGTCGCGATCGTCGGCGCCGGACCGGCCGGCATGTACGCGGCCGATGAGTTGCTCAAACACCCTGAGATCACCGTCGACGTTTTCGACCGGCTGCCGACTCCCTACGGGCTGGTGCGGTTCGGTGTGGCACCCGACCACCCGAGCACCAAGCACGTGCAGAAGCTGTTCCGCGACATCGAGCGTCAGCCTGGCTTTCGATACTTCCTCGATGTAGAGGTCGGGGTCGACGTCACCCACCAGGAGCTGCGGGATCACTACCACGCCGTCATCTACAGCGTCGGGGCCTCGACGGACCGACGGCTCGGCATTCGGGGCGATCACCTGCCTGGCTCGATCAGTGCCACCGACTTCGTCGGCTGGTACAACGGTCATCCCGACAAGCAGGACCTCGAGGTGCCGCTGGATGTCGAACGGGCCGTGGTGGTCGGCAACGGCAATGTCGCGCTGGACTGCGCGCGGATCCTGTCGGTCGACCCGACCGACAAGCTCGACCCCACCGATATCGCCGATCCGGCGTTGGCCCGCCTGCACGCCAGCACGGTCCGGGAGGTCGTCGTACTGGGCCGGCGAGGTTGGAGGCAGGCGGCCTTCACGGTGCCCGAGCTCGTCGGTCTGGCCGGACGGACCGACATCAATGTGGTCGTCGACACTGGTGGAGAACCGATTGTCGGCGACGACCCGTCGGCCCGGCTGCTGCGCCAGATGCAGAGCCACAAGCCGGACCCGGCGCTGCGCACCATTGTGTTGAGGTTCCTCACCTCGCCGGTGGCGGTTCTCGGGGACGAACGGGTGACCGGTGTCGAGGTGGTCTCCAACCGACTCCAGACGTCCGAGGACGGCACCGTCCGCGCGGTAGCGACCGACCAGACTGAGACGATCGCAGCCGGCCTGGTGCTGCGAGCGATCGGCTACCACGGGCTGGCTGTGCCTGACCTTCCCCACGACCAGCGCTCCGGCACCGTGCCGAACTCGGCCGGTCGGGTCGAGCCGGGGGTCTACGTCTCGGGTTGGATCAAACGTGGCCCGACCGGCTTCATCGGCACCAACAAGACCGACTCGACCGAGACCGTCGAGTCGCTGCTCGACGACCTCGACAGCGGTCTTCTTCCCGAGCCGGCAGGTGATGGCGCCACTGCGGCGAAGATGGTGCGCGCCAAACGCCCGAACCTCGTCGATCTGCGCGGCTGGCAGGCAATCGACCGCGAGGAACGACGACGGGGTTCCTCCCAGGGCCGTCCGCGCTCGAAGATCGTCGACGTGGAGGAGATGCGCCGGATCGCCCGCAGCAACGCCCAAGCGGTGCGTTACCACCCACGTCGGGTGGTCCGTCGGGTCAGCAAGGTCGCCACCACCGGGTCGGGCAGGATCCTCAGCAAGGCGCGCGGCTGATGACCTCGCGCGCCGACGGTCGGCAGTCCCGCTGGGACCGTCACAATTCTCAGCGCCGTCAGCGCATCATCGAGGCCGCCATCGAGGCCGCCGAGGCACACGAACCGGGGACCGAGGTCAACGTTTCGGAGATCGCCGAGAGCGCAGGCATGTCGCGCACCGTCATCTATCGGCACTTCAGCGACCGCGCCGAGCTCGACCTCGCCGTGCAGGCTGCGATTCTCGACGGACTGTGGGAACTGGTGCTGCCGGCAGTCAGCCTCGACGGCACCATCCCGGAGATTCTCGAGCGAGGAATCGGGGCCTACGTCGGCTGGGCGGTGGCGCATCCGAGCCTGCACTGGTTGGCCGACCATGACTTCTCCGAGTCCGGCCCGTTGGAACAGGGCCTGATTCGCGTCTCCACGAAGATCTGCACTCTGCTCAATGTTGCCTTCGACCTGCTGGGCGTCGAACTCTCCGACTCCGAGCGCGACGCCATGGACCCGATGGTCTTCGGTCTTCTCGGCGCGGTCTTCGGCGCGGTTCGACGGTGGCTGTTCCTGCCTGGTCGCACCCTGTCGCCTGAAGCCCTCATCGTGTTGACGGCCCGTTCGCTGTGGTTCGCGATCCAGGGACACGCCAGGGGCATCGGGCTGGAGTTGGACCCCGACACCCGGGTCCAGATGATCCTCACCAACGACGTCGGTAACCTCACTGCATGACCTCTTCCGCGTCCCGCGACGGCGACTCCCGCGACGGCGACTCGGGCGACATGGTCGTCCAGGACGGCATCGGCAGCCCCGACGGCCTCGACCGGCTCTGGACGCCCTACCGGATGGCCTACATCCGTGGCGAGAACAAGCCGTCCGACCCCTCCTCGGAGCAGTGCCCGTTCTGCCGGATCCCGACCATGGGTGACCGTGAGGGCCTGATCGTGCACCGTGGCGAGACCTGCTTCGTGGTGCTCAACCTCTATCCTTACCTGCCCGGCCACCTGATGGTCTGCCCGTATCGGCACCTGCCTGAGTACGTCGACACGACCGACGAGGAGGCAGCCGAGATGTCCGCACTGACCAAACACGCGGTCGGAGTCATCCGCAGCGTCTCCAAGGCCGAAGGCTTCAACATCGGCATGAACCAGGGTCAGGCCGGGGGCGCCGGCATCGCCGCCCACCTGCACCAGCACGTGGTCCCGCGCTGGATCGGCGACCAGAACTTCATGCCGATCATCGGCCACACCAAAGGCTTCCCGGAGTTGCTGGCCGACACCCGCGACCTGTACGCCGACGCGTGGTGACCACCCCGGACCAGGCCGACGTCGACCTGGCCGTCACTCTGGTCACCGAGGCCGGCACCCTCGCCGCCCGGATGCGCTCCGAGGGGGTGCAGGTCGAACAGAAGACCTCGATCTCCGACGTCGTCACTGCCGCCGACCGGGCAGCCGAGGCTGTCATCACTGACCGTCTTGCGGCGCAGCGACCCGACGACGGGGTGTTGGGGGAGGAGGGTGCTGCGCGGCCGGGACGGCGCACTTGGGTGATCGATCCGGTCGACGGGACCTACAACTTCGTCTCTGGGCTGGACTGGTGGTGTTCGGCAATTGCCCTGGTCGATGGTCCGGCGGAGTCAGGAGAGTTGGTTCTGGGAGCGGTCTACCACCACGCGAGCCAGACCGTCTTCGTGGGCGGACCTGGCCGACGCACTACCCGCAACGGCGTCGAACTTCCCGATCTGGTCGACATACCGCTGGCGCAGGCGTGCGTGACCACCTACCTGCCCCCGGCGGCGTACGCCGGCCAAGCTGGAGTGACCTTGGCTCGGGCCGTCGCAGGTGCCGCGGCCCTGCGGATGCTCGGTTCGGGCACCATGGACCTGACGGCGATCGCCCAGGGCAATCTGGGGGTCTTCTGCCAGCGCAGCGTTCCGGCCTGGGACCGGTTGCCTGGCGAGGCGCTGGTTCGCGGGGTCGGCGGTACGGCCGCACAGGTCGAGGCCGGCGGCAGCACCTGGACGGTGATCGGCCCGCGGGCCACGGTCGCCGAAGTTCGCGCCGGTCTCCGAAGCTGACTGCGTGTGGTGCCGCTGGGGCTCCGACCTGTTCCTCCACTAATCCATATATCCATGGTAGATTGAAATCAGGAGGCATTGGTGTGAGTGGACGAACGGACGTTGCAGACGGAGTCGTCGTGCAGTTGGCCGATGGCGGGAAGGAAGCGATGGTCGCGGTGATGCGCAACATCGACAACCTTCTGCAAGCTCTCGGGGCTGACTGCCCCATCGAACTGGTTGCCCATGGAGCCGGGCTATCGGCGGTGACCATCGACTCTCCGGTCGCAGCGGCAGTTCTCACCGCTATCTCTCGCGGTCTGCGCGTGGATGCCTGCCGCAACACCATGCAGCGACAAGGAGTCTCTGCGGCGGCCCTGCTGGCCGGAGTCAGCGTGGTCGACTCCGGTCTCGCGCATCTGGTGGTGCGACAGCGTCAGGGGTGGTCCTACGTCCGACCGTGACCAGTTCTGTCGGCACAGCTATCGACCTGAGCGTGCCTCGGTTGTATCCCCCCAGACCAGGAGTCAACGCAATGAACACCAGTGAACATCCAGATCCCGTCTCGGCCTCGCCAACCGTTGAGCGACGTCGCACGCTCTTCGACGAGCTGGCCGTGGTCGGCAAGGCGCTTGGAAGCCCGCGCAGGCTGGAGCTGATGGATCTGCTCGCGCAGGGCGAGCGGACCGTGGAGTCGCTGGCTCGAACCGCGGAGATGGGCCTGACCACCGTCTCGGCGCACTTGCAGGTGCTCAAAATGGCCAACATGGTCTCGACTCGGCGCGAGGGTACGAAGGTGTTCTATCGGTTGGCGGGCGACGACGTCGTCGAGGTCTATGACCGCTTGCGCTCGGTGGCTCTCCATCGATCAGCGGACGTCGAGCGAGCACGCGACGCCTACTTGAGCCTGCCGGGGGACAGCGAGGTCGGGACCCTGTCACGAGAGGATCTGGGGCGATTGTTGCGCGACGAGCAAGTCACGCTCCTCGATGTCCGGCCAGCTGAGGAGTTCCTCGCCGGTCATATCCCAGGTGCGCGCAGCATGCCGTTGGCGACCATCGCAGGCGACGCGGCGATCACCTCGAGCGGGAGTCAGGTCGTGACCTACTGCCGAGGCAGCTTCTGTGTGATGGCTCACGACGCAGTGCGCCTGCTGGCTGACCGGGGCGTCGCCGCGCGACGTCTCGAAGACGGAATGCTCGAATGGCGCACCCACGGCCATCCCGTGGAGACCGGCGCGGTGCCGATATGAGCGAGACCCGGCCGGTCGTGCGGGCCACCAGCGTGCGGGGGAGAGCCTGGGGCACGATCCGCAGCTGGCCGCGACGTAGATGGATCGTCGTGGCGGCGTCCGCGCTGATCTTCACAGTGGTGGTGGCGGTTCCTACCGACCTGATTCCCAACCCCTTGTTCGGCAGGGAGATCGCGCCGACCTGGTGGTCATGGCCGGCACTGCTGACCTCCTCGGTGCTGGGAGGCCTGCTCGTCGCAACCTATGTCGGCAGCCCAGCCGCCATCGGCGAGCAGGGGAGTCGCAGAGGGTGGGTCGGCGGACTCCTGACCTACTTCGCCGTGGGATGTCCGGTCTGCAACAAGTTGGTGCTGTTGTTGCTCGGCAGCGCGGGTGCTGTCACCTGGTTCGAACCGGTCCAGCCGGTTCTGCAGGTTCTCGCGGTGGTGCTCCTGGTGTGGGCCCTGGACATTCGCCTCAAGGGAGAACTCTCCTGCACCGTTCCCACACCGTCCGCGACTCGGTGACCACCGAACTGCCAACCACCCAGACCCCCAACTACTGGAGGAAGCTTTCATGCCTCAGGCATCCGGAACCCGAAAGAGCCCCGTTATCCCGCTGCTGGTCGCGGCGGTCGCCCTGATCGCGGTGGTTTTCACGTTCGTCGCCTCCCGGGACGACGGAGACGAAGAATCAGCGACGACCACGACGGGTAACGACAGTACGCAGACCGAAACCAGCCCGGCCGACGACGGCTGGGCACAGTTGGTCCGGCGTGACGACGGTGACCCGATGGCGCTCGGCGAGGTAGACGCACCAGTGGTGATGGTCTCCTACTCGGAGTTCCAGTGCCCGTTCTGCGGGAAGTACGCACGAGACACCGAGCCGACGCTCGTCGACAAGTACGTCGATACCGGAATGCTGCGCATCGAATGGAGAGACTTCCCATATCTGGGCCCCGAATCGCTGACCGCCGCCCAAGCCGGCCGCGCAGCAGCAGCCCAGGACCATTTCTGGGAGTTCAACCGGGCCATGTATGACGACCAGGCTCCGCCCAACAGCGGAACGCTCACCGAGGACTACCTCGTCTCGGTCGCCGAGGACCTAGGTCTCGACACCGGCCAGTTCCGCCGGGACATGATCGCCCCGGACGCGACCGAGGCGATCAAGCGGGACTTCGCCGAGGGGCAGGCGATCGGAGTGACCGGTACGCCCGCATTCGTCATCAATGGAATGTTCATCATCGGTGCCCAGCCCACGGAGGTCTTTGAGCAGGCCATCGAGGAGGCCGCGAACCAAGCCAACGCCGGCGTCTCATGATCGAAGTAGGATTCGTTGCCGCCTTGGCCGCCGGTGCTCTAGCGCTGCTCTCACCGTGCAGTGCGCTCTTGGTGCCGTCGTTCTTCGCCTACGCGTTCGGAACCACCCAGGCACTGCTGGGGCGGACGTTCGTCTTCTACCTCGGCTTGTGCGCCACTCTGGTTCCGCTCGGCACCGGTGCAGGCGCCGCGAGCACCCTGTTCTACGGCCACCGCGCGACCCTGATCGGCATTGCCGGCTGGATGATCATTGCCTTCGGGATCATCCAGATCCTCGGGCGCGGATTCACCATACCGTTCGCGCAACGCCTCAACGCCGCCGTCGCCCAGCGCGGCGGGACAGGGTGGGCCTCGACAGCCGCGCTGGGTGCCGTGTACGGCCTGGCAGGATTCTGCTCCGGACCGGTCCTGGGCGCCATCCTCACCGTTGCGGCAACCCAGGGTTCGCCCTGGCAGGGCGGCGGGCTACTCGCTGTCTACGCCTTAGGTATGGCGCTTCCGCTGTTCGTCCTCGCTCTGCTGTGGGACAGATTCGACTTGGGCCGCAAGAGGTGGTTGCGTGGCCGATCCTGGCAGTGGGGAATCTTCACCATGCACACGTCGACCTTGGTTTCGGGGCTGCTGTTCGTGGCCATCGGAGTCCTCTTCCTGCGCTATGACGGGACCGCCGGCCTGACGGGCGCGCTCGGCTTCGGCGACCTCACCGATCTGGAGTTCACGCTTCAGATGCAGGTGTCCGAATGGGCTGCGAAGATCCCGGCTTGGCTGCTTCCCACTGTTGTCGCTGCCGGCGCCGGCTGGATCGCCTGGCGACGGATCGGCTCCTCGGCAGACTCGGCACCGCCCGCTGGTTCGGCACCCCCGGTCAGCCCGAATCCCGCCGCCACCCAGGTCGACGGTCCGGAATCGGAGTCGGTGTCCGGGCAGCGGCGTCGGTGAGGACGTGCCACGGTCGTGTGGCCGCAGGTTTGCGAGTGTTCGAGTTTCGGGTGGCCTCTGCTATCGTTGCGACATCCCCCCTGGGGGTTATCTCGAATCGGAGGAGAGCGGACGCGATGATGTCGTCAACGATGGCGCACCGCGCGAGGCGTCTCGACTCCGGGCCCACGCCGAGTCTCCAATGGGGACACTCGGGTGAAGGTCGCCGACCTGTGATCATCGAAGGGAAACGTCAATGAACATCGACCGAGCCGTCCTCGCGCTGGCCGGAGGCATGACACTGGTCAGTGTCCTCCTCGCCACGCTCTTCAGTCCGTGGTGGCTCCTGCTGGCTGTCTTCGCCGGCCTCAACCAACTGCAAGCTGCCGTCACCGGCGTCTGCCCAGCCGCCATGATCTTCCGCAAAGCTGGTCTCCCCGCTGGGTGCGCCTTCGAGTGATCCTGAACTAGCACGGCCGACCGCACGCGCGAGCGGGTCCGACCAGGGTCGACCATGAGGACCCGAGCGGGGGGTCTCTCCGAGGCGGCTGGTCCGATAGTGTGCGACCACCATGCTTGAGCGCTTCCGTCAGTTCTGGACCGGGGTCTTCGCCCCCGTCGGCAACGCCCTGATCGCCTTAGGGGTCACTCCCAATCAGGTAACTGTGGTCGGCACCCTCGGGGTCGCCTCCGGTGCACTGATCTGTTTCCCGCAGGGATGGCTCTTCTGGGGAGTCCTCTGGGTCACCGCGTTCGTGTTCTCCGACATGATCGACGGCTACATGTCCCGCAAGCTGGGCACCACCTCGAAGTTCGGTGCCTTCCTGGACTCCACCATGGACCGCATCGGCGACGGTGCGATCTTCGGTGGGATCGCGCTCTACTACGCCGGCAGCCACGCCGGCGCCGACCTGGGCAGCGTGGACCTCTACCTGTGGCTGAGCCTGATCTGTCTGGTGGCAGGCTCGGTGACCTCCTATGCCAGGTCCCGCGCGGAGTCCCTGGGCTACGAGGCGAAGGTCGGCATCGCCGAGCGCTCGGACCGGCTCGTCTCCATCCTGGTGATGACCGGATTCTCGGGCCTGCTCGGTTGGGAGTTCCTGATGGAGATCACCCTGTGGGTGCTGGCAGCGGCCAGCACGATCACCGTCATCCAGCGCGTCTGGGTAGTGCGTCAGCAGGCGCTTGCCGAGGTCGACCGCGACCTCAGTTGAGCGTGTCGGTCTCCGCGAGGGGCGAGACGCCCTCGTCGGCCGCCGCGCAGCGCCCGCTCCACTCGCCAGCGATCTGGTGATGCCCCAGCGCCGCCCAGGCTGATTCCGTTTCTCGTGTTCGGGCGCCACAGTTCTAGACTGGAGCCATGACTCAGGACAGTTCCAGCGCGCCCGCTCCGACCACCGGCACCACCTCCGTCAAGCGGGGTATGGCCGAGATGCTCAAGGGCGGCGTGATCATGGACGTGGTCACCGCGGACCAGGCGAAGATCGCCGAGGATGCCGGCGCCGTCGCGGTGATGGCTCTGGAGCGGGTCCCGGCCGACATCCGCGCCCAGGGTGGGGTGTCCCGGATGAGTGACCCGGACATGATCGACTCCATCGTGGAGGCCGTCTCCATCCCGGTGATGGCCAAGGCTCGCATCGGCCACTTCGCCGAGGCACAGGTGCTGCAAAGCCTCGGGGTGGACTACATCGACGAGTCTGAGGTGCTCACCCCGGCCGACTACGCCAACCACATCGACAAGTGGAACTTCACGGTTCCGTTCGTCTGTGGCGCGACCAACCTGGGCGAGGCTCTGCGTCGCATCGCCGAGGGCGCCGCGATGATCCGTTCCAAGGGCGAGGCAGGAACCGGCGATGTGTCCAACGCGGTCACCCACATGCGCACCATCCGCCAGCAGATCCGCGCACTCGGTGCCCTGGAGGCCGACGAGCTCTACGTCGCCGCCAAGGAACTGCAGGCGCCGCTCGATCTGGTCAAGGAGATCGCCGAGACCGGCAAGCTCCCGGTCGTGCTGTTCACCGCTGGCGGGATCGCCACCCCGGCCGACGCGGCGATGATGATGCAACTCGGTGCCGAGGGCGTCTTCGTCGGTTCCGGCATCTTCAAGTCCGGGAACCCTGCCCAGCGTGCCGAGGCGATCGTCAAGGCCACCACCTTCTTCGACGACCCCGACGTGATCGCCAAGGTCTCCCGCGGACTGGGCGAAGCCATGGTCGGCATCAACGTCGACGAGATCCCGCAACCGCACCGGTTGGCCGACCGCGGCTGGTGAGGCGCACCCTGGCACGTCGCGTGCGCTTCGCAACCCCGACCGCCGTGCGAAGCCAGTCAGTGACCGAGCTGCCCCTGCAGTGCCTCGTGTAGTCAGAACTGACTACACGGCTCGACGCCTCGTCGGTGCTGGCATGGTGGCCCAGCGCCTAGGGTGGAACGACACCGAGAAATCCAGGAGCGTCGCAGACGGCCCACTCGGTCACCAGGTTCCGGGGGGAAACTGTTGATGAATTCCAACTCGGGGTCTTCGCGCCCCGGGCCGCGTCGTTGGGTCTGGCTCGTCTCGGTTGTTGCATTGACCACTGCCGTCTCTGGCTTTGTGATGATCGGTCGGGCAGACGGGGCCGTCGCCGTGGCTGAGGATTCCGGAGCGAGCAGCACCCTGGTGTTGGCGCCGGTGTTCTTGGTCAGCGCGATGGTGCTGTGCGCGGCGGCCTGGGTCCGGGGCGGTGCCCGGCGGACCACCAATTCCGGCGTCGTCGCAGCCGACGAGATCGATGTCGTCCACCTTGACCCCGAAGCCGTCGCCTGACCGCTGTCTACGTCGGTGACGCGCGTCCTTCTAGGATGCGGCGTGTGTCCACCATCGGAGTTCTGGCCCTGCAGGGCGATGTGCGCGAGCACCTGCACATCTTCGACCGGCTCGGGGTCCATGCCATCGGGGTCCGTAGACCCGCTGAGCTAGACGAGTGTGACGCCTTGGTGATTCCGGGCGGGGAGTCGACGACGATCATCAAGCTGGCTCACATCTTCGGCATGGTCGCTCCGCTGCGTGAGCGCATCGGTGCCGGTATGCCGACCCTGGGAACCTGCGCCGGGATGATCCTGCTGGCCGACCGAGTCCTCGACGGCATCCTCGGGCAGGAGACGTTGGGTGGTCTCGACATCACCGTGCGACGCAACGCCTTCGGGCGACAGGTGGACTCCTTCGAGGACGATCTCGTGTTCGTCGGGCTCGACGACCCGGTCCACGCGGTCTTCATCAGGGCCCCCTGGGTTGAGCAAGTCGGGGGTGGAGTCGAGGTCCTTGCCGCCGCAGCGGGTCATCCGGTCGCCGTGCGGCAGGCGAACCTGATGGCCACCTCGTTTCACCCGGAGGTCAACTCCGAGCACCGGGTCCACCAACTTCTGCTCGACCTCGTCGGCTGATCGGGGTCACCGTCGACCGGAGGCTTCGGCCCGTAGCGATCGTTCCCAGGCACCCTGGACCGGCTAAGATCTTTGGGCCGCATCAATCCACAGGCGGCCACCGAGAGATGACGAGGGACGTATGTCTGGCCACTCAAAATGGGCAACCACCAAGCACAAGAAGGCCGCGATCGACGCCAAACGCGGCAAGCTCTTCGCCAAGCTGATCAAGAACATCGAGATCGCCGCGAAGATGGGTGGACCCGACCTGGCCGGCAACCCGACCCTCTATGACGCCATCCAGAAGGCGAAGAAGTCCTCGGTTCCCAACGACAACATCGACCGGGCGGTCAAGCGCGGCGGCGGCCTCGACGGCGGCGGTGTCGACTACACCACCATCATGTACGAGGTCTACGGCCCCCAGGGTGTTGCCCTGCTGGTGGAGTGCCTGACCGACAACAAGAACAGGGCAGCCATGGAGGTCCGCACAGCGGTCAGCCGCAACGGCGGCACCATGGCGGACCCGGGTTCGGTCTCGCGACTGTTCAACCGCAAGGGGGTCGTCGTGCTGACTAAGGATCAAGAGGGCCGCGAGGTCAGCGAGGACGACGTGCTCGAGGCCACCCTCGAGGCTGGGGCGGAAGAGGTCAACGACCTCGGGGAGACCTGGCAGGTGATTTCGGAGGCGTCCGACGTGGTGGCGGTCCGCAGTGCGCTGCAAGAGGCCGGCGTCGATTATGACTCTGCCGACGTGGAGTTTGTGGCATCCATGGACATCGAGGTCGCCGACCCCGATGCCGCAGGCAAGGTCTTCAAACTCATCGATGCGGTCGACGATCTCGATGACGTCCAGAACGTGTACTCCAACGCCGACGTGCCCGATGAGCTCCTGGAGTCCCTGGACGAGGACTAGCCCGCCGAAAGGACCCCCGTGGCCCGCCGAGTCGCGGGTTTTGGTCGCGTCGGCCCGGTCGGCGCGTGTCGCGGCTACCCGTCGGTGGCCTCGCCGACTAGCCTTGCGAACAAACGTTCGAAGGAGGCTGCATGCGTGTGCTTGGGATCGACCCTGGCCTGACCCGGTGTGGCACCGGGGTGGTGGACGGATCAGTCGGCCGTCCGCTGACTCTGGTCGACGTCAGCGTGGTGCGCACGACCCCGACCCTGCCGGTCTGGGAGCGACTGGCTCAACTGGAGTCCTGCATCGACGCCCGCCTCGACGAATACGAACCTGACGCAGTCGCCATCGAGCGGGTCTTCGCCCGTTCAGACGTGTCCACGATCATGGGCACCGCGCAAGCCAGTGGCGTCGCTATGGTCTGCGCCGCCCGACGAGGCATCCCGGTGGCCCTGCACACGCCGAGCGAGGTCAAGGCGGCGGTGAGTGGCAACGGTCGCGCAGACAAGGCCCAAGTGGGAGCGATGGTGACTCGAATCCTGCGGTTGGAGGCGATGCCGAAGCCGGCCGATGCGGCCGACGCGCTGGCTCTGGCCATCACCCACATCTGGCGTGGGGGAGCCCAGGCCAGAATCGCGGCCGCGGCGGCCGCTGCCGCCGCCTCCGGGGGGCGTCGATGATCGCATTCGTGCGAGGGCAGGTGGCTGCGGTGACCCTGTCGTCCGCAGTGGTCGAGGTCGGCGGGATCGGACTCGAACTGTTGTGTACGCCGGCGACCCTGGCCAGTCTGCATGGTGGGCAGACGGCCACATTGCAGACTGCCATGGTCGTCCGCGAGGACTCATGGACCCTCTACGGATTCGCCTCCGACGACGAGAAGCAGGTCTTCGAGTTGGCCCAGACCGCCTCAGGGGTCGGACCGAAGGTCGCCCAGTCGCTGCTGGCCGTGCTCACCCCCGAGGAGTTCCGTCGGGCGGTCGCCACCGACGACGTGAAGACCCTGACCAAGGTGCCGGGCATCGGCCACAAAGGCGCCCAACGGATCATCTTGGAACTCAAGGATCGCATTGCCGCCCCGGTCGGAGTCCACCTTTCCTCTCCGATGTCCTCCGCGTGGCGTGACCAGGTGCACCAGGGCTTGGTCGGACTGGGCTATGGCATCAAGGACGCCGAGCGGGCGGTCGATTCGGTTGCCGAGTCCGGTATGGACACCACTGACATCGGGGCCATGCTGCGCGCAGCGTTGGCCACGTTGAGGCGTTGAGGAGCCCGACGTGCACGAAGACGACTTGGCCGACGCCGAGGCCTCTGCTTTCGAAGGACTGGTGAGAGTCGACGCCGATGGCGACGAGCGGGCCGTCGAGGCGGCGCTGCGGCCCAGGACACTGGACGAGGTCATCGGTCAGACCCGCGTCCGGGAACAACTCGGCCTTGTTCTGGAGGCGGCTCGCCAACGTGGCCGCGCCGCGGACCACGTGCTGTTGTCCGGCCCGCCAGGTTTGGGCAAGACAACCCTGGCCATGATCATTGCCGGTGAGATGAATGCGCCGCTGCGACTCACCAGCGGGCCTGCGATCACCCATGCCGGTGATCTTGCGGCGATCTTGTCCGGCCTCAACGAGGGCGAGGTGCTCTTCATCGACGAGATCCATCGGATGAGTCGCCCCGCCGAGGAGATGCTGTACATGGCGATGGAGGACTTCCGGGTCGATGTCGTCATCGGCAAGGGGCCGGGCGCTACCGCGATACCGCTGGAGATTCCACCCTTCACCCTCGTCGGTGCGACGACCCGCGCCGGACTGCTACCGAGTCCCCTGCGGGACAGGTTCGGGTTCACCGGGCAGTTGGAGTTCTACGAGCCGTCCGACCTGGACCGGATCGTGCGACGCTCCGCCGGACTACTGGATGTCGAAGTCACCTCGAACGGGTCGCTGGAGATCGCCTCCAGGTCCCGCGGGACGCCACGCATCGCGAACCGGCTGCTTCGTCGGGTTCGCGACTATGCCCAGGTTCGCGCCGACGGCCGAGTGGACCATTCCGCGGCCCGGGCAGCCCTTGAACTCTACGAGGTCGACCCGCTGGGCCTGGACCGACTCGACACTGCGGTCCTCGATGTGCTGTGTCGCCGGTTCGGCGGTGGACCGGTCGGCATTTCGACCTTGGCCGTGGCGGTCGGCGAAGAGCGGGAGACGGTGGAAGAGGTCGCTGAGCCGTTCTTGGTGCGCCTCGGGTTCTTGGCACGCACCCCCCGGGGTCGGGTCGCCACGCCGAGCGCCTGGCAGCACCTCGGCCTCAGCGTGCCGGCAGGTGCCGAGGCGACCCTGTTCGGCGAGTGAGGTGGGGGCCCGCGCCTGTGTCACGAGGTGATGGCCTCAGGCACCCAAGCCGCCGCCGGCGCGGGGATTTCCCAACCATGCCCTAGACTGGCCAGCCGGTCCGCCTGACGGTGTCACGCGTCGGGTGATTCCCGGTGTCATCGCCCCGGGGACGGCCACAGACAGTGTGTTGAATCGACAGTGAGGTGCGCGTGGTCTTCGTCCAGATTCTGCCGTTCGTGGCGATCATCGGAGTTTTCTGGCTCCTCCTGATCCGTCCGCAGCAGCGTCGTATGCGGGAACTGAACGCCATGCAGCAGGCACTGGAACCCGGCAACGAGGTCATGCTCACCTCCGGTATCTTCGGCACTGTCGCCGAGATCAGCGAGGAGCGAATTTCGGTGATCATCGCCGACAACGTGACCATCGAGGTCGCGCGCGGCGCCGTCGGCCAGCGGGTTCCCACCGCTGCGCCCCCGACAGAAGAGGACCACGCCTGATGGCGCGCAAGACCTACCGTCCGACCCGGACGTTGACCTGGTTCTTCATAGCGCTGGTGGTCAGTTATCTGCTGGCAGCGCTGGCAACGTCGTCTTGGAAGCCGGCCTTGGGCCTGGATCTGCAAGGTGGCACCCGGATCACCCTGATCGCCGAGGAGACCCCGACCGCCGAGCAACTCGATGAAGCCCGATCCATCATCAACCAGCGTGTCAACGGGTCCGGCGTCGCCGAGGCCGAAGTCACCCGACAGGGCAGCAACCTGATCGTGGTCGAGATCCCCGGCAAGAATCGCCAGGATCTGGTCGACGTCGTCGAACGACAGGCGCAGATGCAGTTCCGTCTGGTCGCCTGTTCCGCAGTCAACGGGGCTGTGGCCTCGACCTCCGACTGTGATGTCTCTGGTGTGACCGCGACGACCCCGTCCCCGGTGCCGGACCAGTCCACTGCAACCGACAAGAACACCAAGAAGTCCTCGGGCGCGTCCAAGGAGCGGGCTGGGCTGTTCTTCGAGAAGTCGAAGAACAAGGACAAGGCCGGCAGTGCCTCCACCGACCCGGCTTCTGAGGTGGTCACACCGACCGACGCTGCCAGCGACTCGCCGAGCGCGGCGCCGACCGATTCGGGCCAAACGGCATCCGAGACCACCTCGGTCGATGACGCCATAGCCTTCATTGCCTCCCCGCCTGCTGAATCGCTCCAGGACTTCGCCAACTTCACCTGCCCGACCGACGGCGGCATCGTTGACGACAACCCGACCACACCGTTGGTCACCTGTGACCCCGAGGGGACCACGGTCTATCTGCTCAGCCCGGTGGTTATCGCCGGGACCGACGTCTCAGACGCGTCGTACGGAATCCCGCAGAACGACGTCCACTACGTCGTCAACCTCGACTTCAACAGCAACGGCCGCGGCATCTTCGCCGACGTCACCGGTCGCATTGCCGACCCGAGCGGAAACGGCCGTCAGTTCGCGATCGTGCTCGACGGCCAAGTCATCTCGGCCCCGACCGCTAGTCAGCGGATCAACGGCGGCGCACAGATCAGCGGGTCCTCCGAGGATCCGTTCACGCTGGAGTCCGCCAAGGCATTGTCCACCTCGATCAAGTTCGGCGCCCTGCCGATCAAGTTCAAGGACGACGTCTCAGTTGAGGTCATCGGGCCCACCCTGGCCGGAAACCAGTTGACGGCCGGTCTGACCGCCGGCGCGCTCGGCTTGGTCCTGGTGATGCTCTATTGCTTGGTCTACTACCGGGCTCTCGGTCTGGTGGTCATCGCTTCGTTCTTCGTCGCGGCCGCTTGGGTCTATGCCTTGGTGCTGCTGCTTTCGGAGACTGCTGGCTTCACCCTGACCCTGCCCGGTATCGCCGGTTTGATCATCGCCGTCGGTGTCACCGCCGACTCCTTCATCATCTTCTTCGAACGCATACGCGACGAGATGCGTGACGGGAAGTCGATGCGGGTCGCAGTCGAGTCCGGTTGGATCCGGGCCAGGCAGACCCGAGTGGCGGCCAACGTGGTCCAGTTGCTCTCCGCCTTGATTCTCTACATCTTCGCAACCGGGGTGGTGAAGGGTTTCGGGTTCGCTCTGGGGCTGACCACCCTGATCGACCTGGCGGTACTGTTCTGGTTCACCAAGCCGATGGTTTCGCTGTTGGCGCGGTACAGATTCTTCAATGGCGGCGGGAAGTACTCCGGCCTCAGCGTCGAGACACTTGGTGCCGAGCCCCGGCGAGCCACTCCGGCCCGAGTGGGAGGTAAAGCCTGATGGGTAAGTTCTCCAGACTCGGCCACGAGCTCTACAGCGGCCAGAAGTCCTATGACTTCATCGGCAAGCGCGCCCTGTGGTACGCCGTGTCCGGTTCGATCGTGCTGGCCTGCCTGTTGGTGCTGCTTCTCAAGGGTCTCAACTTCGGCGTCGAGTTCACCGGTGGTGTGCAGTACAAACTGACCGGCCTGACCTCAGAGCAGTCGAGCCAGACCACGGTCGACGACATGCGCGACGCCTTGGCCGCCTCGGGCGTCGACGCTGCCTCGGACGCATCGGTCAGCACCGCCGGCGACGACGGGATCACCATCGAGGTCGAGGAGCTCACCCCGACCGAGAACGCCGAACTGGTCGGCGTGATCCAGTCGGTCGTCCCTGTCGAGACCGGTGAGATCTCCGCCTCAGAGATCGGTGCCAGCTGGGGCCAGGAGGTCGCCCAGCGCGCAATCGTGGGTGTCATCGTCTTCGTGGTGATCGCGATGCTGTTCATCGCGCTCTACTTCCGCGAGTGGAAGATGTCGGTGGCCGCCTTCGTCGCGTTGGTCCACGACGTCGTGCTGACGGTCGGTGTCTACTCGCTGTCTGGCTTCTCGGTGACCCCGGCCGCAGTCACCGGCCTGTTGGCCATCCTCGGGTTCTCGCTCTACGACACCGTCGTGGTCTTCGACAAGGTCCGCGAGAACACCCACAACCTGAGCAAGTCCCGGATGACCTATGGCCAGGCCGCCAATCTGGCGGTCAACCAGACTCTCGTCCGGTCGATCAACACCTCGATCGTGGCGCTGATTCCGATCGGTGCGATCCTCTACGTCAGCGCCGTCCAACTCGGTGCAAGTTCGCTCAAGGACTTGGCGCTGGCCCAATTCGTGGGCATGGCCGCCGGTGTCTTCTCCTCGGTATGGATCGCGCCGCGTATCCTGGTCCACCTGAAGTCCGGGGAGAAGGACATCGTCGACTCCGACCGCCGCGCCAAGGCACGGGCCAAACGTGCCGACCCCTACGCGTTCGTGCCGTCATTCGCCGACGGGATGGAGGTCGGCATCGAGCCGAGCACCACCCCGGGCGAGTTGCCGGACACCGTCACCGGTGACCCTGATCCGAAGGGCTCGGCGATGCCCACGCTGCTGGGTCGCAGTGAGAGTTCCTCAGCGCCCAAGGGCCCAGTCGGTGCGTCGGGCTCGTCTGGTCGTCAGCAGCCCAACCGCAAGCCCCGGTCCAAGCGCAAGTAGTCCCATGCACCCCACTCATGGCAACGGCGCCGACGCGGTGACCGAGACCCTCAACCGCCTCGTGGTTGACGTGCCCGACTATCCGGAGCCTGGAGTGGTGTTCAAAGACATCACTCCGGTCTTGGCCGACCCGGAGGGTTTCGCGGCAGTCGTCGAAGCCTTGGGCGCTCTGGGTCGCGGCCACGACGGCGAGACCGTCGTGGACAAAGTCATCGGAATGGAGTCGCGCGGATTCATCCTCGGTGCCCCGGTCGCGCTCGCTCTGGGGGTCGGCTTCGTGCCGGTACGCAAGGTCGGCAAACTGCCACGCGAGACCCATGCGGTGTCCTATGCGCTGGAGTACGGCGAAGCGACTCTGGAGATTCACACCGATGCGGTGGCACCGGCCGAACGGGTGCTGCTGGTCGACGATGTGCTCGCCACCGGCGGAACCGCAGCGGCGACCCGGGAGCTGGTCGAGGCTTGCGGCGGTGAGGTCGTCGGTCTGGCGGTGATGATCGAACTGGGCTTCCTGCCCGGACGTCAGCAGTTCGGGCCCCTTCCGGTCACCTCGTTGATGATCTTGTGAACGCGCCGGTCATGGCTGGCACGTCTAAACTCTCCACATGAGTGAACAGCGCACGCCGGCGACCCCGCGAGAGCGGGCCGCTGACGGGCGCGGCAACGACTCCGAGCAGCCTGGTCAGGCGTCGAATCGGAGCATGCGCGTTCGACTGGCCCGGATGGGCGGTCGAAGCTCGACAGCGAACCCGGTTCTCGAACCCTTGTTCCGGGCCGTGCGCGCCAACCACCCCAAAGCTGACTTCGCCCTGCTGGAACGCGCCTACGTGGTCGCCGAGCAGCACCACGAGGGTCAGCTGCGCAAGAGCGGCGACCCCTACATCACCCACCCGCTCGCAGTGACCGTGATCCTGGCCGAGATCGGCATGACCGAGGTGACCCTGGTGGCCGCGCTGTTGCACGACACGGTCGAAGACACCCCCTACACACTCGATGAGTTGACCCGGGACTTCGGTGACGAGGTTGCCCATCTGGTCGATGGCGTCACCAAACTGGACAAGGTTCAGTACGGCGACAATGCCCAGGCCGAAACGATCCGCAAGATGATCGTGGCGATGTCGCGCGACATCCGGGTGCTGGTCATCAAACTCGCCGACCGGCTGCACAACATGCGCACCTTGCGGTACGTGCCGCTCAAGAGCCAGGAACGCAGCGCCCGCGAAACGCTCGACATCTACGCGCCGTTGGCCCACCGACTCGGTATGAACACGATCAAGTGGGAGTTGGAGGATCTAGCCTTCGCGACCCTGCACCCCAAGATCTACGACGAGATCGTGCGTTTGGTCGCTGAACGCGCCCCATCGCGGGACCGATTCCTGGCCGAGGTCATCCAGCAGGTGGAGAAGGATCTCGCCGAGGCCAAAATCAAGGCCACCGTCACCGGGCGCCCCAAGCACTACTACTCGATCTACCAGAAGATGATCGTCGGCGGTCGCGACTTCTCCGACATCTATGACTTGGTCGGGATCCGCATCCTGGTCGCCGAAGATCGCGACTGCTACTCGGTGCTCGGGGTGCTGCACTCTCGCTGGAACCCGGTGCTGGGCCGGTTCAAGGACTACGTCGCGATGCCCAAGTTCAACCTGTACCAGTCACTGCACACCTCGGTGATGGGGCCGGAGGGCAAGCCGGTCGAGATGCAGATCCGAACCTTCGCCATGCACCGTCGCGCCGAGTACGGTGTCGCGGCGCACTGGAAGTACAAGGAAGACGGACGCGCAGGGGTCGACACCGACCGAATGGCCGAGAGCGGCGATATGGGGTGGGTCAAGCAACTGCTGGAGTGGCAGAGCGAGGTCGAGGACCCCGGTGAGTTCTTGGACTCACTACGGTTCGAGATGAACCGCGCCGAGGTCTACGTGTTCACCCCCCGCAGTGACGTGATCGCGCTCCCCATCGGGTCCACGCCGGTCGACTTCGCCTACGCCGTGCACACCGAGGTCGGCCACCGGACCATCGGGGCCAGGGTCAACGGGCGCTTGGTGCCGCTGGAGTCGACCCTCGACAACGGTGACGTGATCGAGGTCTTCACCTCCAAGGCGCCGACCGCGGCCCCATCGCGAGACTGGCTCGGGTTCGTGAAGTCGAACCGCGCCCGTTCCAAGATCCGCGCCTGGTTCACCAAGGAGCGGCGTGAGGAAGCGATCGAGGCCGGCAAGGACTCCATCGCGAAACTGATGCGCAAGGAGGGCCTGCCCCTCAAGCGACTGATGTCGCATGAGTCACTGATGCTCGCAGCCCGACACTTCAACCTCGCCGATGTCGAAGCACTCTATGCCGCAGTGGGGGAGTCCACCATCTCCGCCCAGGGTGTGGTCCGTCGGGTGATCGAGGAGCACGGCGGAGCCGACGCAGCCCAGGAGGACCTCGCCGAGGCCGTCACCATCACCCGGCCCCGCCGCCAACGGGTCGCCACCAACGACGACTCCGGGGTCATCGTGCGCGGGCTCAGTGATGTCTGGGTCAAGCTTGCGAAGTGTTGTACGCCGGTTCCCGGAGACGACATCCTCGGATTCGTCACCAAGGGTGGTGGGGTCTCGGTGCATCGCACCGACTGCACCAACGCCACGGCCCTGGAATCGCAACCGGAGCGACTCGTCGATGTGGAGTGGGCGCCGAGCGCGACCTCGACCTTCCTGGTCAACATCCAGGTGGAGGCTTTGGACCGGGCGCGTCTGCTCTCCGACATCACCATGGCACTCTCGGACGCCCACGCCAACATCTTGTCGGCCAACCTGACGACTTCGCGCGACCGGGTCGCCAAAACGCGGTTCACCTTCGAGATGGCCGACGCCAAGCACCTCGACACGATCTTGAAGACAGTCAGGAACGTGCCGGGAGTCTTCGACGCCTACAGAGTGACCAGCTAACTCGCCGAGTCGGCGTACATGTACGCCGACTCGGCGAGTTAGCTGAAGTCGGCGCTGGCGCGCTTGGCCATCTCCAGGAACTGCTTGCGCCCATCGAGGTTCTCCTCCAGTGAGGAAACCTTCTTGGTGTCACCGGCCGCCTTGGCCTTCTCGATGTCGGACTCGAGTTTGGCGATCGCCTCGCTGAGTTTGGTGATCATGTCGTCGGCTCGGGCGGACTTCTCCGGGTCGGAGCGTCGCCACTGGTCGTCCTCGACGGCCTTGAATGCCTGTTCGACTTTGCGCATCCGAGCCTCGAGGTCGCGCACCATCTCCCGGGGCACCTTGCCGGCTGCGTCCCAGCGCTCGGCGATATCTCGGAAGGTCTGCTTCTTGGTGTCCAGATCATCGTCGGTGACCGGCAGCAGCGCCTCGGCCTCGAGCAGCAGACCCTGCTTGACCTCGGCGTTGGCGGCGAACTCCTGGTCCACCGCGACGCTCGCTGCGTCACGGGCCCCGAAGAAGGTGTCCTGCGCTGCCCGGAAACGCTTCCAGAGTTTGTCGTCGACATCCTTGGGGGCCGGACCTGCGGCTTTCCACTGACTCATCAGATCCCGGTAACGACCAGCGGTCGCGCCCCACTCGGTCGACGACGAGAGCTTCTCGGCTTCGGCGATGATGGCTTCCTTGACGGCCCGGGCGCCCTCACGCTTCTCACTCAGTTCGGCGAAGTGGGCCTTGCGGCGTCGGGTGTAGGTCGTCCGTGCGGTCGAGAAGCGCCGCCACAGCGCGTCATCGGCTGCCCGTTCGATCCGGGGCAGTGCTTTCCAGGTGTCGAGGAGTTCACGCAGCCGATTGGCACCGTCGCGCCAGTCGTTGCTTTCGGCCAGTTCTTCGGCTTCGGTGACCAAGGCCTGCTTTGCGGCGCGAGATTCTTCCAGTTTGGCGGAGCGCTCGGCTTTGCGCGCCTCCCGCTGAGCAGCGATCACCGGGGCTAGCGCGTCCAGGCGCGCGGCCAGCGATGCCAGATCGCCGACGGCGTTGGCCTCGGCGACCTGGGTGCGCAGTTTGCGCACCGACTCGGTCGCCTCTTCCGGAGTCAGCCGCCCGCCTTGGACGCGTTTGTCGAGCAGTTCGACCTCGAAGGCGAGGGCGTCGTAGCGGTTGGTGTAGAAGGCCAGTGCCTCCTCCGGAGTGCTGTTGGGGTAGGAACCTACCGAACGCTCACCGTCGGCGGTGCGGACGTAGACGGTGCCGTCCTCGGCGACTCGGCCCCACTCGTGGCTGGTCAAGGCTGCTTCACTCTCTCTGACTTCTCCCGCCGTCAGGTCCGTTGTGCCCGCGCGGTGTGTCAACTCTAGTGGGAACCGGGCCGCCGATGTCGGCGGTCCCGTCTCGATCCCGTTACAACGCCGGCCTCGATCGGTCTGAGACACCGCTGGGAGCGCACCAGAGCATCTCGGGCGTACCGCCGGATTCGCGCTTCGGCGTGTCACCGTTAGGGTGGCCGGGTGCTGATTGCTGGATTTCCCGCGGGTCCGTGGGGCACGAACTGCTATCTGGCTGCCACTGGCGCCGGCAGTGAGTGTGTCGTGATCGACCCCGGCAAGGATGCTGCCGCAGCGATCCAGGAGATCGTCGGCGAGCACCGACTCAAACCCGTCGCGGTGCTGCTGACCCACGGTCACGTCGACCACATGTGGTCGGTGGCGCCGGTCGCCGGCAGCTACGACGCGACCGCCTGGATTCACCCGGGCGACCGACACCTGCTGACAGACCCGTTGGCTGGCATCTCGCCCGAGAGCGCCGCCATGCTGCTGGGCGGCGACCACCGGTTCGTCGAGCCCGACGACGTCCGCGAACTTGCCGATGGCCAGGAGTTGGAGATCGCCGGGCTGACCTTCACCGTCGACCACACTCCCGGGCACACCGCGGGTTCGGTCACCTTCCGCACCCCCGATCATGGCGAGGTCAGCCAGGTGATGTTCTCCGGGGATCTGCTTTTCGAGGGATCCATCGGACGCACCGACCTGCCTGGCGGCAACCACCCGGCCATGCTCAACAGCCTGGCTACCAAGGTGCTGACCCTGCCCGACGACATCGTCGTCCTGCCCGGGCATGGCGCCCAGACCACGATCGGCCGCGAGCGTCAACGGAACCCGTTTCTGCAGGACCTGGTCCAGGGCTGATCATTGAGCCGATGAGCGACAAGATCTTCGCACCCAAGGGTGTGCCCGAATACCTACCGCCGGACTCCGCCACCTGGCTCGCCGTGAGAGAGGCGCTGGCCGCACCGGCGATTCTGGCCGGATACGGCTATGCCGAACTGCCGATCTTCGAGGACACCGCGCTCTACGTGCGGGGCGTGGGTGAGTCGACCGACGTGGTCTCCAAGGAGATGTACACCTTCACCGACCGCGGCAATCGCTCGCTGACCCTTCGCCCCGAAGGCACCGCAGGGGTGATGCGCAGCGTCATCGAACACGGATTGGACCGAGGCCAGTTACCCGTCAAGGTCTGGTACGCCGGGCCGATGTTCCGCGCCGAGCGACCGCAGTTGGGCCGCTACCGCCAACTGCAGCAGTTCGGCATCGAAGCGATCGGGTCCGATGACCCCGCGCTGGACGCCGAGGTGATCACCATCGCTGACCGCGGCTACCGGGCGCTCGGATTGACCGGATATCGAACGGAGATCACCAGCCTCGGGTGCACGGCCTGCCGTCCGGCGTACCGGCTGAAGCTGGTCGATTTCCTGGCGACCCTGGATCTGGACGAACCCACCAGGGAGCGCGCCCAGGTCAACCCACTGCGGGTTCTGGACGACAAACGACCCGAGGTGATCGAGCAACTCCGCGACGCACCGCTGATGGCCGACCACCTGTGTGCGGAGTGTCAGGACCACTTCGACGCGGTGCTCGCGTTGCTCGATGCCCACGGCACCCGCTACCTGGTGAACAAGCGCATGGTGCGCGGCCTGGACTACTACACCCGCACCACCTTCGAGTTCGTCCACGACGGCCTGGGCGCCCAGTCCGGAATCGGCGGTGGTGGCCGTTACGACGGTTTGATGAGTGAACTCGGGGGACAGGAACTGTCCGGGATCGGCTTCGGACTCGGCCTGGACCGCACCTTCCTGGCCTGCGGTGTCGAGGGGCTGAATCCCGGGCCTGCCCACCCGCTCGAGGTCTATGTGGTCCCGATCGGGCAGGCGCGCGATCACGCCCCCGGCATCGTGGATCGGTTCCGTCTCGCCGGACTGCGAGCCGACCAGATATTCGGCGAACGCGGTCTCAAAGGCGCTATGAAGGCAGCCGACCGCTCGGGTGCGCCCTACGTCGTCGTCCTCGGTGACCGGGACGTGGAGGCCGGCGTCGCCCAGGTCAAGACCATGTCGACCGGTGATCAGGTCCCGGTGCCGCTGGCCGACCTCACCTCATACGTCCAAGCACTACTGGCTCAGGCGCCGTCCGGCGCGGGCCACGACTAAGGAGCAACTGTGATCCGCACCCACGAAGCAGGCACGCTGCGGGCCGAACACGTCGGGCAGACCGTCACTCTCGCCGGGTGGGTCGCTAGCCGACGCGACCATGGTGGAGTCGCCTTCCTCGACCTGCGTGATGCCAGCGGGATCGCTCAGGTGGTGGTCCGCGACGAAGAGGTCGCCCACGCACTGCGTAGCGAGTACTGCATCAAGGTGACCGGTGAGGTCGTTGCGCGCGGTGCAGATCGCACCAACCCCAACCTGGCCACTGGTGAGATCGAGATCGTCGCTGCCGATCTGGACGTGCTCAGCGCCAGCGCGACCCTGCCGTTCCCGATCTCCGATCACGTCGATGTGGGCGAGGAGGCCCGACTCCGGCACCGCTACCTCGACTTGCGCCGCACCGGCCCCGGGTCGGCGATCCGGTTGCGAAGCAAGGTCAACCGCGCCGCTCGTGAGGTGCTCCACGGCCACGACTTCGTCGAGATCGAGACCCCGACGTTGACGCGGTCGACCCCAGAAGGCGCCCGGGACTTCCTGGTCCCTGCGCGCCTGGTGCCGGGCAGTTGGTATGCCCTGCCGCAGAGCCCGCAACTGTTCAAGCAACTCCTGATGGTCGGCGGCATGGAGCGCTACTTCCAGATCGCGCGCTGCTATCGCGACGAGGACTTCCGCGCCGACCGCCAGCCCGAGTTCACCCAGCTCGACATCGAGATGAGCTTCGTGGACCAGGCCGACATCATCGCTGTGGCCGAGGAGATCCTGGTCGCGCTGTGGGACCTCATCGGGGTCCAGGTGACGACCCCGATCCCGCACATGACCTTCGCCGACGCGATGGCCAGATTCGGCTCCGACAAACCCGACCTGCGGTTCGGTTTGGAGATCACCGAATGCACAGACTTCTTCGCCGACACCACCTTCCGGGTCTTCCAGGCTCCCTACGTCGGCGCCGTGGTGATGCCCGGCGGGGCCAGCCAACCGCGCAAGCAGTTGGACGCCTGGCAGGAGTGGGCCAAGCAGCGGGGAGCCCGTGGCCTGGCCTATGTGCTGGTCCAGCCTGACGGCACCCTGACCGGGCCGGTCTCCAACAACATCACCGAGGCCGAGAAGGCGGGGATCGCCGCACACGTCGGCGCCGAGCCTGGCGACTGCATCTTCTTCGCGGCCGGCGAGGTCAAGCCGAGCCGAGCGCTGCTGGGCGCCGCGCGCCTGGAGGTGGGCCGGCGTACCGGGCTGCTGGACGAGTCCGCCTGGAGCTTCGTGTGGGTGGTCGACGCGCCGCTGTTGGAGCCTTCCGGGGACGCTGTCGCCTCCGGTGACGTTGCGCTCGGCCACGGCGAGTGGACCGCGGTCCACCATGCCTTCACCATGCCGCAGGACCCGGACGGCTTCGACACCGATCCGGGCAACGCATTGGCCTGGGCCTACGACATCGTGTGCAACGGCAACGAGATAGGCGGTGGCTCGATTCGTATCCACCGCGAGGAGGTGCAGAAGCGGGTCTTCGCCCTGATGGGCATCGACGAGGCCGAGGCCGAGGAGAAGTTCGGCTTCCTCCTCGAGGCGTTCACCTTCGGCGCCCCGCCGCACGGCGGCATCGCCTTCGGTTGGGACCGCATTGTCGCGCTGTTGGCTGGAACCGACTCGATCCGTGAGGTCATCGCGTTCCCCAAGTCGGGAGGCGGCTTCGACCCGCTGACCGCAGCGCCCGCCCCCATCACGGACCTGCAACGCAAGGATGCCGGTGTGGACGCGAAACCGGAGAAGGATCTTTCATCGCTCAGGTGAACCTCCGCATAAACGGTTGGTACGAAACCGTTACACGTGAGTGATCGCTAGGCGGCCAACCGTCGCTTAGAGTGCATTGCGAGCCTCGGATGCAGCCGCGTGTCGCCCGAGAACACGACCAAGGTCGGCCGAACGTGTGCCGGCGAACACCTGGAAAGGGTTGAGGATGACCAATCCGGCGACCGAAATCGCGGAAGTGGAAGCACATCCAGTTACCGCCGCCGAGGAACCAGTCATCGCGGGCAAGTCGCCCACCCAAATTGCGTTCGAACGTCTGCGTCACGACAAGGTGGCCGTGGTCTGCGCGATCGTGATCGCCGTCCTCGTGCTCGCCTCGGCGTTCGCCCCGCTGATCTCCAGACTCATGGGCATCACTCCCTTCGTCGATGGCCCCAACGCGCTCGACACCGTCTATGTCACCGACAGCTACAACATGCCGCTGCCGGAGTTCGGCCCACCGTTCGGCGGCCTCAACTGGCCCCACGTTCTCGGCATCGCGCCGCGCACCGCGACCGACAACTTCGCGACCCTGCTCTACGGGATGCGCAATTCGCTGTTCATCTCGATCGTGGCGACCGTCATCACCACCACGATCGGTCTGGTCGTCGGACTCGCCTCCGGGTTCTCCCGCGGCTGGCTCGACCGGGTGTTGTCGTTCGTCTCCGACCTGTTCTTTGCATTCCCCTTCATCCTGTTCGCCATCGCGCTGGCACCGATGATCGTGGTGAAGTTCCGCAGCGACGAGGACGCGTTGGCCCGGGCCCAGTTCGTCTCGCTGATCGTGATCTTGTCGATCCTGAGTTGGATGGGCCTGGCCCGACTGATCCGTGGCCAGGTCTTCTCGCTACGCGAGCGCGAATTCGTGTTGGCGGCTCAGGTGATCGGGGCCTCCACTCCTCGGATCCTGTTCAAAGAGATCATGCCCAACCTGGTCGCGACCTTGGTCGTGGTGATCTCAATGTCGATTCCCGGTTTCATCGCAGCCGAGGTCGGCCTTTCATTCCTGGGTCTGGGACTCACCGACTCCCCGTCCATGGGCCAGATGATCCAGGCGGCAAACCCCTACTACGACACCTATCCCCTGTATTTGTGGGCCCCGGTCGCCACCGTGGTGATTCTGGTGCTCGCGCTCAACCTCGTCGGCGACTCCATCCGGGATGCCTTCGACCCCAAGACTCGCCGGTGAACCGTTCACCGGTGGGAAACCATCAGATTGAAAGGGTGGAACACACTATGCGGTTGACAAAGCCGTTGGTGGGCCTCAGCGTTGCTGGATTGTTCGCACTCGCCGCATGCGGCGGAAGCGACAGCGCCGGGCCCGACAGCACAATCGACCTCGACGGCACCGGTGCTGCCGGTCAGGACCCCACTGCACAGGGTCCCTTCACCGTTGACGGAGCCGTCGAGGGCGGAACCGTCAACATCATCAACGCGTCGGGCTCACTGTCCACGTCGTTCGACCCCCGCAACATCTACTACAGCGACACGATCTCGGTCTTCACCGGCCTGATCACCCGTTCGCTGACCCAGTTCAAGACCGACCCTGAGACCGGCGACCAGACCTTGGTTCCCGACTTGGCAACCGACCTGGGCACCTCCAACGACGACTTCACGCAGTGGACCTTCACTTTGAAGGACGGTCTGATGTATGAGAACGGTGACCCGATCACCTCCCAGGACATCGCCTTCACCGTCTCGTCCTCGTTGGACTGCGACACCTTCACCGACTGCCCCTCGAACTACCTGCTGGGCACCCTGATCGGTTCTGACAAGCTCAAGTCCGGCGCGCCCGACCCCGACTACGTCAGCGGCAAGAAGATCGTCTCGGGCCTGGAGACCCCCGACGACAAGACCCTGATCTTCAACTTCTCCCAGCCGTTCCCGGACCTCCCGGCGTACGCGTTCTTCCCGCTGTTCAGCCCGATGCCTTCCGACGACCCCGAGTTGACCTCACCTGAGGACTACGAGAACAACATCCTCGCTTCGGGTCCCTACAAGATCGACTCGTGGAGCCCCGGCAAGAACTTGGTGCTCTCGCGCAACGACCAGTGGGACGCGGCCACCGACCCGGCTCGCACCCAGTACCCCGACGGGTACGACTTCGACACCACCTACTCGGACCCGAAGAAGGTCGACGCGATCCTCGCCGAGAGCCGTGGCGACGGTGCCAACTCGTTGACCTACGACGAGCTCGACGCCTCCGACCTGAGTTCGTTCCCGGCCGACCAGAAGGTCGAGGGCCCGCAGCCCCTGACCCGTTGGCTCGCGCCCGACTACTCGAAGGTTCCCAAGGAGGTCCGCGAGGCCATCACCTGGGCCTACCCCTACGCGGCGGCGGCCAAGACCGCCGGTTCGATCGTGGGAACGAACTACATCTTCACCTCCAACATCATGGCCCCCGGCACCCCGGGACGTGAGGTCTACAACCCGATTCCGGACCACGAACCAGGCACCACCGACGCGGCCAAGGCCAAGGCGATCCTGGAAGAGTCCGGCAACCTGGGCTTCGAACTGAGCTGGCTCTACTCGACCGACGACCCGCTGTCGGTTGACGTCAAGGATGTCGTGTCCGAGGCCTACGAAGCCGCTGGCTTCAAGGTCAAGCCCTACGCCACCACCACCACGCAGTTCACCACGGACCGCTCGAACCCGGAGACCCCGATCAACGTCATCTCCGGCGCCTGGCTGTCCGACTGGCCCTCGGGCTACTCCTGGATCCCGCCGGTCTACAACCCGGCCGACCCCACCCTCCCGTGTGCCGACCAGACCTGGCCGTCGTTCGGGGTTGTGAACTACGCCCGGTTCTGTGAGGACGACGTCGTGGAGCAGATCAAGGAGACCCAGGCACTGCCTCTGGAGGACCAGCCTGCTGCCTGGCAGCAGCTGGAGCAGTACATCCAGGAGACGTACTACCCGCTGATCCCGCTCGCCAATGGTGGCACCGTGCAGGGTCACGGCACCGCGATCCAGGGACACCTGATCGACCCGACCGGCGGTATGCCGACCTGGAAGATCATCTCCATCGCACAGTGAATCACCCCGTGACCCAGATCTGATCTGGTCACAACCTCTCGGGGGTGGGTCGGCCAGCCGACCCACCCCCGACCCAGGGTCGGGGGCACATCGCTGCGTCCTGTCTTCGACCCACGCTCAACGATGCTGAACCGACGGCGGTCTAGTATCGAACGACGTCCCCGATCGAACGCGGCGATCGGGTGGACCACCGGGCCCGACCCCGCAGACCCACCTTCCTGACAAGGAGTGCATCAGTTCATGCTTGGTTACATCATCCGGCGGCTGGTTTCAGCGCTGCTGGTGTTGATACTGGCCTCCTTCATCACCTTCGCCCTGTTCTTCGAAGGGCCGGTCAACCAGGCCCGGGTGATCTGCGACTCGAACAGTCGTTGCACCCCGGAGCGGCTGGAGTCGATCGAGAATGCGATGGGCCTCAATGACGGCCTATGGGTGAACTACACCCGCTTCCTCGGCGGACTGGTCCAGGACCGCGAGATCAGCTACGGCCCGACGTACCAGTGCGACGCGCCGTGTCTGGGGATCTCGTTCCACACCCGCACCGAGGTGACCGACGACCTCAAGCGCTACTACCCGGCGACACTCTCGCTGGCGATCGGTGGCGCCATCCTCTATCTGCTGATCGGCATACCCATCGGCATCCTCGCAGCGAGATTCCGGGGCACTTTCCTGGATAAGTTCACGGTGGGTGCCAGCCTGATCATCGCCTCCATCCCGTATTACGTGCTCGCGTTGGCGGCCTGGATCCTGCTGACGTTGAAGACAGGAATCTTCCCCGAGACGGGCTACAACCCCATCACCGAGAATCCTGGGCTGTGGTTCTCCGGCCTGCTGCTGCCGTGGGTCATCCTCGGCATCACCGGCGCCCCCACCTACACCCGATACACCCGGGGCCAGATGCTCGAAGCGATGGGAGAGGACTACATCCGCACCGCGAAAGCCAAGGGACTGGGCTCCCAGACGGTGCTCTACAAGCACGCCTTCAGGGCGGCGTTGGTGCCCATCGTGACCATCTTCGGCCTGGACTTCGCGACGTTGCTGTCCGGCACGATCTTCACCGAGGCGATCTTCGGTATCGACGGCATCGGCCGATGGACCATCGAGTCGCTGCGTCCACCGACCGACTTCCCGATCGTGAACGCCACCGTGCTGATCTTCGCGGTGTTCGTCATCTTGGGGAACCTGATCGTCGACCTGCTGTACGCCGTCCTTGACCCCCGAGTGAGGCTCGTGTGACCGAGATTCTGAGCAACCCGTCGACCGTTCCGGCTAGCGGCACCGAGCCGGTTCTCGTCGTCGAGAACCTGACGGTGAAGTTCCCTACCTACAATGGACTGGTCCAAGCTGTCACCGATCTGAGTTACACCGTCGATGCCGGCAAGACGCTGGGCATCGTCGGCGAGTCGGGCTCCGGCAAGAGCGTGTCCTCGATGGCGGTGCTCGGCCTGCACGATGCTCGCTCGACGCGCATCGACGGTTCGATCAAACTCAACGGCCGTGAGATCGTCGGTGCCTCGGAGGCGGAACTGCGCGGCATGCGTGGCAAGGAAGCCGCGATCATCTTCCAGGACGCGCTGGCTGCGCTGCACCCCTTCTACACGGTGGGGCGCCAGATCGTGGAGGCCTACCGAGTCCACAACAAGGTGAGCAAGAAGGTCGCCCGCGCCCGGGCGATCGAGATGCTCGACCTGGTGGGCATTCCGCAACCCGACCGTCGTATCGACGACTTCCCGCACCAGTTCTCCGGCGGCATGCGGCAACGCGCACTGATTGCGATGTCGTTGGTCAACGACCCGACGCTGATCATCGCCGACGAACCCACCACCGCGCTCGACGTCACCGTCCAAGCGCAGATCCTCGATCTGCTCCAAGATCTGCAGCGAGAATTCAACTCCACCATCATCATCATCACCCACGACCTCGGCGTGATCGCCGAGATGGCTGACGATGTGCTGGTCATGTACGGCGGGCGGGCGGTCGAGTACGGCACCGCCCGTGAGGTGCTGACCAAGCCGGAGATGCCCTATACCTGGGGACTGCTGTCCAGTGTGCCCGACGTGTTGGGCGACACCGAGTCGAAGTTGATCCCGATCCCGGGCACCCCGCCCAGCCTGCTCAACCCTCCGACCGGCTGCGCGTTCCACCCGCGCTGTCTGCATCGAGACAAGGTGGCCGGGGACCTGTGTGTCACCCGGCTTCCCGACTTGCTGCCGGGGCCTGCCAGTGCGCGCCATCTCAAACGGTGCCATCTCAGCGATCCGGACGCGGTCTACCGTGACCTCGCAGGTGAGCCCCACCCGATCCCGTTGGAGGAACAGCCGTGACCGACCCAGTCGACCAAGTCGACCCGACTTCCCAGCAGCCCGTCGGTGTTCGTGCTGATCAGGACCTCATCGATCTGGCCAATCTGGATCCGTCGCTGAAGGCGCATGCGCCGGTGGAGTTGGACCCGACGCGTCCTCCGATTCTGACGGTGGACGACCTCCAGATGTACTTCCCGGTCAAGTCCACCGGTGTGGTTCGTAGGGTTGTTGGTCACGTCCAGGCTGTTGACGGAGTCTCCTTCGAACTCCTGGCCGGCGGTTCCCTCGGGCTCGTCGGCGAGTCCGGGTGCGGCAAGTCGACCACCGGGCGCGCCATCACCCGGCTCTACAAGCCGACCGGCGGCAAGATCATGTTCGATGGCAAGGATCTGGCGTCGTTGGGTCCCAGGGAGATCAAACCGACCCGCCGTGACGTGCAGATGATCTTCCAGGACCCTTACTCTTCGCTCAACCCCCGTCACACGGTCGGGTCGATCGTGGGCGCGCCCCTGGAGATCCACAAGGTGGTGCCGAAGAACAAGGTGCTGTCCCGCGTGCAGGAGTTGCTGGAGGTCGTCGGTCTCAACCCCGAGCACTACAACCGCTACCCGAACGAGTTCTCCGGCGGCCAACGTCAGCGCATCGGCATCGCCCGTGCCCTGGCGCTCCAGCCGAAGGTGATGGTCGCTGACGAGCCCGTCTCGGCGCTCGATGTGTCCATCCAGGCCCAGGTGATCAACCTGCTGCAGGACCTGCAACGAGAGTTCGACATCGCTTTCCTGTTCATCGCTCACGACCTGGCGATCGTGCGGCACTTCTGCCCCGAGGTGGCGGTGATGTATCTGGGCAAGATCGTCGAGATCGGCGATCGGGCGAGCATCTACGGACGCTCGCACCACCCGTACACTCAGGCTCTGCTTTCCGCGGTGCCCGACGTCAAGCAGGCCGCCTCCGGTCAGCGGGTGGAGCGCATTCGGCTCCAGGGCGATGTGCCGAGCCCGATCAACCCGCCGTCAGGGTGCCGCTTCCGCACCCGGTGCCAGTTCGCCCAGGACATCTGCGCCAAGGTCGAACCGCCGCTGTTGCAGATCGGGCCGCGTCACAAGGTTGCCTGTCACTTCCCCGGCGAACTCGGTCACCACCCGGACACGCCGGTCACCACCGGATTGCTCCAGGTGGACAACTCCGGCAACCACGACGCCGGGGCAAGCCCGGTGGAACTGCCCAGCAACCAGCCCGGCTACGCAGACACCTGGTTCGACCTGCCGGGGCGTCGTCTCGGGCGCGCATGAGCGTCGGCGGTTTGGCCGCAGCCGCAGGTGTGGCGCCTAAGAGTCACCCGACTACCTAGTCGTCCCCGCCTTGCCGACCCAATAGGGTCGCAATATGGACGGACTCTTTGACGTGCCGGGGGCACCGGACCCTTCCAGTGGCGGCTCGCTCAGCAATGCCGAGGTGTCCACCGCGCCGTTGGCGGTCCGGATGCGACCCCGCACCTTGGACGAGATGGCCGGCCAGGTGTCCCTCAAGGCACCCGGCAGCCCACTGCGTCAATTGATCGACGACGGACGGGCGCTCGCGGTGATGTTGTGGGGTCCGCCCGGCTCCGGCAAGACGACCATCGCCGGGATCGTCTCGCGCCAGACCGACCGGAGATTCGTGGAGATCTCCGCGGTCAGCGCCGGGGTCAAAGAGGTCCGAGCCGCGATCGAGTCGGCGCGCGCCGAACTGGTGGCGACGGGGCGCGAGACCGTGCTGTTCATCGACGAGGTGCACCGGTTCTCCAAGTCGCAGCAAGACGCGCTGCTGCCCGGCGTGGAGAACAGGTGGGTCACCCTGATCGCCGCGACCACCGAGAATCCGTCGTTCTCGGTGGTCGCGCCACTGCTGAGCCGCAGCCTGCTGATCCGCTTGACGCCCCTGGATGAGTCCGACATCGTCGACGTCCTCACCAGGGCACTCACCGACGAACGGGGACTGGGCGGCCGGTTCGCTCTCGCCCCAGAGGCCCGTGACCATCTGGTGCGCCTCGCCGCCGGCGATGCACGTCGTGCGTTGACCTATCTTGAGGCGGCCGCCGGAGCAGTCACCGGGACCGATGAGTCGGGGGTCATCATCGATCTGGCCACGACCGAACGTGCCGTCGACGTGGCCGCAGTCCGTTACGACCGCGACGGCGACCAGCACTACGACGTCGTCAGCGCCTTCATCAAGTCGGTCCGCGGCTCGGACGCCGACGCGGCACTGCACTATCTGGCCCGAATGATCGCAGCCGGGGAGGATCCCCGCTTCATCGCCCGACGCCTGGTCATCCTGGCCAGTGAGGACATCGGTCTGGCCGACTCGACCGCGCTGACCACCGCTGTGGCGGCAGCCCAAGCAGTGCAACTGATCGGTATGCCGGAAGCACAACTCAACCTCGCCCACGCCACCATCGCGTTGGCGATGGCCCCGAAGTCGAACGCCGTCACCACGGCCCTGTCCGCTGCACTCCACGACGTCCACCGAGGTCGCACCGGGTCGGTGCCCGCCCATCTGCGCGACGCCCACTATTCCAACGCCGCATCCCTCGGCCACGGTGTCGCCTACGCCTACGCCCACGACCATCCTTACGGGATCGCCAGCCAGCAATACGCCCCCGACGACCTGCGTGAACGCAGCTACTATCAGCCGACCCAGATCGGCGCCGAGGCCGATATCAAGCTGCGCTGGGAGCGCGTGCGAGCCATCATCCACCGTAGCGACTCGGGTCCGGCAACGTGACCGCGATAGGGTCGGTGCCCATGACCAGCCAGGAACCCGAGCAGCAGCGTGGCCTGATGCGTCGCGTCCGGGCCTGGGTCCCCACCCCGGTGCAGGCTCGTGTCAACGAAGCGGTGATCCACAGTGCCGCCTGGTGGCACGGGGTGCGGACCCTCGTTGCTGCCGACACCCGACACCAGGCCAGGCTCCGGGCAGCCGAGGAACTGCGTGCGACCCGTTCCGAACGTGAGGCCCTGACGCGGTCCGCACTGATGGAACACCGCGAGCGGCAGCGGGAACGTCGTCGCGGACCGCTGGACGAAGGTGCCCCCAGGTGATGGGACGACTCACGTGGTTCGTGGCGGGTGCCGGCGTCGGCATCGCAGCCGCGACGCGGGGCCGCAAAGCGCTGCAACCGATCAGCGGTGACGAACTGCGAGACCGCGTGCACGCTGCCAGCATCGGGCTCAAACAGGCCCGCCAGGCGGCGGCCCAGGCCCGCGTGGACCGCGAGGTCGAACTCCGCGAGCGGCTCGCCGCCGGACCCACAACCGCCTCAGCCCCCGACGAGGTCAGCCCGGAGCCACCGATCCAGGAAGGAAGACACTGATGGACACCGCGGAGATCCGCCGCAGATTCCTGGCACACTTCGAGAACCAGGCTCACACCGTCGTACCGTCTGCATCTCTGCTCCTCGACGATCCCAATCTGCTCTTCGTCAACGCCGGCATGGTGCCCTTCAAGCCCTACTTCCTCGGCCAGGAGACTCCCTCCTACAGCCGCGCCACCAGCGTTCAGAAGTGCATCAGGACCCCCGACATCGAAGAGGTCGGCAAGACCACCCGGCACGGCACCTTCTTCGAGATGTGTGGCAACTTCTCCTTTGGCGACTACTTCAAGGAAGGTGCCATCACCCTCGCCTGGGACCTGGTCACCAAGTCCGTGGCCGACGGCGGGTTCGGATTCGACGAGTCCAAGCTGTATCCGTCGGTGCTGGCCGGCGACGAGGAGGCGCTCGGACTGTGGAAGAAGATCACCGGACTGCCCGACGACCGGATCGTGCGCTTGGGCCCGAGCGAAAACTACTGGTCCATGGGCGTCCCCGGCCCCGGCGGTCCCTGCTCGGAGATCCTGATCGACCGCGGGCCCGAGTTCGGCGCCGACCGTGACTGGGACGCCGGGGACCGTTACCTGGAGTTCTGGAACCTGGTCTTCATGCAGGACGAGTTGAGCGCCGTGCGTTCCAAGTCCGACTTCGACATCTCCGGGCAGTTGCCCAAGAAGAACATCGACACAGGCTTGGGTCTGGAGCGTGTCGCCTACTTGATGCAGGGCAAGAACAACATGTACGAGACCGACGTGGTCTTCCCGGTGATCGCCAAAGCCGAGGAACTCACCGGCAAACGGTACGGCGCCAACTACGCCGACGACGTGCGATTCCGGGTGGTGGCCGACCACATCCGATCCTCGCTGATGTTGATCTCCGACGGCGTCACCCCCGGCAACGAGGGCCGCGGATACGTGCTGCGCCGGCTGCTGCGCCGCGCCATCCGCAACGTCCGCCTGCTCGGCTACGAAGACCCGGCCGTTCCCGAGTTGATGCCAGTCTCCCGCGACAAGATGGGGGAGACCTACACCGACCTGCATACCGAGTGGGAGCGGATCTCGCGGGTCGCCGAGGCAGAGGAAGAGGCTTTCGCCAAGACCTTGGAGGCCGGCACCACCATCTTCGACCTGGCCGCCGGTCAGATCAAGAAGTCCGGGTCGACGACCTTCGGCGGCGATCGGGCCTTCCAACTGCACGACACCTATGGCTTCCCGATCGACCTGACCTTGGAGATGGCGGCTGAGCAGGGCCTCGCCGTGGACGAGGCTGGATTCCGGTCGCTGATGGCCGAACAGCGTGAGCGGGCCAAGGCAGATGCCCGCGCCAAGAAAGGTCAGCATGCCGATCTGTCGGTCTACCGCGCCCTGCTCGACGCGAACGGCCCGACCGACTGGCAGGCCTACTCCACCCTGGAGACCGAATCGCGGGCCATCGCGGTGCTCTCGGCCGGCTCACCGGTGCCGGTCCTCGGCAACGGCGAGATCGGCGAACTGGTCTTGGACGCCACGCCGTTCTACGCCGAGTCCGGCGGTCAGTCGGCCGACGCCGGCATCATCGAGTTCGAGGGCGGCCGGTTCGAGGTCCTCGACGTGCAACGCCCGGTCAAAGGTCTGGTGGTGCACCAGGTTCGGGTCGTCGACGGCGAGTTCGCGGTGGGCTCCGGAGCCGTGCTGCACGCGCAAGTCGACCCCGAGTGGCGCCTCGGTGCCCGACAGGCACACTCCGGCACCCACGTCGTGCACGCGGCGCTGCGCGAGGTGCTCGGCCCCACCGCCCTGCAGGCGGGCTCCTACAACCGTCCCGGCTACCTGCGCTTGGACTTCGGCTGGAACCGGGCGCTGAGTCCGACCCAACTCCGTGACGTCGAAGAGGTATCGGCCCGTGCGCTGCGCGCCGATCTGCCCGTCGGCTGGCAGTACATGACCCTGCCGGAGGCGAAGGATTGGGGCGCGGTCGCGCTGTTCGGTGAAAGCTACGACGAGTCCAAGGTCCGCGTCGTCGAGATCGGTGGCCCCTGGAGCCGCGAACTGTGCGGCGGCACCCACGTCGACCACTCCAGTCAGATCGGCACCATCGTCGTCACCTCGGAGTCCAGCGTCGGCTCCGGCAACCGCCGCATCGAGGCCCTGACCGGTGTCGAAGGCTTCAACTATCTGGCCCGCGAACGTGACGTGGTCGGGCAGTTGACCGATCTGCTCAAGGCCAAGCCCGACGACCTCGTCGGTCGAGTCGGTGACCTGGTCGAGCGCCTCAAGGCGGCCGAGAAGGAGATCGAACGGGCTCGCACCACGCAACTGCTCGCCGCCGTCGGCCGCTATGTCGACGCGGCCGTAGATGTCGACGGTGCGGCGGTGGTGGCTGCCCGGGTCGCCGGCGCCGGTGGCAACGACGTGCGCGCCCTGGCCATCGAGATCCGCGGCCGGTTCCCGGCCGACCGGCCGACCGTCGTGGTGCTGTTCGGCGACGCCGACGGCAAGGTCGCCGTAGTGGCCTGCGTCAATGACGCAGCCCGTGGCCGGGGTCTGAAGGCTGGAGCCTTCGTGCAGGCGCTGGCCCCCGTTGTCGGAGGTCGCGGAGGCGGCAAGGACGACCTCGCCCAGGGCGGCGGCACCGACGTCGGCCGCATCGACGAAGCGCTCGGCCTGGTGGCCGGGCTGGTTCTCGGGACCTGAGCGCCCGCATGCGGCACGGCACTCGACTGGGCATCGACCCCGGTGACGCGAGGATCGGCGTTGCTCGGTCCGACCCGACGGGATTCCTGGCCACCCCAGTGGAGACGGTGCAGCGAGGCAAGGGCGACTTGCGCAGGCTCCAGGAGTTGCTGGCGGAGGCCGAGGCGATGGAGATCGTGATGGGCTTGCCACGGTCGCTGCGGGGGACCGAGAACCCGGCCACCGTCAAGGTGCGAGACTTCGCCGCCCGACTCGCACGTCGGGTCGCGCCGATACCGGTGCGTCTGATCGACGAACGGCTGACCACGGTGTCGGCAGAGGCTATGCTGCGCGACCAGGGTCGCAAGGGTGCCAAACGACGCGCGGTGGTCGACCAGGCGGCCGCCGTGCTGATCCTGCAACACGCCCTGGACACTGAGCGCACATCGGGGGCCGCTCCTGGAGAGATCGTTGAGGTGGAGTCGTGACCGAGTCCGACAAGTTCAACTCCTGGTTCAGCCAGGAGCAGCCCGAACCAGGCCGAACCGTCGACGGCCTGTCGGCCGAGTCCGATGTCGACTACGACGGCGGCTACGCCACTCACGCCGGCGCCGGGGAGTTCTCTGGCCCGGGAC
Source organism: Nocardioides sp. (assembly GCA_051306135.1). Taxonomy (GTDB): domain Bacteria; phylum Actinomycetota; class Actinomycetes; order Propionibacteriales; family Nocardioidaceae; genus Nocardioides. Next base: position 28,207 of record JBPPMQ010000036.1, on the reverse strand, counting down.
ACCGCCGGGAAACCAGACGCCGCAGTGCAGCCGGATGCCTGGCCGCGCTGGTGGCGCTCGCCGTCATCTGCGGTGCAGCTTTCTTCGGGGCCACCAGACTCATCGACTGGGCCAAGGAGAACTTCTCCAACCCCGCCGACTACCCCGGCCCCGGGACCGGCAAGGTCCTCTTCGAGGTCAAGTCCGGCGACACCAGCGAGGACATGGCCGACGGCTTGGTCGCCAAGGACGTAGTGGAGTCCTGGCAAGCGTTCGTGGACGCCGCCCGCGCCGACCCGCAGTCGTCCACGATTCAAGTCGGTTGGTATCAACTCAAACGGAAGATGAACTCCGCCGACGCGCTGGAGATCCTCATCAACCCGAAGAACATCATCACCACCACAGTGACCATCCCCGAAGGCTTGCGAGTCGATGAGATCGTGGCGCGATTGGCCAAAGACACCGGTTTCAGCCAGGCCGAGTTCACCAAGGTCCTCGGCGCCCCGAAGAGTTTCGGTCTGCCGGCATACGCAGGCGGCAACCCCGAAGGATATCTGTTCCCGGCGACCTACGACTTCAAGCCGACCGACCAGCCGGTCGACATGCTCAGTCGCATGGTCGATCGCTACCGGCAAGCGCTCGGTGACAACAACATCGAGCAGGTCGCCGCAAACCTGGGCCCCGGCTACACCCCGGAACAGATCATGACCGTGGCCAGCCTGCTCGAGTCCGAGGCAAACAACAACGACGACATGACCACCATGTCGCGGGCGATCTACAACCGGCTCGAACTCGACAACGGTGGAGGAACGTTCGGCTACCTCCAGATCGACGCCTCAGTGCTCTATGCGCTCGACTCTCGGGACCCGGGCGTGCTGATCGAACCGCTGGCCGAACTGACCGATTCGGCGTACAACACCTATCGCTATCCCGGCCTGCCACCCGGTCCGATCGGTGCTCCGGGAGAGGCCGCCATCCAGGCGGCGCTGCATCCGTCCGACGGACCCTGGCTCTACTGGGTGACGGTGGACTGTGACGGCACGACCTTGTTCAGCAGCACGTTGGCCGAACACACCAGCCACACCGCTGTGTCGGACTGTTCCTGAGCCGTGAGCTGACCCGGAGGACGCGATGCGCTGTGCCGTGCTGGGGGACCCGATCGCCCACACCCTCTCACCTGCCCTGCACCGGGCCGGCTATCGGGCGGTCGGTCTGGACTGGACCTACCGGGCGGTGCAGGTGCCGTCCGGTTCCCTTGCCCGCTATGTCGACGGACTCGATGACAGTTGGCGAGGGCTGTCGATGACGATGCCCCTCAAACGCGAGGCCCTCGGCCTGTCCGGGGTGCGGTTGAGCAGGACCGCAGAACTGGCCGAGGCCGCCAACACCCTGGTGTTCCCCGACAGGTTGCTGGACAACACCGACGTCCTCGGTGCTGTCGCCGCGCTGACAGAACGCGGCGTCGACGTGGACGGGCACGAGGTCGTCATCCTCGGCGGCGGAGCCACCGCCGCATCGGTCGGGCTGGCCGTCGCCTCGATGGGAGCCGCCAGGATCCGGATGGTGGTGCGCGACATCACCACTGCCAGCGAGACCACGCGGGTGATCGCCAAGACCGGAACCGACCTGGTGTTGGGCACCCTCAACGATGCCGGGCCTGCCAGACTCGTGATCTCCACCATTCCGGCGCACGCCCAGACCGAGAAGCTGGTCACCCGGCTGCGCGGCTCGGAGGCGGTCTTCGACGTGATCTACGACCCCTGGCCAACCCCTTTGGCGGCGGCGTGCACCGGCACCCTGGTCAGTGGCCTGGACCTGCTCGTGCACCAGGCCGCCCTACAGTTCGAGCTGTTCACCGGGCAGCCCGCGCCGATGGCGGCCATGCGGGTCGCCGGGGAGAACGCGTTGGCTGAACGATCCGGTCCTGAGATCGTGGAGAGCGAGCAATCAGGTGAATGAGGTCCTGGTCGGTGTGATCGCGGCCGCGGCCGCAGCCATCCTGGCTCTCGGGGTGCCGCGACTGATCGCCAGCCTGCCCGAGCCCGAACCTCCAGCACTGCCGCAGGACCCCGCCGACGACACCGCCTACCAGGCTCGGCTGCGCGCCGAGGGCCCCAAGGAACTGTACGCCGACATCGCCCGGCTCGGCTGGGTGCTGCCCACGGCAGTGGCGGTCAGCGCGCTGACCGGGTTCGTGCTCGGCTGGCGGATCGGAGACCTGTGGTGGGCGTTGGCCGGAGTGGTGCCGCTGGCACCGGTCGGCACCGCGCTCGCCATCATCGACGCCCGCACCCGACTGCTGCCCACCCGGCTGATCTGGCCCACCACGGTGGCGTTCGTCGGCTACGCGGCGGCTGCCGACTTGGTCCGCGGCGATCCCGGCCACCTTGTTCAGGCGGTGGTGTTGGGGTTGGTGGCCTATCTGTTCTACTTCGTGCTCTGGTTCATCTACCCCGCCGGCATGGGGTTCGGCGACGTGCGCCTCTCGGCGCTGCTGGGTGTTAGCTTGGGTTGGCTCGGCCCGAATCCTTGGTTCCTCGGTCTGATGGGGGGATTCTTCCTCTCGGCCGCCTACTCCCTGGTGCTGATGGCACGCCTCGGGCGCGGCGCATTGAAGGAACACGTGCCATTCGGGCCGTTCATGCTGGCCGGAGCTGCGGTCTCGGTCCTGGTGTCCGGGTGGATCGACCTGCTGGCCTGACTCGGCCGGTTCGCCCCGGGTGCCCGCCCCCGTCGGGCGGCAGTGGGTGGGACGGTTGGGCTGCGCGCCGACCGATCTGGGAGACTCGTCCCCATGTTGCGTTGGCTCACCGCGGGGGAATCCCACGGCCCGTCCCTGACCGCGATCATCGAGGGACTCCCAGCCCACGTCCAGATCACCACCGCCGACATCGACGACGCGTTGGCGCGCCGCCGTCTGGGCTATGGACGCGGTGCCCGGATGAAGTTCGAGGCCGACACCGTCACCATCACCGGTGGAGTGCGCCACGGCCTCAGCCAGGGCGGCCCGATCGCCATCAGCGTCGGTAACACCGAATGGCCCAAATGGGAGACCGTGATGTCTGCCGACCCGGTCGATCCCGAGGTGCTCGCCGGGCAGGCCCGCAATGCCGCGCTGACCCGGCCGCGTCCTGGTCACGCCGACCTGGTGGGCATGCAGAAGTACGACTTCGACGACGCCCGACCCGTGCTGGAGCGCGCCTCGGCTCGTGAGACCGCCGCTCGGGTGGCACTAGGTCGAGTGGCTTCCAACTTCGTGGAACAGGCGGTCGGCGCGCAGATCGTGTCCCACGTGGTCGAGATCGGCGGCGTGCGGACCCCGTCCACCGAGCTGCCCAGCCCCGGTGACGTGGCTCGCCTGGACGCCGACCCGGTCCGGGTGCTCGACCCGGACGGCTCAGCGATGATGGTCGAACGCATCGACGAGGCCCACAAGGACGGCGACACCCTCGGTGGTGTCGTCGAGGTCGTCGTACACGGGCTCCCGCCGGGCTTGGGGTCGCACGTGCACTGGGACCGTCGGCTCGATGCTCGGCTGGCCGCCGCGCTGATGGGCATCCAGGCGATCAAGGGCGTCGAGGTCGGCGACGGGTTCGACCTAGCCGCCGCACCCGGATCGCAGGCTCACGACGAGATCGTCAGCGTTGCCGGCGAACTGCGGCGCACCTCCGGACGCTCCGGCGGCACCGAAGGCGGCATGACGACCGGTGAGATTCTGCGGGTGCGTGCCGCGATGAAGCCGATCGCGACCGTGCCCCGTGCGTTGCGCACCGTCGACGTCGCCACCGGCGAGGCGGCAGTGGCCCACCATCAACGCTCCGACGTGTGCGCGGTGCCCGCCGCAGGGATCGTCGCCGAGGCGATGGTGGCGCTGGTATTGGCTGAAGCGGTGCTGGAGAAGTTCGGCGGTGACTCGGTCGCCGAAACCCGCCGCAACCACGACTCCTACCTGTCCTCGCTGAGGTACCCGTGAGCCACGCAGGGCCGCGGGCCGTGTTGATCGGGGCCATGGGATCGGGCAAGTCCACCGTCGCCGAGGCGTTGGCCTCACGGCTCGCAGTGTCGTCCCGCGACACCGATCACGAGGTCGAGAACCTCGCCGGATGTTCGGTGCAGGACATCTTCGTCAACGACGGGGAGGCCGCCTTCCGGACGCTGGAGAAGCAAGCGGTAGCCGAAGCCCTCCAGACCCACGACGGGGTGCTCTCCCTGGGCGGCGGTGCGGTGCTGGACCCCGAGACCCGGGTGCTGCTCCACGACCACACCGTGATCTTCCTGCAGGTCTCGATGCCCGAGGCTGTGCGCAGGATCGGGATGGGTCAGACCCGTCCCTTGCTCAACCAGGCTGTCGGCGGCGTGCGCTCCCGGTTCAAGGCACTATTGGACGAACGAACACCCATCTACCAGGAGCTCGCCACCCACGTCGTCGACACCGACGGGCTCACCCCGGACCAGGTGGCCGACCAGATCGAAGGACTGCTGCGATGACCACCTTGCACGTCGACGGAGCGAACCCCTATGACGTCGAGATCGGGCGCAGTCTGGCCGGCGAACTTCCCGGTGTACTCGGTGACTCGGTCCAGCGAGTCGCGTTGCTCTACGCCGCAGAACTGGCCACCTTGGTCAACCCGGTGCTGGAGGTGTTGGTGCCGTCCTACGACGTGTTGGCCCTCGGACTGCCGTCCGGAGAGGGAGCCAAGACCATCGAGGTCGCCGAACAGTGCTGGGAAGCGCTGGGGGAGAAGGGCTTCACCCGCTCGGACGCCGTGGTCACCTTCGGGGGCGGATCGGTCACCGACCTGGGCGGTTTCGTGGCGGCCTGCTGGCTGCGCGGGGTCACGGTGGTGCATATGCCGACCACCCTGCTGGCGATGGTCGACGCGGCCGTGGGTGGCAAGACCGGGGTCAACACCAGCGCCGGCAAGAACCTGGTGGGTGCGTTCCACGAGCCGGCCGCAGTGTTGTGCGACCTGGCGATGCTCGACACGTTGCCGACGGCCGACCTGCTGGCGGGGATGGCCGAGGCGATCAAGTGCGGCTTCATCGCCGATCCCGATATCCTGGATCTGGTCGAGAACATGGGCCCGGTCAACGCCGAAGCCCTCGACCTGCCGCAGATCGTCGCCCGCGCCATCAAAGTCAAGATCGACGTGGTGGTCGCGGACCTCAAGGAGACCGGTGGCACCGGGACCCACCCGGGACGCGAGGCGCTCAACTACGGGCACACCCTGGCCCACGCGATCGAGAAGCATTCCGGGTTCACGATCCGCCATGGAGACGCTGTCGCCATCGGCTGCGTGTACGCCGCCGAAATCGGTCGCCTGTCCGGGCTGCTCGACGACGCCACCGCCGACCGGCACCGCCGGCTCTTCGAGCAGGTCGGGTTGCCGACCACCTATCCGGAGGCGACCTTCGACGACTTGATCCCAGCCATGCGCCTGGACAAGAAGGCTCGCGGCTCGCTGTTGCGTTTCCTGGTGCTCGGTGGGCTCGCCCAGCCGCAGATCCTCAACGGACCCGACGAGGACGTGCTGCGCAAGGCGTTCGAGGTGGTGGCGGGATGAACCCCCCGGTGGTGATGGTGCTCAACGGCGCCAATCTGGGCCGTCTGGGCAAAAGGCAGCCGGAGATCTATGGCACCACGACCTACCTGGAACTGCAGCAGTTGTGTCAGACCTGGGGTCGCGAACTCGGTCTGATGGTCCAGGTGCGTCAAACCAATCATGAAGGCGAACTGCTGGACTGGCTCAACGAGGCAGCCGACCGCGACGTCCCGGTGGTGCTCAACGCGGCAGCGTGGACCCACTACTCCTATGCCCTCTACGACGCCTGCGCCCAACTGAGGGCTCCATTGGTCGAGGTGCACATCTCGGCTCCGTCCGAACGGCCTGAGGAGTTCCGGCACACCTCGGTCGTCGCGCCGCACGCGTTCCTCACTGTCGAGGGCGAGGGAGTCCCCGGTTATCGGCGCGCCCTGGCTGCCATCGCGGACCACCTCGGCTGACTCTGCGGCGCGGACTGCGGCGCGGATCGCGGCGGAGGTCACACTGCTTTCGTGTCGGCGTCCGATCGTCCGCGCCGGGCCAGCCAAAGTCCCAACAACGGGGTGCAGGCCAGCGCGACGAACACCCGCAGGAACTGCATGGTCAGGATCAGTCCGATCGCCCCACCGGAGTCCAGCGCGACCGCGATCACCGCAGGCAGACCGCCGGGGGTGGTGGCTAGGTAGCCGTCCAGATCCGAGATCCCCACGGCCCGCGCGAACCCGATCCCGATCAGGCCGCAGGCCGCGATGCCGAGCACGGTCTGCAGCAGGGCCAGCGGCAACAGTCGTGTCAGCGCCCGCAGGCGGTGTCGGCTGAAACCGATGCCGACGCTCGCGCCGACCACGCAGTAGCCGATCGCGGTGACCCATCCCGGCACCCAGACCTCGCCGAACCACCCGGACAGCGACAACCCTGCCGCGGCCAGCAGTGGAAACAAGATGGCCGCTGCGGGGAAGCGGATCAGGCGAGCAGCGAGCAGCCCGATCGCGATCGCGCAGGCGGTGAACAGCAGAGCCTGAGCCGTGCTCGTCGGTTCGGCAGCGACCGGGGCGGCGGTCGCGGTGCCTCCGGTGGCGTCCAGCAGCGGTGCCACCAACGGGACGGTGACCAGCACGATGATGACCCGCAGGTATTGGACCGTGATGACGGTGACATCGTCGGCGCCGTACTCGGCTGCCATCAGCGACACCCCGGACGCGCCACCGGCGATGGAGGCGAAGGCGGCGGTGGTGCCCGAGACGTCTCGATTCCACCGCAGGATCTGGCCGATCAGCATCGAGACCACCAGGGTGGAACCGACCCCGAGAATCACCGCCACCGGTTCCTCGGCGATCGTGTCCAGCACCCCGGAGGTGATGCTCGCTCCTGCCGCCACGCCGACGATCGACATACCGGCGCCACGGACCCTGGCCGATAGGGCCGGCGGGTTCGGTTGCGTGAGAGCCACCGTGGCGGCACCCAGCAGGGTGGCGAACAGCGGAGGAGTCGGTGCGTGGACCAGTTCCAACGCCACCCAGGTCACCGCGGTGACCGCGACGCCAACTGCCGAAGATCGTCGCGGAGTCATCGCCGACCATTCTTCCACCCCGACGAATCGGCGGAAACTGACCGGTCCCGATAGACTCATCTGCTGGCGCGGCCCGCCGACCTGGGTCGCTACGACATCTGACATCTGCATCGGTACGACTCGACAGGTAAGGCGCATCACATGGCATCGACCAACGACCTCAAGAACGGCCTGGTTCTCAACCTCGAGGGCCAGCTTTGGCAGGTGGTGGAGTTCCAGCACGTCAAGCCGGGCAAAGGGCCTGCGTTCGTGCGCACCAAGCTCAAGCACGTCGAGTCCGGCAAGAACGTCGACAAGACCTTCAATGCCGGCACCAAGGTCGAGACGGCCACCGTCGATCGCCGCACCATGCAATACCTCTACAACGACGGCACCAACTACGTCTTCATGGATGTCCAGGACTTCGACCAGATCGAGGTGACTCCGGAGGTCATCGGAACCAGTGCCGACTTCTTGCTGGAGAACGCCGAGGCGATCGTCGCCACCAACGACGGACGGGTGCTCTTCATCGAGCTGCCGCCGTCGGTCGAGTTGGAGGTCACCTACACCGAGCCGGGTGTCGTCGGTGACTCCGCCACCGGTCGCACCAAGCCCGCCACCGTCGAGACCGGGGCCGAGATTCAGGTCCCGTTGTTCATCAACCAGGGCGAGAAGGTCAAGGTCGACACCCGCGACCGTTCCTACCTGGGTCGAGTGAAGGGCTGATGGCCGCCGGCCCCACGGCTGAGGGTCCCGAAGGCGGCTCCGAACGTCCGGCGGGCTTTCGCGGCACCCGTTCCAAGGCCCGCAAGGCAGCACTGGACGTGTTGTTCGCCGCCGAGGCGCAGGGTTCCTCGCCGATCGCCCTGCTGGAGGAACAACTCCAGGAGCGGGCCAAGGATCACGACAAGACGGTGCGCGACTACACGGTCCAGATTGTGCGGGGCGTCGTCGCGCATGCCGCCGAGATCGACGAGTTGGTGTCGTCGTACTCGCGTGACTGGCCGCTGGAACGGATGCCGGCCGTGGACCGCAACGTGCTGCGGCTGGCCACCTGGGAACTGCTGCACTCCGACGTCCCCGCAGGGGTGGTGCTGTCCGAGGCTGTCTCGCTGGCCAGTGCACTGTCCACCGACGACTCTCCGGTCTTCGTCAACGGTGTCCTGGGTGCCATCGACCGCGAGGTTCCGCGGGTCGCACAGGACTGACCCAGACAGCGATCGCACCTGAAGATCTGGTTGCCGAGGCACCACTTCGACAACCAAAACTTCAGGTGCGATGTGTTGTGACGATGTGTTGTGACGATGTGTTCGGGTGAGGGGTTCTGGCGGCTAGGATGTCGGTGTTCGACGCCATGTTGTTCCAACTCCTTTAAGGGCCGCCCCGTGAGGCGGAGAAGGAGGCCCGGGTGAACACCGCCCCGCCCCCAGCATCTGACCCGACCGCAGATCTCGGCCGCGTCGTCCTCGACGCCGGCGACGTGAACCGGGCGCTGACCCGAATCTCCCACGAGATCCTGGAGACCAACCGCGGCGCCAGCGACCTGCTGTTGCTCGGTCTGCACACCCGCGGAGTCCCCCTGGCCCACCGTCTGGCCGCCCGCATCGCCGAGGTGGAGGGCGCTCCGGTCGCCGTCGGGGCACTCGACGTGACGATGTATCGCGACGATCTCAAGGCCCACCCGACCAGGACGCCGCACCGCACCGAGATCCCCGGTGGGTCCATCGACACCAAGACCGTGGTGCTGGTCGACGACGTGCTCTACTCCGGCCGCACGATCCGCGCCGCACTGGATGCACTCTCCGACCTGGGCCGTCCGGCTGTGGTGCGGCTGGCGGTTATGGTCGACCGCGGCCACCGGGAGCTGCCGATCCGCGCCGATCACGTCGGAAAGAACCTGCCGACCGCACGCTCAGAGCGGGTCGGGGTTCACCTGGTCGAGATCGACGGCGTCGACGAGGTGGTCATCCGATGAGGAACCTGCTGAGCATCGACGATGTCACCGTCGAGGACTTCGCCACCATCTTCGCCACCGCAGCCGAGATGCACGACGTACAGAAGCGCGAGGTCAAGAAGCTCCCGGCGTTGCGTGGCCGCACCGTCATCAACCTGTTCTTCGAGGACTCCACGCGCACCCGTTCCAGTTTCGAGATCGCCGGAAAGTGGCTATCCGCCGACGTCGTGAACCTCTCCGCGAAGGGGTCCTCGGCCTCCAAGGGCGAGTCGTTGCGCGACACTGTGCTGACCGTGACCGCGATGGGAATCGACGGCCTGGTGATGCGTCACTCTGCGTCGGGCGCAGCCGCCCAGGTGGCCGACTGGATCGACGTCCCGGTGATCAACGCCGGTGACGGCACCCATGAACACCCCACCCAGGCGCTGCTGGACACCTACACCCTGACCACCAAACTGGGCGACCTGGCCGGCAAACGGGTCGGCATCGTGGGTGACGTGACCCACTCACGGGTGTTTCGTTCCAACATCAAAGCGTTGCGCAAACTCGGTGCCGAGGTGACCGTGGTCGCACCGCCGACGCTGATGCCGTCGGGGGTGGACAGTTGGGCCGCGACCGACGGTTTCGCGTTGAGCCACGACTTGGACGCCGTGCTCGGCGATCTGGACGCGGTGATGATGCTGCGGGTCCAGCGTGAGCGAATGGGCGGCGGATTCTTCCCGTCCGCCCGGGAGTACACCGTCGGCTATGGCCTGACCCGCGCTCGACTGTCGCGGTTGCGTCCCGGCACCCCGATCCTGCACCCGGGGCCGATGAACCGCGGTCTGGAGATTTCCCCGGAGGCAGCCGACGCCGTCGACTCGATGATTCTGAACCAGGTCTCAGCCGGGGTCGCGATCCGGATGGCCGTGCTCTATCACCTGCTCGCAGGCGAGGAGGCTTGAGATGAACGACCTACTGATCACCACAGCCACCCTCCCGGACGGCACCACTCGCGACGTGCTCGTCCGTGACGGCCTCATCGTGGACATCGGCTCGGCCCTCGCCGTGGAGGCTGTCGAGACCGTCGATGCTGCCGGACTCAGCCTGCTGCCCGGTTTCGTCGACCTGCACACCCACCTGCGCGAACCCGGCCGGGAGGATGCCGAGACCATCGCCTCGGGGTCCGCAGCCGCTGCGGCCGGAGGCTTCACCGCGGTGCTGGCGATGGCCAACACCACCCCGGTCACCGACACCGCTGAGGCCGCTGAACGGATCTGGGACCTCGGTCGGCAGGTCGGACTCGTCGACGTCCACCCGGTGGGCGCAGTCACCCGGGGACTCGGCGGGGAAGAACTAGCCGAACTCGGCCTGATGGCCCGATCGCGTGCCCGGGTGTCGGTGTTCTCCGACGACGGTCGCTGTGTGGCTGATGCCCGTGTGATGCGCCGGGCACTGGAATATGTCCGCGCATTCGGAGGAGTGGTCTCCCAGCACTCCCAAGACCCACACCTGGCGCCCTACGGCTCGGCGTGCTGCCACGAGGGCGAGCTGTCCGGGCGACTGGGGCTGCCCGGCTGGCCCAGCATCGCGGAGGAGACCATCGTCGCCCGCGACGTGATGCTGGCCCGACACACCGGATCCCGAGTCCATGTCGCCCACGTGTCCACCGCCGGCTCGGTCGAAGTGATCAGGTGGGCCAAGACCCAAGGCATCGCCGTCACCGCCGAGGTGACCCCGCACCACCTGATGTTGACCACCGACGAGTTGTCGACCTATGACCCGACCTACAAGGTGAACCCGCCGCTGCGTCGACCCGAGGACGTCGCGGCCCTGCGTGAGGCCTTGGTCGACGGCACCATCGACGCGGTGGCCACCGACCACGCGCCGCACGCCCGCCACGACAAGGAACACGCCTTCGTCGATGCCGCCTTCGGCATGCTCGGTCTGGAGACCGCCTTCGGTGTGGTCTGGTCCGCCGTCGGGGAGCGCCTCGGCCTGGCGGGCGTGGCCCGGGTGATGTCGAGTGCGCCGGCCTCGATTGCCGCTCTGGCCGACCAGGGGCGACCGATCGCGGTCGGGGAGCCGGCCAACCTGACGCTGGTCGACACCACCGCCGAGGTGAGGGTTGACCGTGATACCTCGCTGTCGCTGAGCCGCAACAACCCGTGGCACGACCGCACCTTCACCGGGTCGGTGGTGGCGACGTTCCTGCGTGGGGTGCGCACCCACCACGGCTGAGCGGATCCTGCCCTGAGCAACGCTCGGGGCCAGGCCCCTTGGTCTAGGAACATGCCAAAGGTCCCTTCAGCAACCCGGTCGGCTGGAGGAGAGTGGAATCGAGGCCGGGGAGTGGCCCTGGTCCCCCACATGAAAGGCCCAGCCATGAAGGCACTCGTCTATCACGGTCCTGGATCCAAGGCTTGGGAAGAAGTCCCGGACCCTGTCATCCAGGAGCCGACCGACGTCGTCGTACGCGTCGACACCACCACGATCTGCGGTACAGATCTACACATCCTCAAGGGCGATGTGCCCGCCGTCACGCCGGGCAGGATTCTCGGTCACGAAGGTGTCGGCACGGTCGTCGAAGTCGGAGCGGCCGTCCGCAACGTGACTGCCGGCGATCGGGTGATCATCTCGTGTGTCAGCGCGTGCGGGTCGTGCGAATACTGCCATCAGGGCCTGTATGCGCACTGCTTGGCCGACGAAGGCGCCAGCGGGATCGGCTGGATCTTCGGCCACCTGATCGACGGCACTCAGGCGGAGTTGGTGCGGGTTCCGTTCGCCGACAACTCCCTGTACAAGGTTCCCGCGGGAGTCAGCGATGAGGCAGCCGTGATGCTGTCCGACATCTTGCCGACCGGCTTCGAGATCGGCGTCCGGTACGGCGACGTGCAACCGGGAGACGTGGTTGCCGTGGTCGGCGCCGGCCCCGTCGGGCTAGCCGCCATGATGACCGCGCATCTGTATGGCGCCGCGAAGGTGATCGCGCTGGATCTGGACGCGAACCGTCTGGATCAGGCTCTGAAGTTCGGTGCGACCGATGCGGTCGTATCGAGCGCGCCGGACTGGCTCGATCAGGTCCTCGCCCTCACCGATGGGCTCGGGGTGGACGTGGCGATCGAAGCGGTCGGCATTCCGGCCACCTTCGATGCCTGCATCAAGATCGTGCGCCCTGGCGGCTCGGTTGCCAACGTCGGTGTTCACGGCAAGCCGGTCGAGTTGGCGCTCAATGAACTGTGGATCACCGATATCAACATCACCATGGGGCTGGTCAGCACCAGCACCACGCCGATGCTGTTGAAGTTGGTCGCCCAGCACCAGCTGGACGCCGAGCGGTTCGCCACCCACCACTTTACCTTCGATCAGATGCTCGATGCCTACGAGACCTTCGGCAACGCGGCTGAGACCAAGGCGCTGAAGGTGGTCATCGCGCGCTGAGCAGCGGCCCGGTACGACTGGTTCGGGTGGGCTGGTGAGTCAGCCCATCCGGGCCGGTCTCGGTTCGTTGCATCTGGTCGGTTCAGGCGCGCGCCGATGACCATCTCGACGAGCCCCGCTGGTAGGGTCGAGTCCGATCGAGCATCCTTTAACCGGCCGTCCCGTGAGGCGGCGAAGGAGGTACGGCGTGTCTTTGCGCGCACCGGCGCTGTTGGTCCTTGAGGACGGGCGCACGTTCCACGGCGAGGCCTACGGGGCCACCGGCGAGACCTTCGGGGAAGCTGTGTTCGCCACCGGGATGACCGGCTACCAAGAAACTCTGACCGACCCGAGTTATCACCGCCAGGTCGTCGTCCAGACCTCTCCCCACATCGGCAACACCGGTGTCAACGACGAGGACTCCGAGTCCTCCAGGATCTGGGTGTCGGGCTACGTCGTGCGAGACCCGGCGCGGGTGCCGAGCAACTGGCGTTCGGTCCGCACCCTGGACGAGGAACTGACCAGCCAGGGCATCGTCGCCATCAGTGGCATCGACACCCGCGCGCTGACCCGGCATCTGCGTGAGTCCGGCGCGATGCGAGTGGGCATCTCCAGCACCGAGACCGACCCGACGGCGCTCCACCAGCGGGTGCTGGCAGCCGACCCGATGAGCGGCGCCAACCTGTCCGAGGCCGTCTCAACCGCCGAGGCCTACGTGGTGCCTGCCCACGGTGAGAAACGGTTCACCGTCGCCGCCCTCGACCTCGGCATCAAGGAGATGACTCCGGAGCGGATGGCCGAGCGTGGCATCGAGGTGCACGTGCTGCCTGCCACCGCAACCCTCCACGACGTGCTGGCCGTCCACCCCGACGGCCTCTTCTACTCCAACGGCCCCGGCGACCCGGCCGCCACCACCAGGCAGGTCGAACTCCTCCAAGCTGCACTCGGCCACGGACTGCCCTACTTCGGGATCTGCTTCGGCAACCAACTCTTCGGCCGGGCCCTCGGGTTCGGGACCTACAAACTCAAATACGGCCACCGGGGCATCAACCAGCCGGTCAAAGACCTGACCACAGGCAAGGTCGAAGTCACCGCCCACAACCACGGTTTCGCGGTCGACGCCCCGATCGGGATGGACCTGGCCACGCCGTACGGCACCGCCACCGTCAGCCACGTCAACCTCAACGACGACTGTGTCGAAGGCCTCGAGTTGCGTAGCGCCGAGGGCCGCCTCACTGGATTCAGCGTGCAGTACCACCCTGAGGCAGCGGCCGGACCTCACGATGCCGCCTACCTCTTCGACCGCTTCATCCACCTCCTGGAAGGAGCGCTCTGATGCCCAAGCGCACCGACATCGCCTCGATCCTGGTGATCGGGTCCGGCCCCATCGTGATCGGGCAGGCCTGCGAGTTCGACTACTCCGGCACTCAAGCGTGCCGGGTGCTCAAGGCTGAAGGCCTGCGGGTCATCCTGGTCAACTCCAACCCGGCCACGATCATGACGGATCCGGAGTTCGCCGACGCGACCTATATCGAGCCGATCACACCGGAATACGTCGAGAAGATCATCGCCAAGGAACGCCCCGACGCGCTGCTGGCCACCCTGGGCGGACAGACTGCGCTCAACTGTGCGGTCGCGCTCGATGCGGCCGGCGTACTGGCCAAGTACGACGTCGAACTGATCGGTGCCTCCATCGAGGCGATCGACCGCGGCGAGAACCGGCAGATGTTCAAGGCCATCGTGGAGGACCTCGGTGGCGAGGTGGCCAGCTCGGTCATCTGCCACACGATCGACGACCTGCTCGGAGCCGCAGACTCGCTGGGCTACCCGATGGTGGTCCGGCCCAGTTTCACCATGGGCGGGGCCGGGTCGGGGATGGCCTACAACGAAGCCGACCTGCGTCGCATCGGTGGCTCCGGACTGGCCGCCAGCCCGACCACCGAGGTGCTGCTGGAGGAGTCCATCATCGGCTGGAAGGAATACGAACTGGAGGTGATGCGCGACCGGATGGACAACGTCGTCATCGTCTGCAGCATCGAGAACCTCGACCCGATGGGCGTGCACACCGGCGACTCGATCACCGTCGCCCCGGCGATGACGCTGACCGACCGCGAATACCAGAAGATGCGCGACCTCGCGATCGGCATCATCCGCGCCGTCGGCGTCGAAACCGGTGGCTGCAACATTCAGTACGCCGTCAACCCCGCCGACGGTCGCCTGATCGTGATCGAGATGAACCCGCGGGTCTCGCGATCCAGCGCGTTGGCCTCGAAGGCGACCGGGTTCCCGATCGCCAAGATCGCCGCCAAGGTGGCCATCGGCTACAACCTCGACGAGATCGAGAACGACATCACCGCCGGCCCTGGGGGCGGACGCACCGTGGCTGCCTTCGAGCCGACCCTGGACTACGTCGTGGTCAAGGTTCCGCGGTTCGCGTTCGAGAAGTTCCCCGGAGCCGACACCACCTTGACCACCCACATGAAATCGGTCGGTGAGGCGATGGCGATCGGCCGCAACTTCACCGAAGCCCTCCAGAAGGCGTTGCGCAGCCTGGAGAAGCCGGAGGCCGTCTTCGACTTCGCAGCCGCCACCGCCGGTGAGCCGCTCGAGGACCTGCTGACCGAGATCGCCGTGCCGACCGACGGCCGGCTCAAGCGGGTCATGGACGCCATCCGGGCCGGTGCCAGCGCGGACCAGGTTTTCGAGGCGACCAAGATCGACCCCTGGTTCGTCGACCAACTGTTCTTGATCCACGAGATCGCCACCGAAGTCGCCCGGGCGCCCGAGTTGGACCCCGACATGCTGCGCTGGGCCAAACGGCACGGCTTCTCCGACGTCCAGATCGGCCGTATCCGCGGGATGAGCGCCGACGTGGTCCGTGGGGTGCGTCACGCCCTCGGCATCCGGCCGGTCTACAAGACCGTCGACACCTGTGCCGCCGAATTCGCCGCCTCCACGCCATATCACTACTCCTCCTACGACGAGGAGACCGAAGTGGCCGCGCGCGAACTGCCGGCCGTGATCATCCTGGGCAGCGGACCCAACCGGATCGGCCAGGGCATCGAGTTCGACTACTCCTGTGTGCACGCCTCGCTGGCCCTGTCGGCCGCCAAGGGCGGTGCCGGCTACGAGACCATCATGGTCAACTGCAACCCCGAGACCGTCTCGACCGACTACGACACCTCCGACCGGCTCTACTTCGAGCCGTTGACCCTGGAGGACGTGCTCGAGATCGTGCACGCCGAACAGGCCGCCGGACCGGTCGCCGGTGTGGTGTGCCAACTCGGCGGCCAGACCCCGCTCGGGTTGGCCCAGGCACTGAAGGACAACGGAGTGCCCATCGTCGGGACCACCCCCGAGGCGATCCACCTGGCCGAGGAACGCGGCGCGTTCGGTCGAGTGCTCGCCGAGGCCGGGCTGGTTGCTCCCAAGCACGGGATGGCCACCACCTTCCCCCAGGCTCGCGAGATCGCCGCCGAGATCGGCTACCCGGTGCTGGTGCGTCCGTCCTATGTGCTGGGCGGACGCGGCATGCAGATCGTCTATGACGACGACGCGCTGCGCTCCTACATCGAAGCAGCCACCGAGATCTCCCCGGACCGCCCGGTGCTGGTCGACCGGTTCATCGACGACGCGGTCGAGATCGACGTGGACGCGCTCTTCGATGGCGAGGAGCTCTTCCTCGGCGGCGTGATGGAACACATCGAGGAGGCCGGCATCCACTCCGGCGACTCCTCGTGTGCACTGCCACCGATCACCATGGGTGCCGCCGAGATCGCCCGGATCCGCGCTGCCACCGAGGCGATCGCCCGCGGCGTCGGAGTGCTCGGCCTGATCAACATCCAGTTCGCGCTCGGCTCCGATGTGCTCTACGTGCTCGAAGCCAACCCGCGGGCCTCACGCACCGTCCCGTTCGTCTCCAAGGCAACCGGGACCCCGCTGGCCAAGGCCTGCGCCCGGGTGATGCTCGGTGAGTCGATCGCGGACCTGCGGGCTGCCGGCGTACTGCCCGCGACCGGCGACGGCGGCACCCTGCCGCCGCACCAGCCGATCGCGGTCAAGGAGGCGGTCATGCCGTTCAACCGGTTCCGTACCGCCGACGGCAAGCAGGTCGACACCGTGCTCGGCCCGGAGATGAAGTCCACCGGTGAGGTGATGGGGCTCGATGCCGACTTCGGTCGCGCGTTCGCCAAGTCCCAGGCGGGCGCCTTCGGTCCGCTGCCGTTGCCGTCGAAGGCCGCGGACGGCACCCGCGGCCGGATCTTCGTGTCGATGGCCAACCGCGACAAGCGCACCATGATCTTTCCGATCAAGGTGCTCGCCGACCACGGCTTCGAGATCCTCGCCACCGAGGGCACCGCCGAGGTGTTGCGCCGCAACGGCGTCTCGGCGACCGTGGTGCGCAAGCACTACCTGGGCTCGGCCGAAGGGGAGAAGACGACCGTGGAGATGATCCTGGCCGGCGAAATCGACCTGGTCATCAACACCCCCAACGGGTCGCAGGCGCAGGGCTCCCACGCCCGCGTCGACGGCTACGAGATCCGCACCGCGGCAGTGATGGCCAACGTCGCCTGCATCACCACGGTGCAGGGTCTCGGTGCGGCCGTGCAAGGCATCGAAGCGCTGGCCCGTGGCACCCTCGATGTCCGTTCGATCCAGGAGTGGCACGCGTTCGTGGAGGCTGGCGCCTGATGGGCCTCTACCGGGGGCTGTTCAACCAGTTCCTGACCAAGACCGACGCCGAGAAGGCCCACCACCACGCGTTCACCGCGATTCGGGCGGCCGAGCCGGTGCTGGTGCGGCGTTCGGTCCCCGGCGCCCCGGTGCAGGCGATGGGACTCACGTTCCCCAACGCACTCGGGCTGGCTGCCGGGTTCGACAAGAACGCGGTCGGGGTCGACGCCCTCGGCGGACTCGGGTTCGGACACGTCGAGGTCGGCACCGTCACGGCGCTGGCCCAACCCGGCAACAGCCAGCCGCGGCTGTTCCGGCTGGTGGCGGACCGTGCGGTGGTCAACCGGATGGGTTTCAACAACGACGGTGCCGAAGCGGTCGCTCGTCGACTCCTTGCGCGTCAGCAGGCTCGCAGCCCCGCCAGTGGACGCTTGCGGCCTTCCCAAAGGAAGGTTCCGGTCCTCGGAGTCAATATCGGCAAGTCCAGGGCCGTGCCCGACGACGACCAGGCGGCCGTGGAAGCCGACTACGCCACCTCGACCCGACTGCTGTCGCCGTACGCCGACTACCTGGTGGTCAACGTCTCCTCACCGAACACCCCGGGGCTGCGCAACCTGCAGGCCGTCGACCGACTCCAGCCGCTGCTCGCCCGGGTGCGAACGACCGCCGAGAAGTATGCCGACCGCCCGGTGCCGTTGCTGGTGAAGATCGCCCCGGATCTGGATGACCAAGACATCGTCGAGGTCGTCGAGATGGCGGTCTCGGTCGGCCTGGATGGGATCATCGCGACCAACACCACCACCTCCCGCGACGGCTTGCGGGCCCACCCGGCAGAGATCGACGAGATCGGGGCCGGGGGCCTTTCCGGGGCACCGCTCAAAGATCGCGCGCTGGCAGTGTTGCGGCTGGTCAAAGCCACCGCCGGCGACTCCCTCACGCTCATCGGGGTCGGTGGGATCACTACCGTGGCCGACGCCCAGGCCCGCCTCGACGCCGGCGCCACCCTGGTGCAGGGCTACACCGGCTTCATCTACGAGGGACCGAACTGGCCACGGCGAATCGCCAAGGGGATCAGTCCATGACCTTCGGAGCACGTTTCACCGCCGCGCTGGCCGAGCGGGGCCCGCTGTGCGTGGGCATCGACCCACACGTCGGCCTGCTTCAGGAGTGGGGGCTGCCCGCCACCGTCGCCGGGCTGGAGCGGTTCGCGATGACAGCCGTCGAGGCGATCGCGCCCCAGGTGGCGGTGGTCAAGCCGCAGAGTGCGTTTTACGAACGATTCGGCTCGGCCGGCGTCGCGGTGCTGGAAAAGGTCATCGCGACCGCGCGACAGGCAGGTGCGTTGGTGCTCCTCGACGTCAAGCGTGGCGATATCGGCTCCACCTCCTACGCCTACGCCGAGGCCTACCTCGACCCGGCCTCCCCGCTGGCTGCCGATGCGATCACCGTCAGCCCCTACCTGGGATTCGGCTCGCTCGACCCCTTCGTCGAGGTCGCCCGCAGGCACCACGCCGGCCTGTTCGTGCTCGCTTTCACCTCTAACAAGGAAGGCCCGGAGGTCCAAAGCGCCTCGATCGGTCGCACCAGCGTGGGCGCCACCATGATCGACCACCTACGTGATCTCAACGCTGACGCCGAACCGCTCGGCAGTTTCGGGGCGGTCATCGGTGCCACCATCGGCGACCTCGGCGTCGACTTCGACTTCAACGGCCCGATCCTCGCCCCGGGTTTCGGCGAGCAGGGAGGCACCCCGGCCGACCTGGCCCGCATCTTCGGGGCAGCGCTGCCACAGGTCACCCCGAGCACCAGCCGCGGTGTGTTGCGGGCCGGCCCGACGTCGGTCGGCCTGGTGACCCGGGTGCGCGAGGTCGCGGCGAGCCTACGGTCCTGAGCAGGATCGGCATACGGGGCCGATCTGCCCACCGCGTTGCCCAGCCCACGCCGGGTGGATAGATTGACGCGAACGCACCGCCCATCTCGAAAGGTTCCCACGTGGCACTCCCGCAGCTGACTCCCGAACAGCGTCTGGCCGCTCTTGACAAGGCTGCGGCGTCTCGCCGGGAACGGGCTGAGGTGAAGAACCGGCTCAAGCACTCGGGAGCCTCGCTGACCGAGGTCATCGAGCAGGGCCAAAGCAACGATGTCATCGCCAAGATGCGGGTCATCGACCTGCTCCAGTCGCTGCCCGGTCTGGGCAAGGTGCGCGCCACCCAGGTGATGGAGCGACTCGGGATCGCCGAGAGTCGCCGGGTGCGAGGTCTGGGTGTCAACCAGATCGCGGCCCTGGCTAAGGAGTTCGGCTCCGGCGCACCGGGTCGGTGAGTCGGTGACCCGACTCGTCGTACTCGCCGGACCAACCGCGGTCGGCAAAGGCACCGTCTCCGCCTACGTACGCGACCACCATCCCGACGTCTGGCTGTCGGTCTCGGCGACCACCCGCCCGCCCCGTCCCGGAGAAGTCGACGGTGTGCACTACCACTTCGTCAGCCCCGAAGAGTTCGACCAGATGGTCGCCGACGGGCAGATGCTGGAATGGGCCACCGTCCACGGCTCCCACCGATACGGCACGCCGCGCGGCCCCGTGGAAGAGGTGCTGGCCGCCGGGCGCCCGGCGTTGCTGGAGATCGACCTGCAAGGCGCCCGCCAAGTCCGCGAAACCATGCCGGACGCACTCTTTGTCTTCTTGGCCCCTCCGTCGTGGGAGGAGTTGGTTCGCCGGCTGGTCGGCCGGGGCACCGAGACCGAGGAGGAGCGGAGCCGTCGACTCGAAACCGCGAAGGTCGAACTGGCCGCCGAGCCGGAGTTCGACACCACGATCGTCAACAGGCAAGTTCACCAAGCAGCCAATGAGTTGGTAGCATTGATCAAGTCCGGCACTCCGGACGCATCCCAATGACTTGACGGAGTTCGCACGTGTCTGCACCTGAGATCGACGCCCTAGGCGTAACCAACCCCTCGATCGACGAACTGCTCACCAAGACCGACAGCAAATACAAGTTGGTTCTCTACAGTGCACAGCGCGCCCGCCAGATCAACGCCTACTACTCCCAACTGGGCGAAGGCCTGCTGGAGTACGTCGGCCCACTGGTGGACACCCACGTTCAGGAGAAGCCGCTGTCGATCGCGCTGCGCGAGATCAACGAAGACATGTTGACCTGCGAGGACATCGACCCCGCCGAGATCGCCGCAGCCGAGGCTGCCAAGGCAGCGGCTGCCATCGCCAACCCATTCGGCTCCGCTGAGTAAGTCACGTCGTTGACTGAGCCGGCTGCCGTCGTCTCGCCCCCGGGCCGCCCACAGGTGGTCCTCGGCGTGAGCGGCGGCATCGCTGCTTACAAGGCAGCCGAGTTGCTGCGCCGGTTCACCGAATCTGGCCACGACGTGAGCGTCGTACCGACCCGGGCGGCCCTCAACTTCGTCGGTGCCGCCACCTGGGAGGCGCTGTCGGGCAAACCGGTGCAGACCGAGGTCTTCGAGTCCGTCGCAGAGGTGCCGCACGTCCGGATCGGCCAGTCGGCAGACCTCGTGGTGGTGGCACCGGCGACGGCCGACCTGATCGCCAGGGCAGCCCACGGCCTGGCCGACGACCTGCTGACCAACACCCTGCTCACCGCCCGGTGCCCGGTCGTGTTCGCGCCCGCGATGCACACCGAGATGTGGGAGCACCCCGCCACCCAGGCCAACGTCGCCACACTGCGCTCGCGCGGCGTGCTGGTGATCGAGCCCGCCGAAGGCCGCCTGACCGGCAAGGACACCGGCAAGGGCCGTCTGCCGGACCCGGCCGAGATCTTCGAGTATGCCGTCGAGGTGCT
Source organism: Nocardioides sp. (assembly GCA_051306135.1). Taxonomy (GTDB): domain Bacteria; phylum Actinomycetota; class Actinomycetes; order Propionibacteriales; family Nocardioidaceae; genus Nocardioides. The sequence continues at coordinate 7,297 of JBPPMQ010000036.1, read as the reverse complement.
GGCCGGTGGGGGAGCCACCGACCTGGCCGGCCGCCACGTGGTCGTCAGTGCCGGGGGCACCCGCGAATACCTGGACCCGGTCCGCTTCCTGGGCAACAAGTCCAGTGGCCTGCAGGGTTTCGCGCTCGCCCGCGCGGCCGCCGCCCGCGGCGCCGAGGTCACCCTCATCGCTGCCAACTCCGCCTTGGTCGACCCCGCCGGGGTCAAGGTGGTGCGGGTCGAGACGACCGCCCAACTGCGTGCCGAGGTGCTGGCCGCAGCAGCCGGCGCCGATGCCGTGGTCATGGCTGCCGCCCCCGCCGACTTCCGGCCCGTCGCGGTGGCCGACACCAAGATCAAGAAGGCGTCCGACGGGACCTCGCCCACGATCGAACTGACCCAGAACCCCGACATCCTCGCCGAGATATCCACCCAGCGGGCCCGCGCCGGCCAGATCATCGTCGGCTTCGCGGCCGAGACCGGTGACGGCACTCACTCGGTGTTGGAGTACGGCGCCGACAAGCTTGCCCGCAAGGGCTGCGACCTGTTGGTCATCAACGACGTGAGCGGCGGTCAGGTGTTCGGTCGCCCCGACAACGCCGCAGTTGTGCTGGCTGCCGACGGCTCTCAGGTCGACGTACCGCTGGGGACGAAGTCAGCGCTGGCACGCACGATCTGGGACGCGGTCTGTGCCCGACTGAGGTGAGACTGTGTCTCGGATCGCGGATGCCGGCGCGCTGCGCGGTAGGCTGTCCCACATGACCGGACGTCTTTTCACCAGCGAATCCGTGACCGAGGGCCACCCCGACAAGATCGCCGACCAGATCAGCGACACTGTGTTGGACTACCTCCTCAAGGAGGACCCGTCCAGCCGGGTTGCCGTCGAGACCCTGCTCACCACCGGCCTGGTGGTGGTCGCCGGCGAGGTGACCACCAAGGCGTATGCACCGGTTGCCGAGTTGGTGCGCGACAAGATCCTCGAGATCGGCTACGACTCCTCTGAGAAGGGCTTCGACGGCCGTTCCTGCGGCGTCCAGGTCGCCATCGGTGCCCAGTCGCCCGACATCGCCCAGGGCGTCGACGACGCCTACGAGGATCGCGTCGAAGCCTCCGAGGACGAACTGGACCGCCAGGGCGCCGGAGATCAGGGCCTGATGTTCGGCTACGCCTGCGACGACACCGACGAACTCTTCCCGCTGCCGATCAAGATCGCCCAGACCCTCTCCGAGCGCCTCGCCGCGGTGCGCAAGGACGGCACCCTAGACTACCTGCGTCCCGACGGCAAGACCCAGGTCACCATCGAGTACGACGAGGACGACCGACCGGTCCGCATCGACACCGTGGTGTTGTCCACCCAGCACTCGGAGGAGACCTCGCTGGACAAGTTGGCCACCGACATCAAGAGCCATGTCATCGACCCGGTGCTCGCGGCCTTCGCGCACAAGGTGCCTTCCGAGGGTTACCGCCTGCTGGTCAATCCGACCGGAAAGTTCGTCATCGGCGGCCCGATGGGGGACGCGGGCCTGACCGGCCGCAAGATCATCGTCGACACCTATGGCGGGATGGCCCGCCACGGTGGCGGTGCCTTCTCGGGCAAGGACCCGTCGAAGGTCGACCGGTCCGCGGCATACGCGATGCGCTGGGTTGCCAAGAACGTCGTCGCCGCTGGGTTGGCCCGCCGTTGCGAGGCCCAGGTTGCCTACGCGATCGGCAAGGCCCACCCGGTCGGTGTCTTCATCGAGACCTTCGGCACCGGGGTGGTGTCGGACGAGAAGATCCAGGAAGCCGTGCTGTCTGTCTTCGACCTGCGTCCGGCGGCGATCATCCGAGACTTGGACCTGTTGCGTCCCATCTATGCCCAGACTGCTGCCTATGGCCACTTCGGTCGCGAGTTGCCAGACTTCACCTGGGAGTCGACCGACCGTGCTGACGCGCTGCGCGTGGCTGCCGGTCTCTGAGCCTGCGTCACCCGCCCCAGTCACTGACGTTACGCCCCAGTCACTGACGTTACGCCCCAGTCACTGACGTTATGGTCGGGATTTCGCGATTTCGGGTCCACAAGGTCAGTGACTGGGGCGGCGGGAGCAACAAGGTCAGTGATTGAACGGGTTGCAGGCGGCCGGTTGAGATGCGAGGGCATCGGCCCAGAGTCGCGGGCTGCTGATAGAACAACCCCATGACCGGCGACGCCCCCGAGTTGGACCTCCCCGGTCTGGTGCGCGACCGAGCCAAGGAAGGCCGCGCCAAGGCGGCGGCCACTCGTGCCCGCCGGCAAGCCGACGCGGAGATCACCTCCGACCGTGGGGTCGCCCGCGTCCTGGTCGACACCGGACTGGCGCACCTAGACCGCCCGTTCGACTATGCCGTTCCGGTCGCGATGGCCCAGACCGCTCAACCGGGTGTCCGGGTCAAGGTCCGGTTCGCCGGCAAAGAGCGCGACGGGTTCGTGCTGGAACGTCGCGACGACTCCGAGCACGACCAACTTCGGCCGATCGGCAGGGTCGTCAGCGGCGAGGTCGTGCTCACCCCCGACGTCGCGCGACTCTGCGAGGCCGTCGCCAACCGGTACGCCGGCCCGATGTGGGATGTCGTGCGATTGGCGGTGCCACCGCGCCACGCAGCCGTGGAGGCTGAGGACCCGAGGGGTTCGACGCCGATCGACGCTCTGAGTCCGGACCCCGCCGCCTGGACCGGACACGAGCCCGGGCCGGCGTTGATCTCGCATCTGGCGGCCGGCGGGTCACCCCGCGCGGTGTGGCATGCAGCGGCCGGGACCGACTGGCCGGACCTGCTGGCCGTCGCCGCAGCGGCCACTGTCGCGTCGGGTCGGGGCGTGCTGATCTGTGTGCCCGATGCCCGCGACGTCTCCCGCGTCGCGGCCGCCCTGAGCGACCGGGTAGGGGCAGATCAGGTGGTCGAACTCACCGCGGGGGTCGGGCCGGCAGCCCGCTACCGCACCTTTCTCAGCTTGAGCCGCGGTGAACGGCGGATCGTGGTCGGCACCCGGTCCGCCTGTTTCGCGCCGGTCGCCGACCTTGGACTGGTGGCCATCTGGGACGACGGCGACGAGGTGTTCACCGAGCAGCGCAGCCCCTACCCCCACGCTCGCGAGGTGCTGGTGACCCGTGCCGAAGAGTGTGGGGCCGCTGCGATCATCTCCGGGTTCACCACCACGGTTGAGTCACGTCACCTGGTCGACAGCGGTTGGGCGCCGCTGATCGCTCCGACTCGGCAGTTCGCCCGCGCTCGGGTGCAGGTCGGCATCACCGGTGCCACCGAACACGATCTGGCCAAGGATCCACTGGCGCGAACCACCCGCACCCCGGCCGAGGCCCATGGCCTGATCCGCACCGCGCTGGCCGAAGGGCCAGTGCTCGTGCAGGTGCCGCGACGCGGCTACGCAGCAGCGTTGGTGTGCGGCGGCTGCCGCGGGCCCGTGCGCTGCGAGAACTGTGCGGGGCCGCTGCGGGTCGGCGGCCCCGGCGAGCCTGCCACCTGTGCCTGGTGCGGGCACACCCAGATCTGGGTCTGTCCCAACTGTGCCAGCGCCAGTCTGCGGGCTCCGGTGATCGGCGACGCCCGCACCGCCGAGGAACTCGGCCGGTCCTTCCCCGGGGTCCGGGTGGCGACCTCGTCGGGGGAGAGGGTGATGGCTCGGGCCCCCCGTGGCCCCGCGATCGTGGTGGCCACCCCAGGCGCCGAACCGGTCGGGGAGTACGCCGCCGTGATCGTGTTGGACACCTGGCTGCTGCTTGGCACCGAGGACCTGCGCTGCGGGGAGGAGGCGCTGCGGCGGTGGAGTAACGCGATCGGTTTGGTGCGTCCCGGCGGACGGGCCCTCGCCGTCGGTGATCCTGCAGCCCCTGAACTCCAGTCGCTGGTGCGCTGGTCCCAGCCGGCATACGCTGCCGCAGAGGCCGAGGCCCGTCGGGCAGCGCACCTGCCGCCGGCCAGCCGGATGGCCTCGATCACCGGTCCGGCCGGCGCGGTCGCCGACGCTTTGGTCTTGCTCGACCTGCCCCCGGGGGGTGAGGTTCTCGGCCCGGTGCCGTCCGGCGACCACCAACGGATGGTGGTCCGGGTGCCCCGCCTGCACGGTCCGGCACTGTCGGCAGCGCTCCTGCAGATGCAGCGCTTGCGAGCGGCCCGCAAACGTGAGTCGGTCCGCGTGCAGGTCGACCCGTCCTTGTGAACGCCCCGAAGGATGAGCGCCCCTGAAGGTCTGGTCGCTCTTCGACCGTTGTCACCCCCGCACCCTCAGGTGCGTTCAACCTCCTAGGATGGCCCGATGCGCGTTGTTTTCGCCGGGACCCCCGAGGTGGCCCTGCCCACCCTCAACGCCATTGCCGAGTCCGACCACGAGTTGGTGGCCGTGGTGACCAGGCCCGACGCTCCAGCAGGGCGGGGGCGCAAGTTGGTGCCGTCCCCGGTCGCGGCGCGGGCCGAGGAACTCGGCGTCCCGGTGCTCAAACCGACCCACCCACGCGACCCCGAGTTCCAAGAAGCGCTCAAGGCGCTGCACCCCGACGTCTGTCCCGTGGTCGCCTATGGAGCGTTGCTGCCCCAGTCGGCCCTCGACCTCGCGCCGTTGGGCTGGGTCAACCTGCACTTCTCGCTGCTGCCGGCCTACCGCGGAGCCGCCCCGGTCCAGCGGGCCGTGTGGGCCGGCGAACAGATCACCGGGGCCACCACGTTCCGCATCGTCAAAGAACTCGACGCCGGCCCGACGTTCGGGATGATGACCCAGGCCATCCACCCCGACGACACCTCCGGGAGCATGTTCGCAAAGCTCGCCGAGGGCGGCGCCGGGCTGATGGTGGCCACCCTCGACGGCCTCGCGGACGGTTCACTGCGTGCCATCGAGCAGCCCAGCGAGGGCATCACCTACGCCGCCAAGATCGAAGTCGACGACGCCGCGATCGACTGGAGCAGGCCCGCCGCCGCTATCGACCGTCAAATCCGTGCCTGTACGCCGGCCCCCGGAGCCTGGACGCTGTTCGAGGGTGAACGGCTCAAAATCGGCCCCGTCACCATCACCGACCAGACGCTGGCGTCGGGTGCGGTCGAGGCCGGCAAGAACTCCGTGCTGGTCGGCACCGGCAGCACCGCCGTCCGGCTCGGCTTGGTCAAGGCCTTCGGCAAGAAGGAGATGGCGGCCGCCGACTGGGCTCGGGGTGTGCGCATCGAACCGGGCACCACGCTCGGCAACACCGCGGTTCACTCCCAGCCATGAGCACCTACAAGGTGCGCGACAAACGGGGCCTCGACGACGAACGGGACGCCGATGCCTGAGCGTCGCCGTCGCCGCCCACAGGTCCAACGACCGGCCGACAAGCCCCGCGTCGACCCGGCCCGGCTGGCTGCCTTCGAGGTGCTCAAGGCGGTCCGGGTCGAGGGGGCCTACACCAACCTGGTGCTGCCGCACACGCTGCGCCGCTTCGACCTGTCCGGCCGCGACGCCGGGTTCGCCACCGAACTCGCAGCAGGCACGATCCGTTGGCAGGGCACCTATGACGCCGTGCTGGCCCGCTGTGTGGACCGCAACCTGGCCAAGGTCGAGGCCAAGGTGCTCGACGCGTTGCGGTTGGGCTGCCACCAACTGCTCGCCATGCGAGTCCCGACCCATGCCGCCATCAACACATCCGTCGACCTGGTGCGAGAGCGCGCGAACTCCGGGGCCGCCGGGTTCGCCAACGCCGTGCTCCGCAAGGTCGCCGCGCACGACCTGGAAGGCTGGCAGGCCGAACTGGCGCCAGCCCTGGATGCGGTGTGGAGCCACCCGTCGTGGGTGGTCGACGCGCTCGCCGACGCGCTCGAAGCCGTTGGAGCCCGCGGCGAACTCGCTGACCTCCTCGCCGCCGACAACGTCGCCCCCAAGGTCACTGTGGTGGCTCGTCCCGGCCGGGTTCCCCGCGAGGAGATTCCCGGTGAACCCACCCCGTTCTCCCCCTATGGCGTCGTGTGCGACGGGGGAGATCCCGGCGCGATTCCTGCTGTGGCTGCCGGTGCTGCCGGCGTGCAGGACGAGGGGTCGCAGTTGGTCGCCATCGCTGCGGCCGGTGTCCCGATCGACGGAACGGACCGGGTCTGGCTGGACCTGTGTGCCGGCCCCGGCGGTAAGGCCGCCCTGTTGGCTGCCCTGGCGGCTCACCGGGGAGCCGGAGTGGTCGCCAACGAGGCCCAGCAGCACCGGTCCGGTCTGGTGGCCGCGAACCTGCGAGGCGCCGACGGCGTGATCGGTGTGGTGACCGGCGACGGCACCCGTCCCCCCTTCGCCGAGGCCGGTTTCGACCGGGTGCTGGTCGACGCCCCATGCACCGGCCTGGGTGCTCTGCGCCGCCGTCCAGAAGCACGCTGGCGCCGTACGCCGGCCGACCTGGTTGCGCTCACGGCCCTGCAGACAGCGTTGCTCAGCAACGCCATCGAGCTGACCCGTCCCGGCGGCATCGTGGTTTATGCAACCTGTTCGCCGGTGCTGGCCGAGACTCGTGGCGTCATCGACGAGGTGCTGGCGAAACGTGACGACATCGAACTGGTGCCGGTGGGCCTGGAGATCCCGGAGTCGGCCGGGCCGATCCCCGGCACGGTGCAGTTGTGGCCGCACCGCCACCAGACGGACGCGATGTTCATCGCGGCCCTGCGCCGACGCTAGATTCCGGCGCCGCTAGATTCCTCTGGTGCAGAACTACCTGTCGTTCCTGGCGTTCGCGACCGTGTTGGCGGTCGCGCCAGGCCCTGACACGTTCTTCACCCTGCGGGTCACCGTCGCCGGCGGGCGCAGTCGCGGACTGTGGACGATGCTCGGCATCCTGATCGCCAACGTCGTCCAAGCCGCCGCCGTGGTCACCGGCCTCGGCGCGATCATCGCCAACTCCCAACCGGTGTTCAACACCGTCAAGTGGCTCGGCGTCGCCTATCTGGTCTACCTGGGCGCCTCCGCGATCCTCGCGGCCGCCAAAGGTTCCGAGGAGGGCTGGCACGACCCGAACCGCGGCCAGGTCGGTCGCGGCCGGGCGGTGCGCCAAGGCTTCTTGTGCAACATCACCAACCCGAAGGTCCTCGCCTTCAACCTTGCGGTGCTGCCGCAGTTCGTTTCCACCGACGCCTCGATGGCCGAACTGGCTCTCTACGCCTTCACGCTGGCGTGCGTCGGCATGGCGGTGCTGCTCGGGGTCGTGGTGGGCGCATCCACAGCCCGGGACCTGATCTCGAAGGCGGGCTTCCGGCGCGGCATCGACGGCACGGTCGGTGTGGTCATGCTCGGATTCGCGGGGGCGCTCGCCGCCGAGCACTGAGTCTTCGCTCAGCCGGTGTTGCG